>NZ_JBHSOU010000045.1:0-1530 GCF_042656385.1 Pseudomonas sp. GCM10022186
TGTAGATCCTATGCAAAGGCCGCCCGCACGCCGATTCTTAATCCGGGGGATAGAAGGTTTGGCCCAGAGGAGGAATCGACATGCGGACGGCCTACGTTGAACAGCATAGTGCGAATGAACCGGTCCTGGCGGTGGCACTGGAGTTGGCCAAGGCCTGTTGGAAAGTGGCGCTGAGCGATGCCCGGCGTAACCCTCGGCTGCAGACGGCTGATGCGCCGCAGCCGCTGGCGCGCCTGGAGCAGGTCGTGCAGCAGATCGAGGCCGCGCGAGCGCGCTGGGCGCTGCCGCAGTCCGTCACAGTGGTCGTGGTGTACGAGGCCGGCCAGGATGGCTTCTGGCTGCAGCGGGCGCTCCAGGCACGCGGGGTGGAAACGCTGGTCATCGACCCGGCGAGCCTGCTGATGGAGCGCCGGTTGCGGCGGGCGAAGACCGACCGGCTGGATGCCCTGCGCCTGGTGGAGGCGCTGCTGGCCTGGCTGCGCGGCGACCGGCGGCGTTTTCAGGTGGTGCGCGCGCCCCGCGTCGAGGACGAGGACCGCCGCCACTGGGGCCGTGAGCGCCAGCAGTTGCAGCGCGAGCTGCAGCAGCACCGCAACCGGATCGAAAAGCTGCTGGCCACTGTGGGGTGCTGGACCCGCCTGGACCGCGCGGGGCGGCAGCAACTGGCCGAGGGCCGGTTGCAGGACTGGGCCGGGCAGCCGCTGGGCGCAGCGCTGCAGGCTCGGCTGCAACGCGAGCTGCAACGCTGGCAGGACGCCCGGACACAGCTGCGGCAGCTCGAACGCGAACATGCGCAGCGCTTGGGCACCCGGCAGACCGAACAGGTGGCGCGCCTGACCCAGTTGCGCGGCATCGGGACAGTGGGCGCCCGGCAACTGGTGCTGGAGCTGTTCTGGCGGCACTTTCGCAACCGCCGCCAACTGGGGGCCTGCGTCGGCCTGGTGCCCGCGCCCTACGACAGCGGCACGCTGCGGGTCGACCAGGGCATCAGCAAGCAGGGTAATCCCCGGGTCCGCGCCCTGCTGGTCGAGCAGGCCTGGCTCTGGCTGCGTTATCAGCCCGATAGCGCCCTCAGTCACTGGTTTGCCAAGAAGGCCGGCGGTGATGGCCGCCGCAGTCGACGGGTGGCAATCGTAGCCCTGGCACGGCGACTGGTGATCGCCCTGTGGCGCTATCTGGAACACGGTGAGCTGCCAGCGGGGGCGACCCTGAAAGCCGTGTCCTGAAAGCCCTCGCCCGCCAAAGAGCCGCGATGAAAGCGTGACGCAGTCAACCCGCCCGTAATTCGCCCGGGTCATCAACACGATGACCGATCGTGTAGACAGGGTGGGGTGCACAGGGGTATGCCTGAGCGCAACGCGCAAGCAGGATCGTGTTGGTCCCGGTGACCAGCGGATAGAAGGTGGTGAGACGCCAGGTCTCACGGACAGCGTACCCCGCTGCGTTGATGCGAACCCTCAAGTCCGAATCGGCGGAGCAGCCCTTGACACCGAGAGCTTCATAGAAGGGGCGAATTCATTCGCCAAGGGC
>NZ_JBHSOU010000046.1:0-603 GCF_042656385.1 Pseudomonas sp. GCM10022186
AATCCGCTGAAGAACGCCCCGCACACCGCGCAGGAACTGGTCGGCGCGTGGACCCACCACTACAGCCGCGAACTGGCCGTGTACCCCGTCGCCAGCCTGGTGGAAGGCAAGTACTGGCCGCCGGTGGGCCGCGTGGACAACGTCTACGGCGACCGCAACCTGGTCTGCGCCTGCCCGTCCATCGAGGCCTACCAGGACGCCTGACAGTCGAGCCGGAAGGCCTCGGTAGGGGCCAATTCATTCGCCAAGGGCTGCGCAGCAGCCCCTGAACACTCCGTCGGGCAGGCCTGCGGCCTGCTCAGCGAATGAATTCGCCCCCACGAGGCTCCGGGCAACGTTTCGGCGGTCGGGCCTTGGCGCCCGATCCGCCGCGCTGTCTACGCTGATTAATAAGAAAAGCCGAGCGCGAGCTCAGGAGCGCGACATGTCCCTCAGCGTCTTCGACCTGTTCAAGATCGGCATCGGCCCCTCCAGCTCCCACACCGTGGGCCCGATGCGTGCCGCCGCACGCTTCGTCGACGGCCTGCGCCGGGAAAACCTGCTGGCCGACACCGAAAGCCTGAAAGTCGAGCTGTACGGCTCCCTCGGTGCCACCGGCAAGGG
>NZ_JBHSOU010000047.1:0-74095 GCF_042656385.1 Pseudomonas sp. GCM10022186
ATACGATCAATCGGCTTAGCCGTATGACCTGAACCGCCGTATACGGAACCGTACGTACGGTGGTGTGAGAGGACGGTGGGGGCGACCCCACCTCCTACTCGATCACCCGGTGGCGCAGTGTGTAGGGTGGAAGTCGCTTTTCACTTCCACCGGGGGTGTTTCCGGTGGGCGTCGGTGGTGGATCGGTAAAGCGTGATCCACCCTACGGCCGCTATGCGGCTTTCGCGATTGAAATCGCTCCCACAATGCGCCAGGGCGTAGTCCCAACGGACGATCAACAGGCTGACCCACCGGGGTTAGACTGCGACGCAGGCTCCACTCCCATTAGAACAAGAGCGAGGAATCACCATGGCACGTCTTGCGAACAAGGTCGCCGTCATCACCGGCGGTGCATCGGGTATCGGTCTGGCTTGTGTACGCCGTTTCGCCGAGGAAGGCGCGCAGGTGGTCGGGCTGGATCTCGGCGAGCCGCGTGCCGATGCGGTCGCCAGCCTGGAAGGCCTGCAGCCCGCGCCGCTGTTCATGACCCTGGACGTGCGCGACGAGGCCAGGGTCCAGGAGGTGATGCAGGACGTGATCGCCCGCTTCGGCCGCATCGACGCCCTGGTCAACGCCGCCGGCATCGCCAGCCGTGGCAGCATCACCGAGACCAGCACCGAGGAGTGGCGCCGGGTGCTGGATAGCCACCTCACCGGCAGCATGCTGACCAGCAAGCATGTGGTGCCGCAGATGATCGCCCAGCGCAGCGGCTCGATCATCAACTTCGGCTCGATCTTCGGCCTCCAGGGTTGCGACGGCAACGCCGCCTACAACACTGCCAAGGGCGGTATCAGCCAGCTCACCCGCTCCATGGCCATCGACTACGGCTACGCCAACATCCGCGTCAACGGCCTGTGCCCGGGCCTGATCGATACCCCCATGACGCAGATGGTCAAGGAGCAGAAGGAGTTCCACGCCTATTTCGCTTCGCAGCACATGCTGTGCCGGGCCGGGCAGCCGGAGGAGGTGGCCGGCGTGGCGCTGTTCCTCGCCTCCGACGATTCCTCCTTCGTCAGCGGCCAGATGATCGCCGTGGACGGCGGCTTCTCCGCCGGCCGCCGCTTCGCGCCGCCGCAAGCCTGATTTCAGATTCCCACCACGGCCGGGTCTTCCCGGCCGTTGTCCCGTTGCGCCCCGAGAAAAGCCCATGACCGACCTGGAAAGCGCCCTGACCATTCCTGAACTGCTGGCCGCCGCCGCGACCCGTTACGGCGAGTCGATGGCCATCGAGGACGACAGCACCCGCATCAGCTACCAGCGCCTCGACCAGCTGCGCCGCCAGGCCGCCCGTGCCTTGCTGGCGCTGGAGCTGCAGGTCGGCGAGCGGGTCGCCATCTGGGCACCGAACATCCACGAGTGGATAGTCGCCGCTGTCGCCCTGCAAAGCGTCGGCGCCGTGCTGGTGCCGTTGAACACCCGGATGAAGGGTGCCGAGGCCGGCTTCATCCTGCGCGAGAGCGGTGCCCGGCTGCTGTTCGTCATCGGCGAATTCCTCGGCACCGACTACCCGGCGCTGTTGGCCGGCGAGGCGCTGCCGGACCTCCGCCATCGCGTCTGCCTGCGCGGCGAGGCCATCGGCTGTCTGGGCTGGGACGCCTTCCTGGCCCTCGGCGCCGAGGTCTCTCCTGCGGAACTCGCGGTGCGCGAGAGCGAGGTGCACGAGAACAGCCTGTCGGACCTGCTGTTCACCTCCGGCACCACCGGCAAGCCAAAGGGCGTGATGACCGCCCATGGCCAGAACCTGCGCATCGTCCGCGACTGGAGCGCCATGGTCGGCCTGCGCGCCGGGGACCGTTACCTGATCGTCAACCCCTTCTTCCACAGCTTCGGCTACAAGGCCGGCTGGCTGGCGGCGCTGATGCGCGGCTGCTGCATCCTGCCGCAGCAGGTGTTCGATGTGCCGGTGATGCTGGAGCGCGTCGCCCGCGAGCGCGTCACCGTGCTGCCCGGCCCGCCGACCCTGTACCAGTCGATCCTCAGCCACCCCGGTCGCCGGGACTACGACCTGTCCAGCCTGCGCGTGGCGGTGACGGGCGCCGCCTCGGTGCCGGTGGAAATGGTCCGGCGCATGGGCAGCGAGCTGGGCTTCGAGACCATAGTCACCGCCTACGGCCTCACCGAGGCCTGCGGCTTCGTCACCATCTGCCGACCGGGGGATGCCGCCGAGCGGGTGGCCACCACCTCGGGCCGTGCTTTCCCCGATGTGGAGGTCCGTTGCGTGGATGGTGCCGGCAACCCGGTGCCGCCCGGCGAGCCAGGGGAGTTGCTGGTACGCGGCTACAACCTGATGAAGGGCTACTTCAACAACCCCGAGGCCACGGCCGAGGCCATCGATGCCGAGGGCTGGCTGCACACCGGCGATGTCGGCGTGCTCGACGAGGATGGTTACCTGCGCATCACCGACCGGCTCAAGGACATGTTCATCACCGGCGGCTTCAACGTCTATCCGGCGGAGATCGAGCAGGTCATCCTGCGCTATCCGGGGGTGGCCCAGGCCGCGGTCATCGGCATTCCCGACGAGCGCCTGGGCGAAGTGGCCATGGCCTTCCTGCTACCCGCCGCGGGACAGTCGGTGGACACCCGGGCCTTCCTGGCCTGGTGCCGCGAACAGATGGCCAACTACAAGGTGCCCCGTCGCGCGCTGCTGGTCGACGCCATGCCGCTCAATGCGGCCGGCAAGGTGACCAAGGACGCCCTGCGCAACCTGGCGGGGTAGGGCGGTAGGCACGGCGTCAGGCTAGGCATCGAACGGTTTTTCTGTGGGGGCGAATTCATTCGCCAAGGGCTGCGCAGCAGCCCCAATCTGACGCTCAGGCCGAACCTGCGGTCCGGTTCGCGAATGAATTCGCCCCCACAACCGATCTACAGACCCCTCTAGCTTCCAGCGTCCGCCGCACTGCCGCCCAGCACCGCCACACTGTTGTGCAGGACGTAGGCCAGCTCGCTCTGGCGGGTGACGCCGGCCTTGGAAAAGATCGCCCGCAGGTGGGCCTTCACCGTGTTGCGCCGGATGTTCAGGCGGGCACCGGCTTCATCCAGTGTGTCGCCATGGGCCAGCTGGATGGCCAGGGCGGCCTCGGCGGGGGTGAAACCGAACAGTTGGCGCAGCGGCTGCTGTTGCACGGGGGCCCTGCGCTCCGGATCACGCAGGAACACCGCCACCGCCGGGTGCCTGCCTTCCAGGCTTTCCTCCCGCGGCAGGCTTTGCACCACCACGCCCAGGCTGCTGCGGCCGGAGGGCCGCTGCAGGGTGATGGCCTCGGCGATCTGCGGGCCTGCCTTCTGGCGCTCTTCCAGGGCCAGCCTGACCAGGCGCTGCAAGGCCTGGTTGTCGCGCCGGTAGGTCGCACCGAGGCGTCCGCTGGACAGGCTCAGGCCATCGTTCTCACCCAGCAGTTCGCAGGCGGCCTGGTTGGTCTCCAGCACCTGGAGATTGTTGTCGAGGATGATGGTACCGATCTGCATGCGCTCGACGGCCGAGGCGTAGAGCTGGCGTTGGACTTCGCTGCGCTTGAGCTGGCCGTGCAGGTTGACGGCCCGCTGCAGGTGCGACAGCAGGCGTGCACAGAAGGCCTTGTCCTGGGCATTGAACGGGCGCCCCTGGTGGGGCCGGCAGATACGCAGACGGCATTCGATGCCATCCGGCATGTGCAGGTCGGCGCCCATGATATGGAACACATCCAGTGGCGCATTGAAGTTCAGATAGAAGGCCGATTGGCGCCAGCGCTCCTCGCCGAGGAGTTCAGCCACGGTATGGACTTCGCCTTCCGGCAGGCCGACGAAGGGGTCCAGGGCATAGTAGGTGTCGCTGTAGGCGGATATCGCCCAGGTCTCGACAGGGCCCGCGTTGACCATGAAGCCCGGGTCTCCCGGTGCGCTGGGGCGCAGGATCAGGGTGACGTAGTTGGCCCGCAGTACCGTTCGCAGCGTCTCGAGACTGCGCTGCCAGGGCAGTTCTTCACGGGCCCCTTGGTAGATCTCCTCGATGAGCTGGCTGAGATCATCGAGGGAAAAGTCGGATGCATTCATAGTTGTTATTCACCCTTCACGCGTCGCATGAGTCGTGCGCCGTTGCGAGACATCGGCTGGTCCGGGCATACAGCCTTGCCCGGATGGTCGACCCGCTCATCGTTCGAACGGGCTAGGCGTTTTATCACGAGCCAGTCGGTGATCCAGAAAAAGCCGGATCAGTTGCTCCATTTGCATCGATTACCGCACGGAGACTCGTTCAGGCCAGCGAGGCGACGCTGTTGAGCAGGGTCTTCACCAGTTGCGCCTGGCGGGTCGCGCCGGTCTTGGCGAACACGCCGCGCAGGTGCGCGCGTACGGTATTGCGTGACACGCCGAGGCGTTCGGCGCTTTCGTCGAGGGTCAGGCCGTCCATCATCAGCATCGCCACTTCGGTTTCCGTGCGGGTCAGCTGGAACAGGCTGCGCAACAGGCGTCGCGAGGCCTGCGGCGAATCGCTCGGGTCGCGGATGAATACCGCCACCGCTGGCCTCCTGTCGGTGCCCTGGCCTTCGTAGTTCAGGGCGATGGGGCGCAGCAGCACATTGAGCGGCACTTCTCCCGTGGGGCGCGCCAGGGTCAGCACCTCGACGCAGTCGTCCTTGCCGTGCTGGTGGTGCTGCAGCACGGCGAGGATGGCCCGTTGCAGGTTGCGATTGTCCTGGCCGGCGAAGGCATGGAGCTTCTCCTGCCGGCATTCGACGCCATCACGGGCGGCGAACAGGCGTTGCGCCGCCTGGTTGCTGCGCATCACCTTGCCGGCTTCGTCGAGGATCACGGTGCCCACCAGCAGCCTGTCGATGGTGGCGGCATAGAGCAGGCGCTCCGAATCCAGTTCGTCCACCGTCGAATGCAGGTCCACTGCCTGTTGCAGGTGGGGTTGCAGCAGGCGGATCAGCGCCATCTCGCCGGCGTCGAAGTCCTGGCCGTTGTGTCCACGGCAGGCGAACAGCGCGCAGTGCATGCCGGCGGCGGTGCGCATGTTGGCCACCAGCACGTAGCGCAGGTCGAGGGGCTGCAGGTAGTTGCGGTAGAAGTCGTGGGCCTGCCAGGCGTCGCTGCCCATGACTTCGTCGGCGCTGGCCACTTGGTCGGCGGGCCAGTCGAGGAAGGGGCAGATCGAGTAGTAGTGCTCGCTGTAGGAGGGCTCGCCCGGCAGGTGCGGCCCATGGATCGAGGCGTTGACGATCAGCCCCGGCCGCTCGTGGGCGGGGTTGCGCAGCACCAGGGTGAGAAAACTCGCGTCCAGGCGCTGGCGCAGCGCTTCCAGCAGGCTCGCCCAGGGAGTGGGCTCCAATGGGCCGCGATAGGTCAGGGCCAGCAGTTCGCTGAGTTCGCGGGCGCCGATCCCCGCCAGTTCGTGGGCGTGTTCGAGGTTGTGCATCCGCGCCTCGCTTGTTGTGGTTGTCGGGCTGGATGGGCCGAGTATTGGCCGTCGGGGCTGTGGATAAATCGTCCGTTCGGCCTAGGTGCGAGCCTGCTTGCTCTCGGTTTCCCGGCGCTGAAACCTTGTGGGAGCGAGCTTTGCTCGCGAATGCTCGAGCGCGGAGCCTTCGCGAGCAGAGCTCGCTCCTACGGAGTGCCTCACCGTCGGTGATGTCGTCAGAGCCCCAGCAGGTACTCGACGATGCGCTCGGCGGCCGCTTGCGCCGACTCGCGGCTGGTGTCGATGTGGATATCCGGCGCCAGCGGCGGCTCGTAGGGCGAGTCGATGCCGGTGAAGTTCTTCAGTTCACCGCGGCGGGCCTTCTGGTACAGGCCCTTGGGGTCGCGCCGCTCGGCCAGTTCCAGCGGTGTGTCGATGAAGATCTCCAGGAAGGCGCCTTCGCCGGCCCGGCTGCGGGCCAGTTCCCGCTCGGCACGGAACGGCGAGATGAAGGACACCAGGGTGATCAGCCCGGCATCCAGCATCAGCCGCGCCACTTCGGCCACCCGGCGGATGTTCTCCACGCGGTCGGCCTCGCTGAAGCCCAGGTCGCGGTTCAGGCCGTGGCGCACGTTGTCGCCGTCGAGCAGGTAGGTGTGCCTGCCCAGGGCGTGCAGCTTGCGCTCCACCAGGTTGGCGATGGTCGACTTGCCCGCCCCGGAGAGTCCGGTGAACCAGAGCACGCGGGCGGTCTGCCCCTTCAGCGCGGCCCGGGCCTGGCCGTCGACGTCGATGGCCTGCCAGTGCACGTTCTGCGCCCGGCGCAGGGCGAAGTGCAGCATGCCGGCGCCCACGGTCTGGTTGGTCAGCCGGTCGATGACGATGAAGCCGCCGGTATCGCGGTTGTCCCCGTAGGGATCGAAGGCGATGGGCTGGTCCAGGCCGAGGTTGCACACGCCGATCTCGTTCAGCTCCAGGGTCCTGGCCGCCAGCTGCTCCAGGCTGTTGACCTCGACCTTGTGCTTGAGGGTGGCGCAGCTCATGCCCAGGGTCCGGCTGCCGATCTTCATCAGGTAGGGGCGGCCGGGCAGCATGGGCTCCTCGCCCATCCATACCAGGGTCGCCTCGAACTGGTCGGCCACCGCCGGCGGCGCATCGGCCAGGGCGATCAGGTCGCCGCGGCTGATGTCGATCTCGTCTTCCAGGGTCAGGGTCACCGCCTGGCCACAGAGCGCTTCCTGCTGTTCGCCGGCCAGGCCGAGGATGCCGCTCACGCGGCTCTGCTTGCCCGAAGGCAGCACGCGGATGGGGTCGCCAACGCGGATGCTGCCGGCGGCCACGTTGCCCGAGTAACCGCGAAAGTCGAGGTTGGGCCGGTTGACCCACTGCACCGGCAGGCGGAAGGGCGCGCGGCTCGCCCGGCTGTCGTCCAGGGGCACGCTTTCCAGGTGCTGCAGCAGGCTGGGGCCCTGGTACCAGGGCATCTCGGCGCTGCGCTCCAGCAGATTGTCGCCCTTGAGCGCGGAAAGGGGGATGCACTGAATGTCGGTCAGGCCGAGCCTGGCGGCGAAATCGCGGTACTCGGCCTCGATATCGCGGAACACCGTTTCCGAATAGTCCATCAGGTCCATCTTGTTCACCGCCACCAGCACCTGGCGGATGCCCAGCAGGGACACCAGGTAGCTGTGCCGGCGGGTCTGCGGCAGCAGGCCCTGGCGAGCGTCGATGAGGATCACCGCGAGGTCGGCGGTGGAGGCGCCGGTGACCATGTTGCGGGTGTACTGCTCGTGGCCGGGGGTGTCGGCGACGATGAACTTGCGCTTGTCGGTGGCGAAGAAGCGGTAGGCGACATCGATGGTGATGCCCTGTTCGCGCTCGGCGGCCAGGCCATCCACCAGCAGGGCGAAGTCCAACTCGCCGCCCTGGGTGCCGAGCTTCTTCGAGTCCGCTTCCAGCTGGCCGAGCTGGTCTTCGAAGAGCACCTTGGTTTCGTAGAGCAGGCGCCCGATCAGGGTGCTCTTGCCGTCGTCGACGCTGCCGCAGGTGATGAAGCGCAGCAGGTCCTTGCGCTGTTGCTGCTGCAGGTACTGGTCCAGGTTGGATATCGCGTTCATCAGAAGTACCCCTCTTGCTTCTTCTTCTCCATGGAGCCGGCCGAATCGCTGTCGATCAGGCGGCCCTGGCGTTCCGAGGTCCGGCTCACCAGCATTTCCTGGATGATCGCCGGCAGGCTGTCGGCCTCGCTGTCGATGGCGCCGGTGAGCGGGTAGCAGCCCAGGGTGCGGAAGCGCACCTTGCGCAGTTCCGGCGTCTCGCCGGGCAGCAGCGGCAGGCGTTCGTCGTCCACCATGATCAGGGTGCCGTCACGGCGCACCACCGGGCGTTCGCTGGCGAAATACAGCGGCACTATGGGGATCTGCTCCAGGTAGATGTATTGCCAGATGTCCAGCTCGGTCCAGTTCGACAGCGGGAACACCCGCAGGCTCTCGCCCTTGCGCTTGCGCGTGTTGTACAGGCGCCACAACTCCGGGCGCTGCTGCTTCGGGTCCCAGCGGTGCTGCTCGGAGCGGATCGAGAACACCCGTTCCTTGGCCCGCGATTTTTCCTCGTCGCGCCGCGCCCCGCCGAAGGCCGCATCGAAGCCGTGCAGGTCCAGGGCCTGCTTCAGGCCCTGGGTCTTCCAGATGTCGGTGTGCAGCGCCGAGCCATGGGTGAAGGGGTTGATCTCGCGCTCGACGCCCTCCGGGTTGACGTGCACCAGCAGCTCCAGGCCGAGGCGCTGGGCGGTCCGGTCGCGGAAGTCGATCATCTCGCGGAACTTCCAGGTGGTGTCCACGTGCAGCAGGGGGAAGGGCGGCTTGCCCGGTGCGAAAGCCTTCATCGCCAGGTGCAGCATCACCGCGCTGTCCTTGCCGATGGAGTAGAGCATCACCGGGTTTTCACACTCGGCGACCACTTCGCGGATGATCTGGACGCTTTCCGCTTCCAGCCGTTCTAGGTGTGTGAGCATCGCTTGCCTCCGTTGGTTGGGGCCGGCGCCGCATGGAGCGGGCCGGCTTTTTTCCACGGTAGGGAATGCGTTGCTCCGGGTTCTTCGTCCGACCGGACAAGGTTTCAGCGGCTGGCGGCGAACAGGGATTCGGCCCGCGCCTTCACCGCCAGGGCCACCGCATCGAAGCCCTGCTTGACCCAGGGGCCGTGCAGTTCCATCACCTGGTCGGCAGTCGGGCCGAGGAACTGGTCGGTGGTGTAGTAGCGGCAGCTCGCCGCGCCGGTGGCTTCGATCACCTGGTCGCGACGCGCGGCGTCGGGGTTGCTGGCGCTGGCGAACATTTCCCAGGACAGCAGGCGCGCCGGCTCGAAGGCCACCAGTTGCTCGACCACGTGCACCAGCTCGCCGGGGCTGGCGGGATTGGGCAGGTACAGGTTCACCGGCTCGCCCAGGCGCAAGCTCGACTCCACCTTGACGGTGAAGGGGTTCCATTCGGGATAGCGCGTGAGGTCGACCAGCACCGACCAGACCAGCTCGGCGGGGGCGGCGATGTCCACGGTCAGCGAGCGGACCAGGTTCTTTTCGTCATGCATCGGGGATTCCTCGGAAACGGGCGCCGCACCGCGCGGCGCCGATCCGGCCGATGCTCCGCGCACGCCGCGCCGGCTTCCTCGTCCGGGTGGACTAGAACCCCCGCGCGTCGCTTATCCGTAGGATGGGTATCGCGTTGCTCCACCCATCCTACGAAGTCGCCCATCCCCTGTTTAGTCCGCTCAGACGAAGAATCCGGGCCCTCCGCCTCCCTAAGGTGCCTCAAGCGGCGGGGCGTTCCGCCGGACCAGAGGAGACCGAAATGTCGACAGATGGAATCGAACAGCAGGTAGTGACCGGGCAGGTCTGGAGCGATTTCTGCGACCAGCTCAAGCGCTGCGGCGAGCAGATCCTGCGGGCGGAAGCACCCGCCGATGCGCAGACCCGGGCGGAGGGTTTCCGCTACCTCACCCGCTTGCTGCGCATCGCCCTGGAAATGCACCTGGAGTTCGCCGACCCGGACTTTCCCGGCTTCTTCTCGCCGTCCCACGAGACGGCCAAGATCGGCGCCGACAACCCGGACAACCTGTACCAGTACGCACGCCTCAACGGCCAGCATCAGTACCGTGTCAGCGGCCGTCGCGGCAGCGTGTCCTACCTCAGCTTCGGCACCCAGAAGGGCGGCTACGAAAGCGACGGCAAGATGATCCAGACCGGCTTTCTCGACGCCAGCCAGCTGCAGCTGGAGGCCGATGGCAGCTTCGAGATCATCCTCGGCCAGGAGCGCCCCGCCAGCGGCAACTGGGTGCGCCTGGAGCCCGAGAGCAATGCGCTGATCGTGCGCCAGACCTTCCTCGACCGCGCCAGCGAGCAGCCCGCGCAACTGCGCATCGAGCGCCTGGACAGCCAGCAGCAACCGGACCCCCTGAGCGCCGAGCGCTTGCACCAGAGCCTCGGGCGGGTCGCCAGCTTCGTCGAGAACACCGCCCGGCTGTTCGCCGATTGGGCCCAGGGCTACCAGGCCCATACCAATCAGCTGCCACCGGCGGACCAGGCCCTGTGCCAGGCCGTGGGCGGCGACCCGAACATCTTCTACTACCACGGTTACTGGTCCCTGGCGGACGACGAGGCGCTGTTGATCGAAGTCGACCAGGTGCCCGACTGCGACTTCTGGAACCTGCAGATCAACAACTACTGGATGGAATCCCTGGACTACCGCCATCACCGCATCTGCCTGAACAAGCACTCGGCGCGCCTGGACGACCGGGGTGGCGTGCGCCTGGTGCTGAGCCGCCGCGACCCGGGCCTGCCGAACTGGCTGGAGACCGCCGGCCATGCCGACGGTACCTACTGCCTGCGCTGGGTCGGTGCCGAGCGTCCGGTCCATCCCACCACCCGCGTGGTCAAGCTCGACCACCTGAAGGAGCTGCAATGAACCATCCCAACACCTCGGGCGGCGATTTCGCCCTCGACAGCCTGCTGGCCGAGGCCAGCGCCCGCGCCGGCGGCCTCGATGATTTCGGCCCAGGTGACTTCCGCGAGGCATTGCGGGTGCTGGAGCGGGCCCTGCACGAAGAAGCCCGGCTCTCCGAGCAGGGCCGCACCCTGCTGCGGGAAAAGCTGGTGGCGCAGCTGGCCAACCGCCTGGTGATCGAAGACCACTGCAAGCGTCATCCCGAGATCCTCCAGCAGCGCGTGGACGACCCGCTGGTGATAGTCGGCCTGCCGCGCACCGGCACCACCTTGCTGCAGCGCCTGCTGGCGGTGGACCCGCAGTTCAGCAAGGCGCAGTGGTGGGAAACCCGCTATCCGGCGCCGTTGCCCGGGGAACCACTGGAACAGCCAGGGGAGCGGATCGGCAGGGCGCGGGCCGAGGTCGCGGCGATGATCGAGTTCGTCCCGCAGATCCTCGCCATCCACCCGCTGGACGCCGAGCAGCCGGACGAGGAGTTCATGCTCATGGAACACTCCTTCCTCTGCGCCATGGACTCCTACGTCAACGTGCCGGCCTACACCGCCTGGCTGGATCGCCAGGACCAGACCCAGGTCTATGCCTACCTGAAGAAGATGCTGCAGTTCCTGCAATGGCAGCAGGCACGCCGCGGCATCGCCCCCGGACGCCGCTGGCTGCTGAAGAGCCCGCAGCACCTGCACACCCTGGAATTGCTTCTCAAGGTGTTCCCGCGCGCCCAGGTGATCCTCACCCACCGCGACCCGGGCAAGACCATTCCGTCGCTGGCCAGCTTCATCCATACCCTCTGGCAGATCTACAGCGACCAGGCTGACCCGGCCCAGGTCGGCGAACAGTGGAACAGCCGCATGGCCCGCGCCCTGCGCCACAGCATGGCGGTGCGCGATGACGCGCCCGGCGAGGCCTTCCTCGATGTGCATTTCGAAGACACGGTCAGCGATGCCCTCGGCGTGGTCCAGCGCATCTACCGCTTCGCCGGGCTCGAACTGACGCCCGCCGTGCGCGCCGCCATGGAGGCCTGGCTGAAGGAAAACGGCCGCGACAAGCGCGCCGCCCACCAGTACGACGCGGCCGCCTTCGGCCTCGACGAAGACCGCCTGCAACGCGATTACGGCGAATACCGCGCCCGCCACCTGGCATGAATAGTTGTGTAGGAGCGAGCTTGCTCGCGAAGGGGCCCCGTATTCGCGATCAGGCTCGCTCCTGTGAACAGCAGATCGATAACAACAAGAGGACAGGAACATGTTGCTGAAAGACAAGGTGGTGATGATCTCCGGCATCGGCCCGGGCATGGGCATCAAGCTGGCCCTGGAGGCGGCGCGCGAGGGCGCCCGCGCGGTGGCCATCTGCGCCCGCAACGAGGCGCGCCTGCGCGAGGCCGAACAGAAGATCCAGGCCCTGGGCAGCGACTGCCAGGTGCTGTGGAAATCCACCGACGTGAGTGACCCGGCGGCCTGTCGCGCCTTCGCCGAGGCCACGGTGGCGCGCTTCGGGCGCATCGATGCGCTGGTCAACAGCGCCTACGCCCACGGTGGATTCGACCCGCTGGAAGGCAGCACCGATGAGCTGATGCAGGAGGCGCTGGACGTCAACCTGTTCGGCTCGCTGCACCTGACCCGCGCCGTGCTGCCGCAGATGAAAGCCCAGCGTGCCGGCGCCATTGTCATGATCAGCACCCTCGGCGTGCACCAGCCCTACGCCGGCGGCGGCGCCTACGCGATCTCCAAGGGTGCCCTGACGGTGGCGGTGCGCTACCTGGCCAACGAGCTGGCCGAGCATGGCCTGCGGGTGAACGGCCTGGCCTGTGGCTGGATGTGGGGCGAGCCGGTGCAGGCCCATGTGCGCCAGGCAGCCGCCGCGCGAGGTGTCAGCGAGGAGCAGGTGCGCGCCGAGTTCAGCGCGGGGATTCCCGGCGGGCGCATGCCGGGCGACGAGGAATGCGCCCGCGCGGCGTTGTTCCTGGCGTCCGACTACGCCAGCGCGATCAACGGTGCGCAACTGGACGCCAATGGCGGCGAACTGATGCGCTGAGCGCGGGGAGGGAGAAATGCTCGATCACTGCGCCTTCAATGGCGATGCCGACGGCCTCTGCGCCCTGCAGCAGTTGCGCCTGGCCGGGGAACTGGACGGGGCGGTGCGCCTGGTCAGCGGGGTGAAGCGCGATGTCGCTCTGCTGCAGCGGGTGCAGGCCGGCCCCGGCGAACGGGTCACCGTGCTGGACGTCGCCCATGAGCAGAACCGCGCGGATGTCGCGCGGCTGCTCGGGGCGGGGGCCCGGGTGCGCTACTTCGACCATCACTTCACCGGCGACCTGCCGGAACATCCGGCTTTCGAGTCCTTCATCGACACGGCCGCGGACGTCTGCACCAGCCTGTTGGTGGATCGCTACCTGGGTGGGCGATTCCACCGCTGGGCCGTAGCCGCGGCCTTCGGCGATGGCATGGCGGGGCCGGCGCGGGCCCTGGCCGCGAGGCACGGGATAGGGGAGGAGGACGTCCGCGCACTCGAGGAGCTGGGCCTGCTGCTGAACTACAACGCCTACGGCGACAGCCTCGACGACCTGCACTTCGATCCGGTGATGCTGGCGGCGGAGTTGCTGCCTTATGAGAACCCGCTGGACTTCATCCGGCTCAGCCCCAGCTTCGCCCGCCTGCGCGCCGGCCACGCCGCCGACATGGCGGCTGCGGCCGGCCTGCAGCCCTGGTTCGCCGGGAATGGCGCGACGCTCTACCGCCTGCCGACCGAGGCCTGGGCGCGGCGGGTCAGCGGCGTGCTGGCCAACCAGCTCGCCGCGCGCGATCCAGGGCGCGCCCTCGGCCTGCTCAGCGCAAGGACCGATGGCGACTGGATGTTCAGCCTGCGCGTGCCGGCCAATGCCAGCCTGGAAGCGGATGCCTTCTGTCGGGGCTTCGAAACGGGAGGAGGGCGCAAGCGCGCCGCCGGCATCAATCGGCTGCCGTCCGCTGCGCTGGAGCGCTTCGCCGGCCAATTCCTCGACAGCTATCCGGAGGCCACTCCGTAGGGTGCGCCGCGCGCACCAGACAAGGGTGTCGGCAGACTCGGCGTCACGCCCGCGCATCGAATTCGGTGCGCATGGCGCACCCTACGGTCCTGGTTCTGCGCGGGTTTGGAGGGGGCGGTAGCCGGATGCAACCCGGGGACAACTCCCCCCGGCCCCGGATTTCATCCAGGCTACGGGGCCCGCTTTTCGTAGGGTGGACCACGCTTCACCGGTCCACCAGCGGAGCCGGGCCTGGCGAAGGGGCGGCGCTTTCCACCCCAGGCCTCACCCGTGTGGGCTAGTCCCTGGCAGGGATGTTGCGGATGCGGCGTTGGCCGATAGTTCGAGTCGACATCCATACCCTTCAGGAGAGCAGCATGGAACGGTCGACTCCCGCCCAAGGAACCGCAAGGCGCTTCGCCCGGGGCTGGCATTGCCTCGGCCTGGCCGCCGATTACGCCGATGGCAAACCCCACCCGCTGAACATTTTCGGCACCCGCCTCGTGGCCTTTCGCGGCGAGGACGGGGCGTTGCGCATCCTCGACGGCTACTGCCCGCACATGGGCGCCGACCTGGCCGGCGGGCACGTCGAGGGCGACGCCGTGGTCTGCCCCTTCCACCATTGGAAGTGGGGCAGCGACGGCAAGTGCGTATCCATCCCCTACTGCAAGCGCGTGCCGGCGCGGGCGCGGGTCAAGGCCTGGCCGACCCTGGAGAAGAACCGCCTGCTCTACGTCTGGCACGACGCCGAAGGCGGCGCCCCGGACCCGGCAGTGGAAGTTCCGCGCATCGAAGCCTGCTACTCGGAGGACTGGACCGAGTGGATGATGCGCAAGATGGTGATCCAGACCAACTGCCGCGAACTGGTGGACAACCTCGCCGACTTCGCGAATTTCGGCCCGGTGCACGGTTCCCCGGCCAGCTATTTCTGCAACACCTTCGACGGCCACCTCGGCTACCAGATGTTCCAGGGCGAGGACAGCGAGCTGCTCGGCAAGGGCTTGCGCGCCGACAGCGCCTATTTCGGGCCGGCCTACCACATCACCCGGATGACTGCCGAGGCCGGTGGCCAGACGGTCGACACCCTGCTGCTCAACTGCCACGTGCCGATCGACCACAACAGCTTCGAGCTGCGCTACGCCATCAAGGTGCGCAAGCAGCCGGGGCTGTCCGAGGCGCAGAACCAGGCCATCGCCGAGGGCTACGCCGAGCAGGCGCACAAGTCGTTCTTCCAGGACGTGGCCATCTGGCACAGCAAGACCCGCATCGACAAACCCGTGCTGTGCGACGGCGATGGCCCGGTTTACCAGCTGCGCGAGTGGTACGAGCAGTTCTACACCGATGTCGCCGAGCTGCCTGCGCCGACCCGGAAGGTATTCGAGTGCAAGGGCGGTGTCTGGCGCCAGCTCGACGAGGTGCCCGAGCAGGCCCGCAGCCAGCTGCACCTGATCTGAACACGGCATTGCACAACGACAAGAGAGAGGGGAGCGATATGAGGCTCAAGGGCAAGGTCGCGCTGGTCACCGGCGCGGGATCGGGAATGGGGCGCGCCACCGCGGCGCTGTTCGCCGCCGAAGGGGCGAGCGTGGTGGTGGTGGATATAGATGAAGCGGCGGCGCAGCGCACCCTGGCGGAACTTTCGACGCGCGAGCACGGCCTGGCCAGTGCCTGCGACATCGCCGACAGCGCGGCGGTGGCGCGGCTGTTCGCCGAGGTGGAACAGCGCTACGGCCGTCTCGACGTGCTGGTCAACAACGCCGGCCTCGGCCAGGTCCCGGGGGATGGCTTCGACCGGTACCAGCAGCGCCTGGCGAAACGCAATGAACAGCTGGCGGCAGGGGCGGAGCCCGACGTGTTCACCGACATGATCGTCGACCTCACCGACGCCGGCTGGCAGCGCATCGTCGATATCAACCTGGGCGGCACCTTCTACTGCAGCCGCGCGGCGGTGCGGCTGATGATCGCCAGCGGCAGCCGCGGCTCGATCATCAACATCGCCAGCCTGTCCGCCTTCAGCGGCGAAGGGCCGCTCGCCTACTGCGCGTCCAAGGCTGCCGTGGTCGGCCTGGGCAAATGCCTGGCCCGCGACCTCGGCCCGCGCGGCATCCGGGTCAACACCATCTGCCCGGGACCGACCCGCACGCCGCTGATGCAGTCGATCTCCCGCGAATGGCAGCAGGCCCTGGAGCGCGCCATCCCCCTGGGACGCCTGCTGGAGCCGGAGGAGATCGCCCGCACCTGCCTGTTCCTGGCCTGCGACGAATCCAGCGCCTTTACCGGACAAACCCTGGCCGCCAGCGGCGGCATGTCGATGCATTGAGAGGCAAATCCAGATGAGTGGACGACTGCAAGGCAAGGTGGCGCTGATCAGCGGTGCTGGTACGGGAATCGGCGCCGCGGCGGCGCGGATGTTCGCCGCCCAGGGGGCGAGCGTGATGCTCTGCGGCCGCCGCCAGGCGCCGCTGGAAGCGGTGGTGGCAGAGATCCGCGCAGCGGGTGGGGACGCCGACTGGGTGCAGACCGACGTCACCGACGAACAGGCCGTGGATCGCGCCGTGAGCAGGACCCTGGAGCGCTTCGGCCGCTTCGACATCATGGTCAACAACGCCGTGAACTACACCTGGGGCCCGTTGGTTGGGCTCTCCACCGCGGAGTGGCACAAGAGCCTGCGCGGCAGCCTGGACGTCGCCTTCTTCGGCACCCGCGCGGCCATGCGCGTGATGCAGGGCAAGGGCGGCTCCATCATCAACATGGGCTCGGTGGTGGGCCTGCTCGGCAGCCCCGGCCTCAGCGCCTACGGCGCGGCCAAGGCTGGCGTGGTCAACTTCAGCCGCGCGGCGGCCCTGGAGGGAGCGCCCGAGAATATCCGCGTCAATGTGGTGATTCCCGGGGTGGTCTGGAGCGAAGGCACCCGCGAGGCGATGCGCAGCGAGCAGATCATCGCCGGCACCGCGCGGGCCGTGCCGCTCAAGCGCATCGGCGAGCCCGAGGAAGTGGCCAACGCCATCCTCTTCCTGGCCTCGGACGAGGCGTCCTACATCACCGGCCAGACCCTGGTGGTCGACGGCGGCAAGACCTGCGAACTCAACGTCGGCGCCAGCGACTACACCTCGGCGACCTCCACCGAAATCCGCGCGACCCCGAGCGAGGCCTGACCCCATGGACATCAAGCTGAATTCTCCCGCCAGCCCGGGGCAGATCCTCACGCCGATGCTGGCGCCGATCGTGGCCGCGCGGCCGGGGCATTTCGAGCGGCGCATCCTCCTCGGCCGCCTGGGCCGCGCGCAGGAGATCGGCCGCGTGGTGCGCTTCCTGCTGTCCGAGGAGGCCAGCTACATCAACGCCGCGGAAATCGTCGTCGACGGCGGCAACATTTCCTCGCAGCGCTGAGAGGGGCGATCACCATGAATGAACAGACATTGCAGGCCCGGCTGGACCGCCTGGAGTCCCTGGAGGAAATCCGCATGCTGCCGGCCAAGTACGCCCTGGCCCTGGACATGCGCGACCTGGACGCCTGGGTCGGGCTGTTCCCCGAGGACATCAAGGTGGGCCAGGACAAGGTCGGCCGCGCTCACCTCAAGGCCTGGATCGACGACACCCTGCGCCTGCAGTTCAGCACCACCTCGCACCATATCGGCGGCCACATCATCGAGTTCAAGGACCCGGACAACGCCTGCGGCGTGGTCTATTCGAAGAACGAGCACGAGGCCGGACCCGAGTGGGTGATCATGCAGATGCTCTACTGGGACGACTACCAGCGCATCGACGGCCGCTGGTACTTCCGCCGCCGCCTGCCGTGCTACCTCTACGCCAGCGACCTGAACAAGCCGCCGATCGGCGAGAAGAAGATGCGCTGGCCGGGCCGCGAGCCCTATGACGGCTCCTGGCACGAGCTGTGGCCGAGCTGGAAGGCCTTCTGGAGCGACAAGCCCGGTGATGCCCTGCTGGAAGTGGCCGAGCCGGCGCCGCTGGAGGCTTTCCTCGAACGCATGCGGCGCGGATCGAGCGCGCCCCGGGTGAGGGTGCGCTGATGTCGAGCCTCGCCCCAGCCAGCCACGCCAGACTGTTCGAACCGGTGCAGCTGGGCGAGCTGCGCCTGGCCAACCGCATCGTCATGGCGCCCATGACCCGCAGCCGCGCCGACGCCCTCGACGCCCCGGACGCGTTGCACGAGCTCTACTACGGCCAGCGTGCCGATGCCGGCCTGATCATCGCCGAAGGCACCTATCCCGGCCCGGACGGCAAGGGTTACTGCCGCACGCCGGGGATCGCCACGCCGCAGCAGGTCGAGGCCTGGCGCCGGGTGACCGCCCGGGTGCGCCAGCAGGGCGTGGCGAGCACGGTGCTGCAACTGATGCACGTGGGCCGCGTGGCCAGCCGCCACAACAAGGCGGCGAATGCCGAGACCCTGGCGCCCTCGGCCATCGCCGCGCGGGGCAGCCTGTATAGCGACAGCCACGGCATGGTGCCGATGGAGCTGCCGCGAGCCCTGGAAACCGCGGAAGTCGTCAAGGTGGTAGAGGAATACCGGCAGGCGGCGCTGAATGCCCGCGAGGCGGGATTCGACGGCGTGGAACTGCATTGCAGCAGCGGTTACCTGCCGATGCAGTTCCTCCTGGCCTGCAGCAACCAGCGCCAGGACGGCTACGGCGGCTCGCTGCACAAGCGCATCCGCTTCGTGGTGGAAACCCTCGAGGCCATGGCCGAGGCCATAGGGGCAGCCCGCATCGGCCTGCGCATCTGCCCCGGCACCCCCTACAACGACATGCGGGACGACGACCCCGCCGCCACCTATGGCGCGCTGCTCGATGCCCTGGACCCGTTGGGCCTGGCCTATGTCCAGGTCAGCCGTTCGCCGCAGGCCGGGCTCGATGCCTTCGCCCTGGTGCGCCGGCATTTCCGCGGCCCGCTGATCCTCAATGATGGCTTCGACGGCGCCAGCGCCGCGCAGGCCATCGAGGCCGGCCTGGGAGAGGCGGTGTCCTTCGCCCGGCACTTCATCGGCAACCCCGACCTGGTGCAGCGCCTGCGGCAGCAGCGCGCGCTCGCCGGCTTCGACCGCGCCACCCTCTATACGCCCGGCGCCCGTGGTTACACCGACTACCCGGCCCTGGATGACAGCACCAACCCGCAGGACCGCCAGCCATGAGTCTGCCCGCCAAGCCACAGAGCATTCCCGCCGCCCTGGCGGCGTCCGCCCGCCGTCATGGGCAGCACCTCGCCATCGACGACGGTGCGGTCAGGATCAGCTACGCGGAGCTGGAACAGCTCGGCCGCGTCGCCGGGCGGGCCTTGCTGGCCCTCGGGCTCGATCCGGGGGAGCGCGTCGCCATCTGGGCGCCGAACGGCCATCAGTGGCTGGTCGCTGCGCTGGGCAGCCTGATGGCCGGCGCCGTGCTGGTGCCCCTGAGTACCCGTATGAAGGGCGCCGAAGCCGCGGATATCCTCAGGCGCAGCGGGGCGAGCGTGCTGTTCAGCATCGGCGAGTTCCTCGGCAGCTACTATCCCGACCTGCTGGCGCAGCAGCCGCTGGACGGCCTGAGACAGACCATAGTGGTGGAGTCCGCACGGGACGGCGACTGCACCTGGCAGGGCTTCCTCGCCCTGGCCGAACAGGTGCCGGACGCGTTGCTCGAGGCGCGGATCGCCGCCCTCGACGGCGACAGCCCGTCCGACTTGATGTTCACCTCCGGCACCACCGGCTTTCCCAAGGGGGTGCTTTGCGCCCATGACCAGAACCTGCGGCTGTTCGAGAGCTGGAGCGAGATCGTCGGCCTGGTGGCGGGCGACCGCTACCTGATCGTCAATCCGTTCTTCCACAGCTTCGGCTTCAAGGCCGGCTGGCTCGCCGCGCTGATCCGCGGCGCCACCATCCTGCCGGAGCGCACCTTCGACGCCGAAGCCGTGCTGCGCCGGGTGGAGCAGGACCGCGTGACGTTCCTGCCGGGGCCGCCGGCGCTCTATTCGGCCATGCTGGAGCATCCGCGCCGGCGGGACTTCGACCTGTCGTCCCTGCGTGTCGCGGTCACCGGGGCCGCCTCGGTACCGCCGGTGCTGGTCGAGCACATGGGCACGGAGCTGGGCTTTTCCAGCGTCGTCACCGCCTATGGCCTCACCGAGTGCTGCGGCCTGGCGACCGTCTGCCGGCCGGGCGACGACGCCGTCACCGTGGCCACCACCTGCGGCCGGCCGCTGGCAGGCATCGAGGTGCGCTGCGTGGATGCCGCGGGCAACCCGGTGGCGACCGGCCAGGCGGGGGAGGTGCTGATCCGTGGCTACAACCTGATGCAGGGCTACTTCGACGACCCGCAGGCCACCCGCGCGGCGGTGGATGCCGAGGGCTGGCTGCACACCGGTGACGTGGGCGTGCTCGACGAGCGCGGTTACCTGCGGATCACCGACCGGCTCAAGGACATGTTCATCGTCGGCGGCTTCAACTGCTATCCGGCGGAGATCGAAAGGCTGCTGATGGAGCACCCGGCGGTGGCCCAGGCCGCGGTGATCGGGGTGGCCGATGAACGCCTCGGGGAAGTGGGCAGGGCCTTTGTGGTGCTGCGCCCCGGGGCCGGCCTGGCGGTCGAGGAACTGATCGCCTGGAGCCGCGAGCGGATGGCCAACTACAAGGTGCCGCGCAGTGTCGAGTTCGTTGCGAGCCTGCCGCTCAATGCCTCCGGCAAGGTGCTCAAGGGCCAATTGCGTGATCGCGAGCTGGCGCGCGTTCCGGGCGAGGGGAGGTGAAGCCGCTGGTTGGGCGATAGCCCCGGCGCTGGGCCGGGGCTTTGCGGTGTCCCTCCGCAGCGCGGTGGTGCGCGTCCGGAGGGTTCACCTGTTGCAGATCAATACTGGTAATCCGTGCCTTGATCCTGAGTGTGTGATTCATCTCCGGCTGCGGGGTTGGCGACGGCGCCTGCCTCTTCCCCGGCGGTCCCGGAACCGGCTGCCGTCGGTTTCTCCTCGACCAGCGTGGCGAAGCGTTGGCTTTCGTCATCGGCCGTCTGCATGCGTTGCGCCTGCAGCTCCCGATAGTGGACAAGGCGATCACTGCCTCCTTCCGCCAGCATCAGAAGCGGCTGCTGGTCCGCCGGTTGAAGAGATGCACTGAATGCCTGTAACGAAGTGAGCGCGACAACAGAAAACAGCAGGCTGGAAAAGGCAGTGGTGGTTATTGCGGATTTCATTTTGTCTTCCTCTTAAAACCCCCTGATATCCCCCCGAGTGCGGATATTAAGGATGTTGAGGAAGTTCGCCAGTACTATCTAAAGTCGCCGGATAAATGGTTGACTTCAGGATGACTGGTAGTTTGTAAGGCTATGATTGGCATGCGTTATTCCTGTGTTCATGCCCATTTGAAGTGCATGTAACGAACTGTATTGGAGTTTGTAAGTGTGTGTGAGTCGGATGTTTCTGCCTGGTTTCAGGGAAACACTCAAGAAACAAATTAGAATAATCGTTAGTGCGCTCTGGTCCGACTATTGAATATTTCCGTACATGCGGATTGCCGCTTATCGCGAAATGCCCCGCCAGCATCCTCCAATCCCCCTCCTGCAAGCGCTAGAGCCCCCGTCCCAGGCGCCTTTCGCGCTAGTCCCATCGGACGATGCCACCCCGGGGGCCTGCCGATTTAATCCCTCCTCATAGAGCCCCGCGCCCGGCGTGCGGGGCGATGACGCGAATGAGGAGAACGCATGGATATCCGTGGCCTGGGCTACGTCACCGTAGCCTCGACTGACCTGGACCGCTGGCGCCAGTACGCCAGCGGGGTGCTCGGCATGATGGTCGATGCCGCTTCGGACGAGGCGCTCTACCTGAAGATGGACGAGCGCCATTACCGCATCCTGGTGGAGAAGGCCGAGCGCGACGGCTACGGCGCCTGCGGCTGGGAGGTGGCGGGCAAGGCCGCTTTCGAGCAGGCCATCGCCGAGCTGCAGCAGGCCGATGTCGAGGTCCAGCGCGGCACCGCTGCCGATGCCGGGCTGCGCAAGGTGCAGGAACTGGCGCGCTTCTGCGACCCGGACGGCAACCGCCACGAGCTGTTCTGGGGGCCGCGCCAGGACTTCGCACCCTTCGTTTCCCCGGTCGGCGTCAGCGGCTTCGTCACCAGCGACCTGGGCATGGGCCACGCGGTCATCCCGGCACCCAGCTTCGACCGCTGCCTGGAGTTCTACGAGAAGGTCATGGGCTTCGGCCTTTCCGACCTGATGAAGGTGCGCTTCACCCCCGACCCGGCCGAGCCGGAAAAGCGCATCCATTTCCTCCACTGCAACAACGGCCGTCATCACTCCCTGGCGCTGTTCGAGTGCCCGATTCCGTCCGGCTGCGTGCACCTGATGGTGGAAGTGGAGGAGCTGGACGACGTCGGCCGCGCCCTGGACCGCATGCACGCCAGCGGCGTGAAGCTCTCCGCCACCCTCGGCCGCCACACCAACGACGAGATGACCTCCTTCTACATGCAGACCCCGGGCGGCTTCGACATGGAATACGGCTGTGGCGGCAAGGTGATGGACTGGGACCGCCACACCCCCTTCGAAAGCACCGTGGTCAGCCACTGGGGCCACGATTTCAGCGTCGGCCGCCGTTAACGGAGATCGGAAGATGGACAAACGCATGACAGCGGCCGACGTGGTCGGCCAGCTCCACGATGGCATGACCATCGGTATCGGCGGCTGGGGCCCGCGCCGCAAACCCATGGCCCTGGTGCGGGAGATCCTGCGCTCGGACCTCAAGGACCTCACGCTGGTCGCCTACGGCGGCGCCGATGTCGGCATGCTCTGCGCCGCCGGCAAGGTGCGCAAGCTGGTCTACGCCTTCGTCTCGCTGGATTTCATCCCACTCGAGCCGTACTTCCGCAAGGCCCGCCAGGAGGGCGCGGTGGAGGTGATGGAAATCGACGAGGGCATGCTGCTGCTCGGCCTGCGCGCCGCCGCCATGGGCGCGCCCTTCATCCCCACCGCCGTGGGGCTGGGCACCGACGTGCTGCGTCTGAACCCCGGGCTGAAACTGGTGGCGTCCCCCTACGACGACCGCCGCGACTGGATCGCGATGCCGGCCCTGAAGCTGGACGCCGCGCTGGTCCACGTCGATCGCGCCGATGCCCGTGGCGTCTGCCAGATCGCCGGCCCCGACCACTACATGGACGATCTCTTCGTGCGCGCCGCCGACAAGGCCTATGTGAGCTGCGACGAACTGGTGGACAGCGCCTGGTTCCACGAGGACCAGGCCCGCGCCCGCCAGGTGTTCTGGGAGCGCAACCGCACCACCGCCGTGGTGCACCTGCCGGGCGGTGCCCATCCCTCGTCCTGCGCGCCGCTCTACGGCTTCGATGTCGCCCACTTCAAGGCCTACAACGCCTCGGCCGCCGAGCCGGACGGCTGGCAGGCCTATGTCGAGCGCTACGTGAACTGCGGCGAGGACGAATACCTCGCCCGGGTCGGCGGGCTCAAGGCCATCCGCCAACTGTCGCTGCCGGTTTTCTGAATAGAAGTGAGGAGTCCGAGATGACTGCCACCAAACAACCCTACAGCCTCGCGGAACTGATGATCTGCGCCGCTTCCGAGGCCTTCACCGGGGATGGCGAGGTGCTCGCCACCGGCATCGGCGTGCTGCAGCGCCTGGCCGCGTCCCTGGCCATGCTCAACAGCAATGCCGAACTGATGATGACCGACTCCGAGGCCTTCCTGGTCGCCGAGCCGGTACCGGTGGGACCGCGCGGCGGCTACCAGCCCAGGTTCGACAGCTGGATGGGCTTTTCGCGCATCTTCGACAACGTCTGGAGCGGACGCCGCCACGCCCTGGTCGGCCCGGTGCAGGTCGACCGTTACGGCCAGGCGAACATCTCCTGCATCGGCGACCACGCCAAACCGAAATCCCAGATGCTCGGGGTGCGCGGCTTCCCCGGCAACTCCATCAGCCACGCCAACTCCTTCATGGTGCCCGGCCACAACAAGCGGGTGTTCGTCGAGGGCGAAGTGGATGTGGTGTCCTCGGTCGGCTACAACCCCGAGCGCCTGGCCCGTGGCTGGTCCATGGACGAAATCGACATCCGCCTGATCGTCACCGACCTCTGCGTGCTGGACTTCCAGGGCCCGCAACGGCAGATGCGCATCCGCTCCCTGCATCCCGGGGTGACGGTCGAGGAAGTCCAGGCCGCCACCGGCTTCCCGCTGCACATCCCCGCGGACATCCCGACCACGCCGGCGCCGACCCTGGAGCAACTGATCCTCATCCAGCAGCTGGACCCGCACAACCTGCGCGCCGCCCAGCTCAAGGACAACCCGCCGGGCGTGCGCGCCCCGCAGTGAAACCCCGTACGAACACCTGAAGTCCCGCGAGGCGGAGCAGCGCAGATGAACGAACCTATCGATAACGCCGAACAGGTGGTGCTCTACGAGGTCCAGGGCCCGGTGGCCCTGGTCACCATGCACCGGCCCGAGTACCACAATGCGCAGAACTCGCGAATGACCTACGCGCTGGACGCCGCCTTCAAGCGCGCCTGCGACGATGACGCGGTCAAGGTCATCGTCCTGCGCGGGGCCGGCAAGCACTTCTCCGCCGGCCACGACATCGGCACCCCGGGCCGCGACGTCAACCAGAGCTTCGACCGCGCCAGCCTCTGGTACGACCATGTCGGCAAGCCGGGCGGCGAGTTCCTCTACGCCCGCGAGCAGGAGGTCTACCTCGGCATGTGCCGGCGCTGGCGCGACATGCCCAAGCCGACCATCGCCATGGTGCAGGGCGCCTGCATCGCCGGCGGGCTGATGCTGGCCTGGGTCTGCGACCTGATCATCGCCTCGGAGGATGCCTACTTCTCCGACCCGGTGGTGCGCATGGGGATTCCCGGAGTCGAGTACTTCGCCCACGTCCACGAGCTCAACCCGCGCATCGCCAAGGAGTTCCTCTTCCTCGGCGAGCGCATGGGCGCCGAGCGCGCCTGGCAGATGGGCATGGTCAACAAGGTGGTGCCCCGCGACGTGCTGGAGGACGTGACCCTGGACGTGGCCCGGCGCATCGCGCAGATGCCGCGCCTGGGCCTGCAACTGACCAAGCAGGCGGTGAACAACGCCGAGGACCTGATGGGCAAGCGCGCCACCATGGACATGGTGTTCGGCCTGCACCACTTCGCCCACGTGCACAACGAACTGGTCAGCGGCGACAAGCTGGGCGGCTACGACGCCCGCGCCATGGCCCAGTCACAGCGCAACCCGGCGGAGGCGTGATGGCGATTTCCCTCGACACCCGCCTGACCCGCCTGCTGGGCTGCCGCTACCCGATCATCCAGACCGCCATGGGCTGGGTGGCCGACCCCAGGCTGGTGGCGGCCACCGGCAATGCCGGCGGCTTCGGCTTCCTCGCCGGCGCCACCATCGAGCCGGAGCGCATGGAGCAGGCGATCGTCCAGACCCGGGCGCTCACCGACCGGCCCTTCGGCGTCAACTTCCACATGTACCAGGCCAACGCCGCCGAGATCGTCGAGCTGGTGGTCAGGCACAAGGTGCGCGCGGTCAGCTACAGCCGCTCGCCCGGCAAGGCGATGATCGCCAGGCTCAAGGATGCCGGCGTGGTCTGCATCCCCACGGTGGGTGCCCTCAAGCACGCGGTGAAGGCCGTGGAAATGGGCGCCGACGCGGTGACCGTGCAGGGCGGGGAGGGCGGTGGCCACACCGGTTCCGTGCCCACCTCCATCCTGCTCGGCCAGGTGGTGGACGCGCTGGAAGTGCCGGTGGTCGCCGCCGGCGGCTTCAAGGACGGCCGCGGCCTGGTCTCGGCCCTGGCCCTGGGCGCCGAGGGCATCGCCATGGGCACGCGTTTCCTGATGAGCGCCGACAGCCCGGTGCCGCCGGCCACCCTGGAGCGCTACCTGAAGGTGCGCGACCCGGCCGCGATCATCGTCAGCCGCGCCATCGACGGCCTGCCGCAACGGATGATCCGCAACGAGCTGCTCGACCGCCTGGAACGCTCGGGCGGCCTCAAGCGCCTGCTGCTGGCCCTGCGCAGCGCCCTGGCCTACCGCCGCCACAGCGGCGCCAGCATCGCCCAGCTGCTCGGCAGCGCGCTGAAGATGCGCGGTGGCGACGGCCTCACCGCGGCCCAGACGCTGATGGCGGCCAACGCGCCCATGGTGATCCAGAAGGCCATGGTCGACGGCCAGCCGGCCGAAGGCGTGCTGCCCGCGGGGCAGATCGCCGCCGCCATCGACGCCCTGCCGGGCTGCGCCGAACTCATCGAATCCATCGTGCAGCAGGCCGAGCAACGGCTCGCCGAGCTGTGCCGCCGCGCGGAGGCTCCGTAGGGTGCGCCATGCGCACCCTACGGCAGAAGAATCAAGCAACTGGGGGTAGTCGGATGAGCAATCCATTTCAAGTGAGCATCGACAACGGCATCGCCGAGATGGTCTTCGACCATCCGCCGGTCAATGCCTTCGACAGCAAGGGCTGGGCGGCCATCGCCGCCGAGCTGGAAAGCCTGGGGGCGTCGCCCGAGGTCCGCGTCATTGTCATCCGCGCCGAGGGCCGCGGCTTCTGCGCCGGGGTGGACATCAAGGAACTGGCGGCCAACGGTGACCTGATCGTCGCCGTCAACAAGGGCAACTACGACAGCTTCAAGGCTGTCCACCGCAATCCCAAGCCGGTGATCATCGCGGTGCACGGCTTCGTCCTCGGTGGCGGCATCGGCCTGTGCGGCGCGGCGGATATCCTGGTCGCCTCCGAATGCGCGCGTTTCGGCGTGCCCGAGGTGGACCGTGGCGCCATGGGCGGCGGCGCCCACCTGCAGCGCCTGTTCCCGGTGCAGAAGGTGCGCCACATGTACTTCACCGGCGAGATGATCGATGCCGCCGAAGCCTACCGCCTGGGCGCGGTGGAGCGTGTGGTCAAGCGCGAGGAACTGCGCGAGGCTGCCCTCTCGATCGCCCGCAGCATCGCCGCCAAGAGCCCGGCCATGATCGCCCTGGCCAAGGAGGCGCTCACCGGCATCGAGGACGGCAACCTCGAAGACAAATACCGCTGGGAGCAGGGCTTCACCCTGCAGGCCTACCGCTCGCTGGATTCCCAGGAAGCCCGCGATGCCTTCGTCGACAAGCGCGACGCCAACTTCAAGGACTGACCCGCCATGCATCTGACCTATACACCGCAGCAGCAGGCGTTCCGCGAAGAGGTACGCGCCTGGATGGCCGCCAACGTGCCCACCGAGGCGCTGAAATCCTTCGACTGCGAGGAAGGCTTCGCCCAGCACCGCGCCTGGGAGGCCAGGCTCAATGAAGGCCGCTGGGGCATGGTCACCTGGCCCAGGGAGCTCGGCGGTCGCGGCTGCGACCTGATCGAGTGGCTGATCTTCGAAGAGGAGTACTACCGCGCCGGCGCCCCGGCCCGGGTGAACCAGAACGGCATCTTCCTGCTCGGCCCGACCCTGATGGAGTTCGGTACCCCCGAGCAGCAGGCGCGCTTCCTGCCGAAGATGGCCACGGGCGAGGAAATCTGGGCCCAGGGCTGGTCCGAGCCGAACGCCGGTTCCGACATGGCGGCCATCCGCTGCCGCGCCGAGCGCCAGGGCGACCATTTCGTGATCAATGGCCAGAAGACCTGGTCCACCCGCGCCGTCTGGGCCGACTGGCTGTTCGGCCTGTTCCGCAGCGACCCGGCGTCGAGCCGCCACCACGGCCTGACCTTCATCCTGCTGCCGCTGGACAGCCCCGGCATCACCGTGCGGCCGATCCCGCAGCTCAATGGCTTGCCGGGCTTCGCCGAAATCTTCTTCGACGACGTCAAGGTGCCGGTGGAGAACGTACTGGGCGGTGAGGGCATGGGCTGGCACGTGGCGATGTCCACCGCCGGCTTCGAACGCGGCCTGATGCTGCGCTCGCCGGCGCGCTTCCAGGAGACTGCACGCCGCCTGGTGGCGCTCTACCAGGCCAACCGCGAGCAGGCCGACCAGGACCCGGCCATAGGCGAAGCGGTGATGCGCGCCTGGCTGGATGCCGAGGCCTACACCCTGAACACCTACATGACCGCCTCGCGGCTGGTGAAGGGCGGCAAGATCGGGCCGGAGTCGTCCACCAACAAGATCTTCTGGTCCGAACTGGACCAGCGCATGCACGAAACGGCGCTGTCGATCCTCGGCCTGCGCGGCGAACTGCTGCCGGAGGCGCCGGATGCCGGCGACGTCGGCCACTGGCTGGACGGCTTCCTGTTCGCCCAGGCCGGCCCCAT
Organism: Pseudomonas sp. GCM10022186; assembly: GCF_042656385.1. NCBI lineage: Bacteria > Pseudomonadati > Pseudomonadota > Gammaproteobacteria > Pseudomonadales > Pseudomonadaceae > Pseudomonas > Pseudomonas sp. GCM10022186. Next base: position 27,610 of record NZ_JBHSOU010000047.1, read on the forward strand.
CTACGCCGGCACCAACGAGATCCAACGCAACATCATCGCCGAGCGCATGCTTGGCATGCCGCGCGCATAACGGGGGCGCCATGGACTTTACCTTCAGCGACGACCAACTGCTGTTCGAAGAAAACGTGCGCGGATTCTTCACCAACGAAGTGACCCCGGAGCGCATTCGCGAGCTCTGGCAGAGCGAGAGCGGGCGCAGCGACGAACTCTGGGCGCAGCTCACCGAACTGGGCCTGCCGGCGGTCACCGTGCCGGAAGGCTTCGGCGGCCTGGACATGAACGAACTGGACTTCATCCTGCTGGCCCAGGAATGCGGCTATGCCGGCCTGGCCGAGCCCCTGGTGGACACCGCCTTCGTCGGCGTACCGCTGCTCTGCGCCCTGGGTGCCGAGCAGCTGGACCTGCAGAGCGAGTGGCTGACCCGCATCGCCGAGGGCAAGGCGCGCCTGGCGGTGGGCCAGCCCGGCAACCCGCTGGTGGCCGACGCCCACGTGGCCGACCTGCTGCTGCTGCCCCATGGCGACGAGGTACATGCCGTGCCCCGCGCCCAGGTGAGCCTGACCCGCAATGAATCCGTCGACCCCAGCCGCCAGCTGTTCCGCGTCGACTGGACCCCCGGCGACGCCACCCGCGTGGCCGCTGCCGAGCAGGGCCGGGCGCTCTGGGCCGCCGCGCAGAACCGCGGCGCCCTGGGCACCGCCGCCCAGTTGCTGGGCCTGGCCAAGCGCATGGTGGACCTGGCGGTGGACTACAGCTTCGAGCGCAAGCAGTTCGGCAAGCCGGTGGGTTCCTTCCAGGCGGTCAAGCACCTGATGGCCAACGTCGCGGTGCAGATCGAATTCGCCAAGGGCCCGCTCTACCGTGCTGCCTACGCCGTGGCCCACCAGCTGCCGGACCAGGACACCCAGGTCTCCCACGCCCGCCTGGCCTGCACCGAGGCGGCGCTGCTGGCGGCGAAGAACGCCATCCAGACCCACGGCGCCATGGGGTACACCTGGGAGGTGGACCTGCAGTTGTTCATGAAACGCGCCTGGGCCCTGGACAAGGTCTGGGGCGACCGCGGCTGGCACAAGGCGCGGATCCGCCAGGCGCTGTTTTCTGGCGCCGTGAAGCCCGGGGCGGGCAATACGTTCTGACCTCCAGCACCCTCACCCCCGGCCCCTCTCCCTGAAGGGAGAGGGGAGCAAAGCCGCCCGTGCCGTCCTTGACCTTTGCCCTCTCCCCAACCCTCTCCCGCTTGCGGGAGAGGGTTGGGGAGAGGGCAAACGAACTCACACCATTACACCGAGATTGACCCCATGCCCGAAGCCTACATAGTCGACGCCCTGCGCACCCCCACCGGCCGGCGCAAGGGCGGCCTGAGCCAGATCCACGCCGCCGACCTCGGCGCCCATGTGCTGCGCGAACTGGTGGCGCGCAACGGTATTCCCGACGCCGACTACGACGACGTGATCTTCGGCTGCGTCGACACCATCGGCCCGCTGGCCGGCGATATCGCCCGCACCTGCTGGCTGGCCGCCGGCCTCGACCAGGCCGTGCCCGGCACCACCATCGACCGCCAGTGCGGCTCGTCCCAGCAGGCCGTGCACTTCGCCGCCCAGGCGGTGATGAGCGGCACCCAGGACGTGGTGGTCGCCGGCGGCGTGCAGACCATGACGCAGATCCCCATCTCCTCGGCCATGACCGCCGCCGAGCCCCTGGGCTTCACCGATCCCTTCTCCGGCTCCGAAGGCTGGGTGAAGCGTTACGGCAAGGTACCGCCGACCCAGTTCCGCTCGGCGCAGATGATCGCCGAGAAGTGGGGACTGACCCGCGAGGCGCTGGAAGCCTACGCCCTGGAGTCCCACCGCCGCGCCCTGCTCGCCATCTCGGAAGGACGTTTTACCCGCGAGATCGTCCCCCTGGCCGGCGTCCAGCACGACGAGACCCCGCGCCAGACCAGCCTGGACAAGATGGCCGAACTGGAAACCCTGTTCGGCTGCGACCGCGTCACCGCCGGCGTGTCCAGCCAGACCTGCGACGCTGCCAGCGCGATGCTGGTGGTCTCCGAGGCGGCGCTGAAGCGCTACAACCTGACGCCGCGCGCGCGCATCCACCACATCAGCGTGCGCGCCGAAGACCCGATCTGGATGCTCACCGCGCCCATCCCGGCCACCGAATACGCCTTGAAGCGCGCCGGCATGAAGCTGCAAGACATCGACCGGGTGGAGATCAACGAAGCCTTCGCCTCGGTGGCCATGGCCTGGCTGAAGGAAACCGGCTACCCCCACGACCGCACCAACGTCAACGGCGGCGCCATCGCCCTCGGCCATCCCCTGGGTGCCACCGGCACCCGGCTGATGTGCACCCTGCTCCACGAACTGGAGCGCAGCGGCGGGCGCTATGGCCTGCAGACCATGTGCGAAGGCGGCGGGCAGGCCAACGTGACCATTATCGAAAGGCTCTGACGCCGCTGGCCCTCACCCCAACCCTCCCCTTGCAGGTCGCCCCTGAAGGGAGAGGGGGCTGTCTGTGCAGCGGATGAACCATGCACGGACTGCTTTGCTCCCCTCTCCTCTTCAGGGAGAGGGGCCGGGGGTGAGGGTAGCCACCTATCACTCGGACTATCCGGAGATTCCAAGAATGCCAATCTGCCAAAACCGCTCCGTCATCATCACCGGCGCCGGCGGTGGGCTGGGCCGGGCCTATGCCCTGGCCTTCGCCGCCGAAGGCGCCAAGGTCGTCGTCAACGACATCAACCTGCCCGCCGCCGAAGCGGTGGTGGCCGAAATCCGCGCCCAGGGCGGCGAGGCCGTCGCCAACAACGGCGACATCACCAACTACGCCGCCGCCGGCGAGATCGTCCGTGCGACCATCGAAGCCTTCGGCGACCTGCACGTGCTGGTGAACAACGCCGGCATCTGCCGCGACCGCATGTTCGCCAGCCTCACCGAGGCCGACTGGGACGCGGTGATGGCCGTGCACCTCAAGGGCCACTTCTGCTTGGCCAGCCATGCGGTGAAGCACTGGCGCGAGCAGGCCAAGGGCGGCATCGCGGTCAAGGCGCGGATCATCAACACCAGTTCCGGCGCCGGCCTGCAGGGCTCCATCGGCCAGTCCAACTACGCCGCCGCCAAGGGCGGCATCGCCTCGCTGACCCTGGTGCAGGCCGCCGAACTGGCGCGCTACGGCATCACCGCCAACGCCCTGGCCCCGGCCGCGCGCACCGGCATGACCGAGGAGGTGTTCGCCGAGGTGATGAAAAAGCCGGAGGATGGCTTCGACCACTTCGCCCCCGAGAACGTCGCGCCGCTGGTGGTGTGGCTGGGCTCGGAAGCGTCCCAGTCCGTCACCGGCCGCATGTTCGAGGTGGAAGGCGGCAAGCTTTCCATCGCCGATGGTTGGCGCAAGGGCCCCGAGCACGACAAGGGCGCGCGCTACCAGCCGGAGGAAGTCGGCGACGTGGTCGAACGCCTGCTGACCGAAGCCGTACCCGCGCAGAAGGTGTACGGCAGCTAGTTGAGCCTTGTGGGGGCGAATTCATTCGCCAAGGACAGCGCAGCTGTCCCGTAGGGTGGATAGCGCTCTTCTATCCACCAGCCCTGAGCCACCTTGGGGGCAACAAGGCGAACCTGCGGTCCGCTTAGCCATTGAAATCGCTCCCACAGATTTTGCATTTCCCAAACAGAAAGAAGGCGCCACATGTGGCGCCTTCTGCCTTTCGAGGTGCATACGTCATGAATTGCCTGCCTCTGAACTGCTCCGGGAGTTAGCTGATGCGGTTGGCACCAGTGCGGTCGGCACCACCTTCGGCAACCTGGAAGCCCTTGGTACGGTCGGAGCCACCTTCAGCGACGCGCAGGGACTGGGAACGCTCGGAGCCGTTCTCGGCCACGTCGAAGGCCTTGGTGCGGTCGGAACCACCTTCGGCGACGCGCAGGGACTGGGAGCGCTCGGAGCCATTCTCGGCAACGCGGTGGGCGGAAGTGCGGTCGGCACCACCCTCGGCAACCGACAGTGCAAAAGCGGAGGCGGACAGGCTGGCGATGAACAGGCTGGCGAAGATTTGCTTTTTCATTTTGGTCACCTTGGTTAGAGGGGGGTGGAATTCGTCTACGGGGCCCATGTTACTGATGTGATTTCGATGAAGAAGTGATGCTGCGTGATGGTTGCCATCGACGTGAGTGATAGTTGTGTAAATGCAATTAAAAACAATTAGTTAAAGAGATTTTTGTGGCGAAGTTGCGCTGATTGGAAAGGCTTTTTCCGTCAATTGGAATAATCAGGTTGTTAGATGTATATGGGCTGGATTTGCTCGTTTTCTGAGCACTTCGTGAATCCGAACTGCAGCAGGGGCGGCGGAAGGATCGACCAGCCGACCCGGCGACGATGCTGATTGCCGGGTTCTGCAATGCCATCTTCATGGGGATGTCTCCGTTGCAAGCGATTGGCGGGGGGCGGGTCGCTCCCCTTCATGTCTCGCTAGCAGTTGAACACCGCGACGTATCAGGCCTGTGTCGTTTTCCGGGGCGGTGCAATGCCCATGTATCCCGACGCCGTGCAGACACACTGTGATGCAATGCGATGCCGCCCTTCGCCATCCCCGCCCCGCACCGTCTCCCGGCCCAACCTGTAGGGGCGAATTCATTCGCCAAGGGCAACCCCGTTGCCCCAAAAAACAAAGGCCCCTCTCCCAACCCGGAAGAGGGGCCAACCCACACCTCAAATCACCCGCTCCCCAACGGCAACTTCTCCAGCTTCACCAACTGCCAGAAATCCTCCAGGTTGCTGCGGGACAGATGAATCACTGCATCCATCAGCGCGCTTTCCCTGATGTTGTCCAGATAGGGCCCGGGAATCCCCTCCCTCAACGCCGCATTGTCCAGGATGACCTCGGCAAGCAACTGCACCGTCTGCAGCCGCGAATCCAGACGGTCCAACAGCTCCCGCAGCCGACGCTGCTCCAAATCTATGCTCATGCCGACACCTCCTTGCCCGAAGTCATCAAGGCCGGCAGATCGCGCCAGGCCACCCAGACCTCGCCCTGCCAGCGCACCACTCCCAGCTGCCGACCCTCGAAGCTCAAAGAAGAACGGCGCGGTGCTGCATCCGGCACCCGGTGATAGTCATGCAGCGTCGGCACCAGCACTTCGCTGAGCCAGCGGCCGATATCGCCATGCTCCGGTTTGCCGAAATGGAACAGCGCCTTGTAGGCACCGATATCGCTGATGGTCGTTACCTCTTCGTGGAAGTCGCGGGTGTATTCGAGGCAGAGGGGTTGTTGCTCGTGAGGCTCCAGGGCCGCAAGCAAGGATTGGGCATCGGGAACGCCGATCAACCGGGCGAAGTCATGAGCGACGAACCAGGGCTGGTTATCGACCATCAGGGTGCGCAGGCGAAGGGAATGGTGGAAGAAAACGAGAGGGGAATATGCGTCGTGCATGATGAAGCTCCTCTTGCGTTAGGAAGACTCCACCACCCGCGCTGTCAATCGAGGGTGGCAGATCGCGCGGGGTTGACAGACCGAGGCAAGAGAACCCGGCAGACCACGAGGGTCTCCCCGCGCGATCCGCCATAGAGCAATGCAGTTGAAAACCGCATTCGAGCAAGGGCCTGCAGAAGCAATCCGCCGCTTCCGCATGCGCCGCTAAGGCGCAATCGCGCCTCTTGCTGTCGGGCTGTCAAACCCGGCCACGGGATTGACCGTGACGGGGGAACACTAGCTATGGCGCGCGTAGGGCCTCAAGGCTAACGGTCTGTAAGAAAGTTCTCTGTAAGTCGGAGAAAAGAGAGTCAGAAAAATCTGTAGGAAGTGGCCGTGTGGGTGACGCTGTTGCGTTGGGCAAGCCAACTGTTTCCGTGCCTCGGCCATACGAGGGGGCTGGTGGTTAGAGAATGGATGCTTCCGGCCTCTAACAGCCGCTCAAGCTCGGTTGCTGTCGGCCAGAGGCGGCCTCGGATCATGCCCTTGTAGGATGGGTGGAGCCTGCGATACCCATCGTTTGGCGGCATGGGTATCGCTCCGCCCCACCCATCCTACGAACAAGCACGTGCCATTGAAGCGGACGGCGCAAAACGGCCAGAAGGGGGCATTCGCTTTTTGGCCAAAGGCGTGATTGTCCGTCACGCCTTTGGCCTCTACCGCTCCAAATCAACGAATAGCGCGGGTTGGCGCATCGATGAGTTCTGGCTGCCCACCAGCGAGCGCTGGTGCCGTCGCGGCGACCACGTCGTGCGGGAACCCGAGGGTGATGGCGCTGGCGGCGTCCAGTCGTTCGAGCTGTGCCGACGTCAGCCGAACCTCTAGCGACGCAAGGTTGTCGGCGAGCTGTTCGGCGGTGCGTGGGCCGATGATCGGTAGTGTTCCCTTGGCGAGCACCCACGCAATGGCGACTTGTCCCGGTGAATGCCCCGTCTCTTCGGCGATTGCCAGCACGGCATCGAGGGTCGAGGTCTTGCGCTGGTCGCTCTCGCTGTGGATGACCACTCCCAGCCCCTGCGCCCGCCCCGTTTCGCCATTGCGGTATTTGCCGGTGAGCAAACCGCCTCCCAGCGGTGACCAGCCGACCGCTCCCAGATTGAACCCGGCGGCCATCGGTAGAAGCTCACGCTCCGCCGACCTTTCCACCAGGCTGTACTCCAGCTGCACGGCCGAGATGGGCGACCAGCCCCGCAACTCGGCCAGTGTGGCAGCGGTGGCCACACGCCAGGCCGGGAAATCCGATAGGCCGGCGTAGAGAATCTTGCCGGAGCGGATCAGGTCGTCGAGGCCTCGGGCGATTTCGTCGATGGGCGTTACCCCATCGGGCATGTGCACCCACAGCAGGTCGATGTGATCCGTCTTCAAGCGTTTCAGGCTGGCTTCGACCGAGCGAAACATGGCCTTGCGGCTGTTGCCGGAACGCTGGAGGCCAGCATCAGGTGAGTCGCCGAGGGAGAATTTGGTCGCCAGCACGATGTCGTCGCGGTCGGCGGCGATGAAGTCGCCAAGCATCGCTTCCGACTGGCCAAATTGGTACTGATCGGCCGTATCGATGAAGTTGCCACCGGCCTCGCGGTAGCGGGTGTAGATCTTGCGAGCCTCTTCCTGATCGGCACCGTAACCCCAGCCCTTGCCGAAGTTGCCAGTGCCCAGGGCGAGTGACGATACCCGAAGGCCGGTATTGCCGAAGATGCGGTAACGCATGGCGTATTCCTCCGAAGGGAGTGCTCAGCTGCCTGCACAGGATGTGGTTACTTGGACGTGTGCGCGATGAAATCGGCGATGTACTCCGCTGACAGCTCCGGATACTGGTGCTGCGGGCCATGCCCCGCTTCGGGATAGAAGACAAATTGCGCGTTGCGCAGTTGGCCGATGAGCGGGAACCAGTTCTGGCCGGCGGTGCTGGTGTCGTTATCGCCACTGATGACCAGCATCGGCGTACGCGTCTGGGTCAGTCCAGCGCGGCGTCCCAGCGTGTCTTCGCCGAAGGCTTCGGCGGCCTTCAGGTACACCAGGAACTGCTCCATCTGCGAAGGAATCTTCGACACCACATCGGGGCGGGCGTAGATGCGGTCATGAGAGGCCTTGGCCGCCGCGCGGCTGAACTCGGATTGTGGTTCGAAGAACAGCACTTCTTCGTCGTCCAGGTCGTTCACTGGCTTCATGGCGCGCTCGATGAACACCTGCTGGATCGGCAGTTGGCCCGGCCCCGGCGGATTGGTGCCCACCAGGATCGCATGGGTCACGCGCTCCGGTTGGTCGAGCAGCAGGGTTTGTGTGGTGAAACCGCCCCACGACCAGCCCAGCATGGCGAACTTGTCCAGCTTGATGGCCGTGGTGAAGTCGTTGACGAAGCTGGCAACCTGGCCCAGGTCGTCGGGCAGAGTGCCGCTCGAGTATCCAACGCCCGGATAGTCGAAGGTAATGACGGTGTGTCGTTCGGCCAGCTTGTCCAGGAACAGCGGATCCCAGGTGTCGAGCGTCCCGCGCATGCGGTTGGCCAGGACGATGGGGCTGCCTGAGCCGATGGAGCGGTAGGCGATAGTGTTGCCATTGACCCCCACGTATTGATTTTCAGCAGTAGCGGCAGTCTGTTCGAAGGGTGTGGCATGCAGGGTGCTCATGATCATTTTTCCTGTAGCGAGATAGCGGTCGAAGTAGTGGGGCGGGCCGTCCTGCCTGGAGTCTGTTGCCGCTGATGCTGGCGCAGTAGTCATCCGATGGGGACTTTTTACGCCTCGCGTGGCGTTGCTTAAATAGCTACGATTGCAATCACAAGTTGCAAAAAAGCAATGCGATTGGCGCAACGCTTGCTCTGAGTGATGGCCCCATGAACTTCGACTGGAATGACATCCCGCTGCTGCTGAAGCTCGCCGAGTCCGGCAACATGGCCCAGACAGCACGCGAGCTAGGCTTGGTTACGTCCACCGTGAGCCGACGGGTCGCGGCGGCCGAGCAGGCGCTGGGCATCCGACTCTTCATCCGTGACAACACCGGTTACCAGCCGACCGCTGGCGGAAAAATTCTCTTGTCCCATGCCGACACCATCGTTGACCGTGTCAAGACGATGCTCCTGGAAAGCCAGGAGGAAGCACAGGCCATCTCCGGTGCGGTCAATATCACCGCAATCGACGTTCTGCTCAGTCATTGGCTGGTGCGTCATGTGCCTGCACTGTTGGCCAAGCATCCACGCCTTGAGTTGAACTTCATGGGAGATTTTCGTGAACTTTCGTTCACCCGGCGCGAAGCCGACCTCGCCATTCGCCTCAACAGACCCACCGCAGACGCCGCCCTACGAATGCGCAAGATCGGGACGTTGGGTTTCGCGGTTTACGGCGCCAAGAACTTCTCCGGCGCCTCGCGCAAGGACTGGTCAGCCCTGCCTTGGCTGTCATTTCCAGATGAGATGGCCCGGTTGGCGGAGATGCAATGGTTGGCCAAGATCGGGCCGCTACAGAAAATACGACTGACCAGCATTTCAATGATTGCTAGCGCCTGCGAAGCAGGGATTGGGATCGCACTGCTTCCCTGCGTAGTGGGCGATCGCTTGGGGCTTGTCCGGTTACAACAGGAGCCAGAGTCACAGAGGGAGCTGTGGTTGCTCAGCCACAAGGATGCAGGTCAGGTAGCTCGGTTTCGCGCAGTTTCTCAATGGTTGAGCGAGCAGGCGGAGCAGGATTCGGAGCTGCTAGCCGGGAACGTTCAATAGGTTGGAAATGGCCGCTTTTGGCCCAGGACGTGTAAAAACGCAGCGGGTGATGGATGGCTGGTTTTGGATGGTGTTAGCGGTGCCCAGAGCCCCCTGGGCGCTGGTGTGTCGAGGCAAAGCAAAAACGGGGACAGATTTATTTCTTCTACTCTAATCGGTCTCTCTGGGCCGACAGCCTTGGGTTGATTTCAGCCGAGTCCAGCAGGCAGGCTTTGGCCGATAGCCGTCTGCCGATCTTCGCACGTCAATAGATCCCCGCTCAGGGGCATACCCATCGCACTGGCCAGCAGGCCTTCATTGCCTGCAAGGCCCTGCATTGGGTTTCGCTGCAGTCACGGAACGCCGCCCGACCCATCCTACTTGGGGCAGCTTTGCTGCCCTTGGCGAATGAATTCGCCCCTACAGGTACAGCTGCCTCTGTGCAATGCCGTTCCTCGTCGTTCATCCAGACGATTCCCCGCCGACTCACCAGTTACCGATATTGCCATGCGCAGGCCCGCCAAAATGGAACAGCGCCTTATGGGCATCGATATCGCCGATGACTGTCACGTCTTCATGAAAGTCGCAGGTGTGTCGAGCGTTTTGCCGCGCAAGAGCCGCCACAAGTTGCGTAGAGATGCCATTTCAGATCGCCCAGCTCACCGCTCAGGTCAGCAGTTTCTTTCCGCTGGTTGCGTCCACTGCGGCATCCAGCTCGGCTCCAGCCAAGTGCTGCGCATAGTGGTCTTTCAATTCCGGTTCCCAGGCGGCGACCTCATCCAGAATATCCGCCGCCGCCTCCTCGGACAGCGCAAAGTGCTGGTGGTGACTCAACAGATTGACTCGGCTCAACAGGGGCCCTTTCATCCCAACATCCATCGCAAGCCCCTGCGCAGGGCCTTCTCCCAACACGGGAAGTACGTCGTACATGGGCGAGAGCCGCCAAACGCCGTCCTGCCAGATCACCGCGTGGTTGCGGGGATGATCATCACTGTTCCCCACCAGGGCGTTGTACGCCATTCGCCGATAGAGCTCTTGCCGATCGGCATCTGGCGCCCCTCTGCGGTACAGCTCGTCCGCCAGCGCGGCGTAAATCCATCCCTTGTTGGTTTGCACACGCCAGTCGGCATCGAGCAGGGTCAAACCGCTCATCATTGGGATGCGGTGAAATTTCTTCTGATCTTCAGACCACTTCCGGTCAAATCGCTCGACCAGGAGCGTGTTGCCTCTCTCGCTGCGATGCAAGGCCGTACGGGCAACGCTCATCCCCTTGTTAGCCGCAAAGGTCATGCAGGCGTACTCGAAGGCCGGCAGGTCGTAGTGATCGAACTTATCGCGCGGCTTGGCCAAAACCAGCTTGTGGTCGAGACGGTAGGTGCGCTTCGGCCTGGCGCCACCGACTGCCGAGCGCTGATCCCGTATTTTCAGCGCCTCCAGCTGTTCATTGGTCAGTTGGCTGTCATAGATCGCCGCGCAGACCTCGATGAAGTGGTCGAGTCCCTTGGCGTCGAGCATTTTCATGGGCTTCTCGCCTACACCCGGTCTGGGCGTACGCTGCTCGCCGGCCATGATGTTTCCTGCACGATCCTCGTTCGGTGACAACAGCAGGAGTTGAATCGGATCGAGCGTGCCCTTGCGTGTACGCCGTAACAACCGCTCCCCCCAGCCATCAGGCATCGCATCGTCGATGAATCCGGGCACACCGCCATTCTTGGGCACGGTAATCGGGCGACTGGACAGCGGGAACCGAATCGGGTCCGGCACCCAGAACTTGCCCTCGACTGCCTCCGGTGCATAGAGGAATGTGCCGACGCCACCGTCCAAGGTGAGCCTGCCCAAGGTCACTGTCGCGCCCGTGATCGGGCACTCCATGTAGATGTAGGCACTGGGCATCAGAAGTCCTCTGCATTGCTACGCGGTAGTCGTACACGCTTGTTGGCATTGGTTTCCAAGAAATCGGCATCGAATGCGGGGTCATCCAGCAGTGCTTGGAACACCCGGTCGGAAATCCCTACGGTAAACAGCGCCAGCATGAAATCGCGCAATGAAACGCCCTCCGCTTTCCCGGCCTCGATATGCCGAATCGCACGGAGGGAGATCCCGGCTTGTTCTGCAAGGTCAGCCTGGCGTATCCCCATGCGCAGGCGCGCCTCTTTCACCAGCAGGGCTACGCGGTACAGCAGGGATGCGCTTTGTACGGGAAAGTAGTCTTTCATAAGGTTTCACCAGGAGAAATCCTATGCTTAATAAGATGTCATTTAGCGCACGTTAATGGCTGGATGAAAATAGCATTATGTTTGCCTGACGACATCTTATAACCAATAAGATGCAATGGGGTGGCGCTTTAACTTCGTGCCAATCCATTTCTCCGTACGTTTAAATGTCTTGCCCAGGCGCATGCCCGCCAGACAGGCCAGCAGGCCTTCATTGCCTGCGAGGTTCTGCGTTGGGTTTCGCTGCACTCGCGGAACGCCGCCCTTGGCGAATGAATTCGCCCCTACACATTGACCCCGACACAACGGCCGTTCCCCTCGTCGTCCATCCGGACGATTCCCCGCCTTGCGCAACTCGCCAGACTGCCCCCCAGCCCAAGAACCACAAGAAGGCAGCCTTATGGAATTCGCGTTCAGCGATGAGCAGGAGATGATCCGCGAGTCCGCCGAGAGCTTTCTCGCGGACGTATCCGACTCCGCCGCCGTGCGGGCGGCCATGGCCAGCGAGCTGGGCCATGACCCCGCGCTCTGGCAGCGCCTGTGCACCGAGATGGTCTGGCCGGCCATCCATATCCCTGAAGAGTACGGCGGCCTGGGCCTGGGCTTCGTCGAACTGGCCATCCTGCTGGAGCAGATGGGCCGGCGCCTGCTCTGTTCACCCTTTTTTGCCAGCGCCTGCCTGGCCACCCCGACATTGCTGCTGGGCGGCGACGAGGCGCAGAAGCAGCGCTGGCTGCCGCAGCTGGCGGAGGGCAGCCTGACCGCCACCCTGGCCTGGGCGAGCAATAACCGCAATGGCCTGGACGCGGTGCAGGCCAGCGTCCGTGCCGAGGGCAGCGGCTTCGTGATCGACGGCACCCTGCGCCAGGTGGTGGACGGCCATAGCGCCGGGCTGCTGATCGTGGCCGCCCGTGGTAGCGAGGGCATCGCGCTGTTCGCCGTGCCGGCCGACACCCCCGGCATCAGCCGTCGCCTCACGCCCACCCTGGACCAGACCCGCAAGCTCGCCGAGGTGAGCCTGCTGCAGGTCTATGTCGGGGCCGATGCCCGCCTGGGCGCGCCGGGGCAGGGCGGTGAGCTGCTGGAGAAGGTCCTGTTGCTGGCCTGTGCGGCCCAGGCCGCCGAGCAGACCGGCGGCGCCCAGCAGGCCCTGGACCTGACCCTGGCCTACATCGCCGAACGCCAGCAGTTCGGCCGCGCCATCGCCAGCTTCCAGGCCATCAAGCACCGCGCCGCCGACATGATGCTGGAGGTGGAGTGCGCCCGTTCCGCCGCCTACTACGCCGCCTGCGTGGCCGAGGAGGCGCTGGCGGCCAATGGCGAGGCCGCCGTCGCCGCCGAACTGCCCCTGGCCGCCGCCCTGGCCAAGGCGCGCTGCTCGGAAGCCTTCTTCCACTGCGCGGCGGAGTCCATCCAGTTGCACGGCGGCGTCGGCTTCACCTGGGAATACGACCCGCACCTCTATTTCAAGCGCGCCCGGGCCAGCGAGGCCTTCCTCGGCGCGCCGTCCTGGCACCGCGAGCGCATCGCCGCCGCCCTCCTGGGGGAAATCGCATGAAGATCAGTTTCAGTGAGGCCGATGAAGCCTTCCGCCGCGAGGTCGCCGGCTGGCTGGCGGACAACCTCTGCGGCGAGTTCGAGCCGCTGCGCTTTCGCGGCGGCCCGGGGGACGAACACAGCTTCCCCGAGGAGCGCAAGGCCTGGGAGCGCAAGCTCGCCGCAGGCGGCTGGACCTGCGTCGGCTGGGCGAAGGAGCACGGCGGGCGCGGCCTGTCCATCAGCCAGCAGGTGATCTTCCACGAGGAATACGCCCGCGCCGGCGGTCCCGGGCGCATGGGCCATATCGGCGAAGGCCTGGCCGGCCCGACCATCGCCGCCTTCGGTACCGAGGGACAGAAACGCCGCCTGCTGCCGGGAATCGTCGCCGGCACCGAGTTCTGGTGCCAGGGCTACTCCGAGCCGGGGGCCGGCTCGGACCTGGCCAACGTCAAGACCCGCGCCGTGCTGGAAAACGGCCAGTGGCGCATCAGCGGGCAGAAGGTCTGGACCTCGCTCGCCCACGAATCCGAGTGGTGCTTCGTCATCGCCCGTACCGAAGCGGGCAGCGTCGGCCACCAGGGCCTGTCCTTCCTGCTGGTGCCGATGCACCAGCCGGGCATCACCGTGCGGCCCATCGAGCAGCTCACCGGTACTTCGGAATTCAACGAGGTGTTCTTCGACGAGGCGCTGACCGATGCCGCGAACATCCTCGGCGCCCCCGGCGACGGCTGGAAGATCGCCATGGCCCTGCTGGGCTTCGAGCGCGGGGTGTCCACCCTCGGCCAGCAGATGCTGTTCCAGAACGAGCTGGAGGAGATCATCCGCATCGCCAAGGCCAACGGCGCCGCCCGCGACCCGCTGCTGCGCCAGCGCATCGCCGAGGCCTGGGGCGGGCTGCGCATCCTGCGCTACAACTCCCTGCGCATGCTCTCCGGTGCCCAGGACGGTTCGCTGCGCCGCGAGGCGATGATCTACAAGCTGTGCTGGGCCAACTGGCATGTGGCCCTGGGCAAGCTGGCCATGGACGTGCTCGGCGCGGATGCCGAACTGCTCGAAGGTGCGCCGTACCAGCTGGGCCGCCTGCAGTCGATGTTCCTCTTCAGCCGCTCCGACACCATCTACGGCGGCACCAACGAAATCCAACGCAACATCATCGCCGAACGCGCGCTGGGCATGCCCCGCGAGCCGCGCGTGCGCGCCTGATTCGAGGACCTTGCATGAGCATTCCCAACTACGTTCCCGGCCATGGCCTGCTGCGCGGCAAGTCGGTGCTGATCACCGCCGCCGCCGGCGCCGGCATCGGCTATTCCGCCGCCCTGCGTGCCGCCGAGGAAGGCTGCCGGGCGCTGATGATCAGCGACATCCACGAAGGCCGGCTGCAGGAAGCGGCGCTGAAGATCCGCGAAGCCACCGGGCTGGACCGGGTCTACACCCGCGAATGCAACGTCACCTCCGAGGAGCAGGTGCAGGCCCTGGTGGCCGCCGCCGAACGCGACCTGGATGGCGTCGACGTGCTGATCAACAACGCCGGCCTCGGCGGTTCGCGCCTGCTGGTGGAGATGAGCGACGAAGAATGGAACCGTGTGCTGGACGTGACTCTCACCGGCACCATGCGCATGACCCGCGCCATGCTGCCGAAGATGATGGAGCGCCGCGCCGGGGTGATCGTCAACAACGCCTCGGTGCTCGGCTGGCGCGCGCAGAAGGAGCAGAGCCACTACGCCGCCGCCAAGGCCGGGGTGATGGCGCTGACCCGCTGCGCGGCGGTGGAGGCCGCCGAGCATGGCATCCGCATCAACGCGGTGAGCCCGAGCATCGCCCTGCACGACTTCCTGAAGAAGTCCGCGCCCAAGGAACTGCTGGACCAGCTCGCTTCCCGCGAGGCCTTCGGCCGCGCCGCCGAAGTCTGGGAAGTGGCCAACGTGATGATGTTCCTGGCCAGCGACTACAGCTCCTACATGACCGGCGAAGTGCTGTCGGTCTCCAGCCAGAGGGCCTGAACATGGCGATGATCTTCGAGACGCCCGCCGCCCTGCTGGAGCGCGTGGGTGAACAGCTCGGCCACAGCGACTGGATCAGCGTCGAGCAATCGCGCATCGACCAGTTCGCCGAGGCCACTGGCGATCACCAGTGGATCCATGTGGACCCCGTGCGCGCCGCCAGCGGCCCCTTCGGCGCCTGCATCGCCCACGGCTACCTGACCCTGGCCCTGGTCAACCTCTTCCTGCCGCAGATAGTCGAAGTGCGCGGCATTTCCATGGGGGTGAACTACGGCTGCGACAAGGTGCGCTTCCCCAACGTGGTCCGCGCCGGCAGCCGGGTGCGCGGCAGCGCCCAACTGGTGGCCGCCGAGGAAGTGAAGGGCGGCGTGCAGGCCACCATCCGCGTCAGCGTGGAGATCGAGGGCGAAGAGCGCCCGGGCTGCGTGGTGGACACCATCAGTCGGTATTACCCCGAGTAGGGGCGAATCCATCCCGCTTTCCTGTAGGGGCGAATTCATTCGCCAAGGGCAGCGCAGCTGCCCCATCGGGCCTTGCAGGGCAGACCTGCGGCCTGCTTGGCGAATGAATTCGCCCCTACAGGGTTCTGCCCGCCAGGGCGATCGAGAATCTGGAGTAATCCAATGAAAGAAGCCGTAATCGTCTCCACCGCGCGTACCCCCATCGGCAAGGCCTTCCGTGGGGCCTTCAACGACACCGAGGCGCCGCTGATGGGCGGCCATGTGGTGCGCGAGGCGGTGCGCCGCGCGGGCATCGAGCCGGGCGAGGTGGATGATGTGATCATCGGTGCCGCCGCCCAGCAGGGCACCCAGGCCTACAACCTCGGCCGCCTCTGCGCGGTGGCCGGCGGGCTGCCGAACAGCGTCGCCGGCATGGCGGTGGAGCGCCAATGCTCCTCGGGCCTGATGAGCATCGCCCTGGCCGCCAAGAGCATCATGTGCGACGAGATCGACATCGCCGTCGCCGGCGGCCTGGAGTCCATCTCCCTGGTACAGAACAAGCACAAGAACAGCTACCGCAACCAGTCCGAGGCGGTGCTGATGCGCGATCCGCGCGCCTATATCCCGATGATCGAGACCGCGGAAATCGTCGCCGAGCGCTACGGCATCTCCCGCGAGGCCCAGGACGAGTACAGCTACCACAGCCAGATGCGCACCGCCCTGGCCCAGAGCGCCGGGCTGTTCGACGCAGAGCTGGCGCCGCTCACCGTGCGCAAGCTGGTGACCGACAAGGCCACGGGCGAAAGCCGCCACGAAGCCGTGACCCTGACCCGTGACGAGTGCAACCGCGCCGACACCACCCGCGAAAGCCTGCGCGCCCTGGAGCCGGTCTGGCAGGGCGGCCAGTGGACCGGCGCCGGGCGCTTCATCACCGCTGGCAACGCCTCGCAGCTCTCCGACGGCGCCTCGGCCTCGGTGCTGATGAGCGCGCAGATGGCCGAGCGCCGCGGCCTGGAACCCCTGGGCATCTACCGTGGCCTGGCGGTGGCCGGCTGCGACGCCGACGAGATGGGCATCGGCCCGGTGTACGCCATTCCCAAGCTGCTCAAGCGCCATGGCCTGAAGCTGGACCACATCGGCCTCTGGGAGCTGAACGAAGCCTTCGCCTGCCAGGTGATCCACTGCCGCGACACCCTGGGGATCCCCGACGAGCGCCTGAACGTCAATGGCGGCGCCATCGCTATCGGCCATCCCTTCGGCATGTCCGGCGCGCGGATGGTCGGCCACGCGCTGATCGAGGGTAAGCGTCGTGGCCTGCG
Source organism: Pseudomonas sp. GCM10022186 (assembly GCF_042656385.1). Taxonomy (NCBI): domain Bacteria; kingdom Pseudomonadati; phylum Pseudomonadota; class Gammaproteobacteria; order Pseudomonadales; family Pseudomonadaceae; genus Pseudomonas; species Pseudomonas sp. GCM10022186. Next base: position 44,270 of record NZ_JBHSOU010000047.1, read on the forward strand.
CTATGTGGTGGTGACCATGTGCATCGGCGGCGGCATGGGCGCCGCCGCCCTGTTCGAAGTGGCCTGAGGAGCATTGCGATGATCAGTGAACAGCAGGTGCGGGCGACGCTGGCCCGCTACGTCGAGCTGGTGGGGGCCGTCGATATCGATGGCATCCTCGAACTCTATGCCAAGGACGCGGTGGTCGAGGACCCGGTGGGCAAGCCGCCCTACGTGGGCATCGAGGCCATCGCGCGCTTCTACCGCGAAGGCCTGGGGCGCCTGGACGCCACCGCCCGCCTCGACGGTTCGATCCGCGCCACCCGTGGCTGCGGCGCCGTGCCCTTCTGCGTCGATCTCGACTGGGGCGGCCAGGCCCGCAGCATCGAGGTGATCGACGTGATGGAGTTCGATGCCGAAGGCCGTATCCGCTCCATGAAAGCCTACTGGGGCGAAGCCAACATGATCGCGAGGGAACAGCCATGAACCTGGAACAACGCATTGCCCGCCTCGAAGCCGTCGAGGCCATTCGCTTGCTCAAGCATCGCTACCTCAACGCCTGCGACCTGAAGCAGGTGGAGGCCATTCGCGACTGCTTCGCCCAGGGCGAGATCGCCATCGACTACGGCCCGGTGGGCAGCTTCCGCGACCGCGACAGCTTCGTCGCGCTCTACCAGTCGCTGGCCTGCAACGAGCGGGTGATCGACCTGCACCACGGCGCCAACCCGGAGATCGAGCTGCTCGCCGAGGACGAGGCCGAGGCGCGCTGGGCGCTCTACTACTTCAACCTCGACGCCGAGACCGGTGCCACCCGGCAGCTGGGCGGGGTCTACCAGGATCGCTACCGGCGCATCGACGGGCAGTGGAAGATAGTCGCGACGGCGTTCAGGGCGCATTCGATGGTGGAAGGCAAGGCCCTCTCCCCCGTCCCCTCTCCCTGAAGAGGAGAGGGGTGACTCGCGCCTGAAAATTGCCAGTACTGTCGGATGTGCCGGAGTCATCTGAACGAATGGCTTGATCACTGCACGGATAAGCTCCCCTCTCCCTTCAGGGAGAGGGGTTGGGGGAGAGGGTAGCGCCCCCGCTCAATTCACCCCCGCCGCCTTCAGGAACGCCGGCTTCTCCCCACCCCCATGCACGCAGATATCCACCCCGCTGACGTACCCCGCCATCGGTGACGCCAGGTACAGGCAGGCATCGCCTATATCGCCGGGGCTGGCCATGCGTTGCAGGGGAATGCTGGCGGCCACCCGTGCCACGCCTTCGGCGTCGCCGTAGTGCATCTCGGCCTGTTCGGTGAGGATCAACCCCGCCGTTACCGCGTTCACCCGCACCCTGGGTGCCCATTCCACCGCCAGGGAGCGGGTCAGGTTGAGCAGCCCGGCCTTGGCCGCGCCATAGGCGGCGGTGCCGGGGGAGGGGCGGACGGCGCTGACGCTGCAGATATTGATGATGACGCCGCCTTCGGCCTGCTCCTGCATCACCCGGTTGGCCAGCTGGCAGAGGTTGAGCGGGGCCAGCAGGTTGAGGCGGATGATGGATTCGGAGAAGCGCGGCGAGGCCGTGGCGGCGTCGGCATGGGGGGCGCCGCCGGCATTGTTGACCAGCACATCCAGGTGCCCGAAGCGCTCGACCACGGCATCCACCAGGCCCTGCAGCTGGTCGAAGTCGCGCACGTCGCAGGGCAGGAAGAGCGCCTCGCGGCCAGCGTGAGCCGGCAGGCTGTCCGGCGCGTTGCGACCGCAGATCACCACCGTTGCGTCGCGCTCCAGGAAGCGCTGGCTGATGCCGCGTCCCACACCCTTGCCGCCGCCCGTTACCAGCACCACCTTGCCGCTGAAATCCATCGCATCACCCATGGCTGCCTCATTCGTCGATTGTCGATGGGAAGAGGCTAGGGATTGCACGTCGACTCGCCCACGTCCGAGAGGACTAGCCAGGCGGTATCCGCAGCGGCGAATTCATTCTGTAGGGGCGAATTCATTCGCCAAGGGCGGCGCAGCTGCCCCCTGGGGACTGACAGGGCAGACCTTCGGCTTGCTTGGCGAATGAATTCGCCCCTACAAGATTGCCGCCCCTGAAGTCCCGCGACGGCTGCTAGTCTTCTCGGACGATGTTGCCCGTCCGGCCCGCCCGAATAATCCCGGCAAACAACAAGCCGAGGAGAGTCCCATGGACGCGCTACCGCAAGGGCGATTCGTCACGCTGCCGGATGGCCTGCGCCTGCACTATCTGGAAGCCGGAGAGGGCGAACCGGTGATCTTCATCCATGGCAGCGGGCCGGGGGCCAGTGGCCACAGCAACTTCAAGCAGAATTACCCGGTGTTCGCCAAGTACGGCTACCGCGCCATAGTCCCGGACCTGCCGGGCTACGGCCGTTCCGACAAGCCGGAAACCACCTACAGCCTGGACTTCTTCGTCGATGCCCTGAGTGGTCTGCTGGACGCCCTGGACATCCAGCGCTGCGTGCTGGTGGGCAACTCCCTGGGCGGCGCGATCGCCATCAAGATGGCCCTGGATGCGCCCAGTCGCGTCAGCCGCCTGGTGCTGATGGCCCCCGGCGGGCTGATGGAGAAGGAGCAGTACTACCTGCAGATGGAGGGCATCCAGAAGATGGGGGCGGCCTTCGCCAACGGCGAGCTGAACGACGCCGACGGCATGCGCCGGCTGCTGGGCCTGCAACTCTTCGACCCCAGCCTGATCAGCATTGATACCGTCAACGAGCGGGTGGCCGTGGTGCAGCAGCAGCCGCGTTGCGTGCTCAGCACCATGCAGGTGCCGAACATGGCATCGCGCCTGTCCGAGCTGTCCTGCCCGATCCTCGGCTTCTGGGGCATGAACGACAAGTTCTGCCCGTCCTCCGGCGCCCAGACCATGCTGGAGGCCTGCCGCAACATCCGCTTCGTGATGCTCAGCGAATGCGGCCACTGGGTGATGGTGGAGCACCGCGCGCTGTTCAACCGCACCTGCCTGGATTTCCTCGCGGAGGGCCGGCCATGAGCGAAGTGTTGCAACGCCAGCATGGCGAAGCGCTGTACCAGGCGCTGCTCCATGGCCGCACGCTGGAGCCGCTCACTGCGCGCTGGCCGGAAATCACCATCGAGGACGCCTACCGCATTTCCCTCTACAGCATCGAGCGCCGCGTGGCGGCGGGCGACGCCATAGTCGGCAAGAAGATCGGCGTCACCTCCGAAGCCGTGCAGCGCATGCTCAACGTGCACCAGCCGGACTTCGGCTTCATCACCCGCGACATGTGGTTCGACGACGGCGCGGAGATTTCCCTCTCCGCCAACCGCCTGATCCAGCCCCGCGCCGAGGGCGAGATCGCCTTCAAGCTCAAGCACGACCTGGTGGGCCCTGGCGTTACCGAGCAGGACGTGCTGGACGCCACCGAGTGCGTGATGCCCTGCTTCGAGATCGTCGACTCGCGCATCCATGACTGGAAGATCCGTATCCAGGACACAGTCGCCGACAACGCCTCCTGCGGGGTCTTCGTGATCGGCCGCGAGCCGCGCGACCCGCGCGAGCTGGACCTGCCCAACCTGCGCATGCAGGTGTTCAAGAACGGCGAAAAGATCAGCGAGGGGCTGGGTTCGGCGGTGCAGGGCAACCCGCTCACCGCGGTGGCCTGGCTGGCCAACACCCTGGGTGCCTTCGGCATTCCGTTCAAGGCCGGGGAAATCATCCTCTCCGGCTCGCTGGTTCCGCTGGAACCGGCCCGCGCCGGCGACGAATTCTCACTGACCATAGACGGCCTGGGCAGCGCCCGGGTGTCCTTCTGCGCCTGACTCCGGGGGAGTGGAGATGAGCAAGAAACTCAAAGCGGCCATCATCGGGCCGGGCAATATCGGCACCGACCTGCTGATCAAGATGCGGCGTTCCGAATGGATCGAACCGGTGTGGATGGTGGGCGTCGACCCGACCTCCGAGGGCCTCAAGCGCGCCGCCGAATTCGGCCTGAAGACCACGGCCGAAGGCGTGGACGGCCTGCTGCCCCACGTGCTGGACGACGACATCCGCATCGCCTTCGACGCCACTTCGGCCTATGTGCATGCGGAGAACAGCCGCAAGCTCAACGAGCTGGGCGTGATCATGATCGACCTCACCCCGGCGGCCATCGGCCCCTACTGCGTGCCGCCGGTGAACCTCAAGGAGCACGCGGCGAAGCTGGCGCTGAACGTCAACATGGTCACCTGCGGCGGCCAGGCCACCATCCCCATGGTGGCGGCGGTGTCCCGCGTGCAGCCGGTGGAATACGGCGAGATCGTCGCCACCGTGTCGTCCCGCTCGGTGGGCCCGGGCACCCGGCAGAACATCGACGAGTTCACCCGCACCACCGCCGGCGCCGTGGAGAAGATCGGCGGCGCCAAGCGCGGCAAGGCGATCATCGTGATCAACCCGGCCGAGCCGCCGCTGATGATGCGCGACACCATCCACTGCCTCACCGAAGGCGAGCCGGACCAGGCGGAAATCCGCGCTTCGGTGCTGCACATGGTCAAGGAAGTGCAGCGCTACGTGCCGGGCTACAAGCTGATCAACGGCCCGGTGTTCGACGGCCGCAAGGTGTCGATCTTCATCGAGGTCGAAGGCCTGGGCGACTTCCTGCCCAAGTCCGCCGGCAACCTGGACATCATGACCGCCGCCGGCCTGCGCACCGCCGAGATGTTCTCCGAAGAAGCCCACAAGGGCGCCCTGCAACTGCCCGCCCGTTGAGTGGAGAAACAGCATGAATCTGCAAGGTAAGAGCGTCCGCCTGCACGATATGAGCCTGCGCGACGGCATGCATGCCAAGCGTCACCAGATCAGCCTGGAGGAGATGGTGGCGGTGGCCACCGGCCTCGACGCCGCCGGCGTGCCGCTGATCGAGATCACCCACGGCGACGGCCTGGGCGGCAGCTCGTTGAACTACGGCTTCCCGGCCCACAGCGACGAGGAATACTTCGACGCGGTGATCCCCAAGCTCAAGCAGGCCAAGGTTTCCGCCCTGCTGCTGCCGGGCATCGGTACCGTCGACCACCTGAAGATGGCCCACGACTGCGGCGTGTCCACCATCCGCGTCGCCACCCATTGCACCGAGGCCGACGTGTCCGGCCAGCACATCGGCATGGCGGCGAAGATGGGCCTGGACACCGTGGGCTTCCTGATGATGGCGCACATGGTCAGCGCCGAGAAACTGCTGGAGCAGGCCAGGCTCATGCAGAGCTACGGCGCCAACTGCATCTACTGCACCGACTCGGCCGGCTACATGCTGCCCGATGAGGTGACCGAGAAGATCGGCGCGCTGCGCGCCGGGCTGGATGCCAATGTCGAGGTGGGCTTCCACGGCCACCACAACATGGGCATGGCGATTGCCAACTCCCTGGCCGCCATCGAGGCGGGTGCCGCGCGCATCGACGGCTCGGTGGCGGGCCTTGGCGCCGGCGCCGGCAACACCCCGCTGGAGGTGTTCGTCGCGGTGCTGGCGCGCATGGGCGTGGAGACCGGCATCGACCTCTACAAGATCATGGACGTGGCCGAGGACCTGGTGGTGCCGATGATGGACCAGCCGATCCGCGTCGACCGCGACGCCCTGACCCTGGGCTACGCGGGTGTCTACAGCTCCTTCCTGCTGTTCGCCAAGCGCGCCGAGCAGAAGTACGGCATCCAGGCCCGCGAACTCCTGGTGGAACTGGGCCGCCGCGGCACCGTTGGCGGTCAGGAAGACATGATCGAAGACCTGGCCCTGACCCTGTCGCGCCAGCGCGGGGTGTTGCCGACCTGAGATCGGGCCCGGCGCACCCACGTAGGGTGCGCCGCGCGCGTCCCCACCGGAGTCCGTAGCCCGGATGGAATCCGGGAGCGGCGGTGGGGTTCTCCCCCGGATTGCATCCGGGCTACCTATTGGCACGGCCGGCCTTTGTAGGATGGGTTGAGGTACGAAACCCATGCGGGCCGTGGTTGATGGGTTTCGCTTCGCTCAACCACATCCTGCGAGCTCCCTGCGAGCCTCAGCGCAGGTTCACATGCCGGCTGATCAAGGCCCGCAGGGCGGCCGGCTTGACCGGCTTGGCCAGGTAATCCAGGCCGGCGGCGTGGACTTCGGCCACCAGTTCGGCGCGGGCGTCGGCGCTGATCACCACCCCGGGCAGCGGCTGGCCCAGGCGGGTGCGTAGCCAGGCCATGAGTTCGGTACCGGTTTCCCCTTCATCCAGGTGGTAGTCCACCAGGGCCAGTTGTGGCCGCACCTCCTCGGCCAGCAGGTGTTCGCACTCCAGGCGGTTGCGCGCGGTCCACACCTGGCAGCCCCAGCGCGACAGCAGGCTGTGCATGCCGGTGAGGATGCTGTCCTCGTTGTCGATGCAGAGCACCTGGGTGCCGTTGAGCGCCTGGCCGCTGGTCTCGGCCTGCTTCTGCAGCACGGGTGAAGGTTGCTGCACGCGGGCCAGTGGCACGGTGACACTGAACACGCTGCCCTTGCCCGGCCAGGAACGCACTTCCAGCTTGTGCCCGAGCACCCGGCAGAGGCCGTCGGCGATCGCCAGGCCCAGGCCCAGGCCCTTTTCGGCACGGGTCTGGTGGCTGTCCAGGCGCTTGAATTCCTCGAAGATCACCTTGCGCTTGTCTTCCGGGATGCCCGGGCCACGGTCCCAGACTTCCAGGCGCAGGCTGTCGCCGTCGCGGCGTACCCCCAGCACCACGCGGCCCCTGGCGTAGCGGAAGGCATTGGTGAGGAAGTTCTGCAGCACCCGGCGCAGCAGCTTCATGTCGCTCTCCACCCGCAGCTTGCTGCCGTGCAGGCTGAAGTCCATGTCCTGTTCCTGGGCCAGCACCTTGAACTCGGCACCCAGGGTGTCGAACAGCGACGCCAGGGGAAAGGCGGTGCGGTCGGGGGTGACGCGGCCGCTTTCCAGGCGCGAGATATCCAGCAGGTCGGTGATCAGGTCCTCGGCCGAACGCAGCGAGCTGTCCAGGTGGTTGACCAGTTCGCGGGCCTCGCGGGGCAGGGCGTCCTGCTGATGGCCGAGGGCGGCGGAGAACAGCCGCGCGGCATTCAAGGGCTGCATCAGGTCGTGGCTGACGGCGGCCAGGAAGCGGGTCTTGGACTGGTTCGCCGACTCCGCGGTGCCCTTGGCCTCGATCAGTGCCTGGTTGAGCTGGGACAGTTCCTGGGTGCGCTCGACGACCCGTTGTTCCAGGCCTTCGTTGGCGTCCTTGAGGTCCCGCTCGGCCTGGCGGTACGCGGTGATGTCGGTGAAGCTCATGACGAAGCCGCCGCCGGGCATGGGGTTGCCGATCAGCTCGATGACCCGGCCGTTGGGAAACAGCCGTTCGGAGGTATGCGGCCTGCCCTGGCGCATCCAGAACAGCCGGCGGGCGACATGGGACTCCACTTCGCCCGGGCCGCAGAGTCCCCGCTCGGCGTTGTAGCGGATGATGTCGGCGATGGGGCGGCCGACGCTGATCAGCCCATCGGGATAGTCGAACAGCTCCAGGTAGCGACGGTTCCAGGCCACCAGGCGCAGGGACTGGTCCACGACGCTGATGCCCTGGGTGATGTTCTCGATGGCGCCCTGCAGCAGGGCGCGGTTGAACTGCAGCACCTCGGACGCCTCGTCGGCGATGCGCACCACGTCCTCGACCTGCATCTCGCGGCCTTCGATGGCCGCCTTCACCACCGCCCGCGCCGAGGAGGCGCCGAGCACGCCGGCCAGCAGGCGTTCGGTATGGGTGATCCAGTCCTGGTTGGCGTTCTGCGTCGGGTTGAAGCCGATGCCCAGTCGCTGGGCGAAGCGGATGAAGCTTTGCCGCGCGCGTTCCTCGCCGACGAAGCGCGAAGCCAGCATCAGCAGGTCATCCACCTGCACCGCCAGCAGCGAGCGCGAACTGGTGCGCGCGGAAACCTGCTGGCCGATGAAGCGGCTGGCCTGCCAGTGCTCGGAAACGCGGGTGCGGGAGAACACCGAGACCCAGGCGAAGAGGATCCAGTTGCCGGCGAGCGACAGCACCACGCCCTGGGTCAGGGGTTCGATGGGCAGGTCCAGGGGGTTGTTCACCAGCCAGGCCAGGCCGGGGAAATTATCCAGCGGCCAGCCGAGGCCCCGGGCCACCACCGGCAGCACCAGGGTGTAGGCCCAGAGGGCGGCGCCGGCGGCCAGGCCGGCGAACACGCCGCGGCGGTTGGCCTGTTTCCAGAACAGCGCGCCGATCATCGCCGGCCCCAGCTGGGCGATGGCGGCGAAGGCGATCTGGCCGATGGTCGCCAGGCTCGCGGTGGAGCCCAGCAGGCGGTAGCTGACGTAGCCGAGCAGGATGATGACGACGATGCTCACCCGGCGCACCGAGAGCATCCAGTGGCGGAATGCCTCGAAGGGCCGTTCGGCGTTCTGCCGGCGTAGCAGCCAGGGCAGCAGCATGTCGTTGGAGACCATGGTGGAAAGCGCCACGGCTTCCACGATCACCATGCCGGTGGCGGCCGAAGCGCCACCGATGAAGGCCAGCAGGGCCAGCGCCGGGTGCGCCTCGGCCAGCGGCAGGCTGATGACGAAGGAGTCGGGTATCACGCCGCTGGGCAACAGCATCTGTCCGGCCAGGGCGATGGGCACGACGAAGAGCGCGGCCAGGGCCAGGTAGATGGGGAAGACCCAGCGCGCCTGGCGCACATCCCTGGGCTCGATGTTTTCCACCACCGTGACGTGGAACTGCCTTGGCAGGCAGATGATGGCGAGCATGGCGACGCCGGTCTGGACCAGCACCGAGGACCAGTCCGGGGATTGCGACCAGTAGTGCTCCAGTTGCGGCGCGGCCAGGGCGCGGGCGAACAGGTCGTCGAAGCCGTCGAACAGGCCGTAGGTGACGTAGGCGCCCACGGCGAGGAAGGCCAGCAGCTTGACCAGGGATTCGAAGGCGATGGCCAGCACCATCCCGCGGTGGTGCTCGGTGGCATCCAGGTTGCGGGTACCGAAGAGGATGGTGAACAGGGCCAGCACCAGGGACACGATCAGGGCCGTATCCTGGGCACGGGTGCCGGAGGACTCCGCGCCCGAGCCGATCAGCAGGTTCACCCCGAGGACGATGCCCTTGAGCTGCAGGGCTATGTAAGGCAGCACGCTGACCAGGCAGATCAGCGCCACCACCACCGCCAGGGACTGGGACTTGCCGTAGCGTGCGGCGATGAAGTCGGCGATGGAGGTGATGTTTTCCTGCTTGCTGATCAGCACCATCTTCTGCACCACCCAGGGCGCCACCAGCAGCAGCAGGATCGGGCCCAGATAGATCGGCAGGAAGTTCCAGATCTGCCCGGCGGCCTGGCCGACCGCGCCGAAGAAGGTCCAGCTGGTGCAGTAGACCGCCAGGGACAGGCTGTAGACCCAGGCGCGCATGCGTGGTGACAGCGGTGTGCTGCGGCGGTCGCCATAGAAGGCTATGGCGAAGAGGATGGCCATATAAAGGAAGGCGACCGTGGCGATCAGCCCGCTGGACAACGACATTGCAACTCCGGGTAGCGTGGTGGCGGGTCAGGCCCGTCGGATTCGGCTTTCAGCAGTTTCGCACCAAAGTCGGCACTTCGTCAGGCGGCTGCGACCAAGGTCGCAGCCGCACTTGAGCCGCTGCAGCGGGGCTGTTAGCGTGCAGGAGCCCGCCTCGCTCCATTCGTCTTGCGCGGGCTCCTGCACGGCACTTCCGCTTTTCGCGACGTCCCCATCCGCAGGGTTGTTTCGCCTGAGGAGGGCGCAGATGTTCAATCCACAACCGGTCACCCTGCAGCGCGGCGCCTTGCGCCTCGAGCCGCTGGCGGAGGCCGATATCCCGGCGCTGGTGACCCTGGCCGAGGCGAATCGCAACGCCCTGGTCTACATGAACGGCCCGCTGCGCCCCGACTGGTACCGCCAGGGCCTGGCCGCCCAACGGCAAGAGCAGGCGGTGGTCTTCGCCATCCGCCTGGCCGACAGCCTGGTGGGCACCACGCGTTTCGCCGACTTCATGCCCAGCCTGCCGGCTGCCGAGATCGGCTGGACCTGGCTGGCCAGCGGCGAGCATGGCAGCGGCCTGAACGCTTCGATCAAGTACCTGATGCTGCGCCACGCCTTCGAGGAGTGGCGACTGGTGCGCGTGCAACTGAAGACCGCCGCCAGCAACCTGCGCTCCCAGCGTGCCATCGAGAAGCTCGGCGCCCAGCGCGAGGGCGTGCTGCGCAACCATCGGCGCCTGGCCGATGGCCGGCTCGACGACAGCGTGCTCTACAGCATCACCGACCGCGACTGGCCGGAAGTGAAGCAACGTCTGGAGGCGCTGTTCAGCGCATAGGCCGTGGGCGAGCTCCGGGAGAACGCGCATTTCTGGCAGGCAGGCCACCTGGGCGGCCTGGAACTGCTGGCTGCGCGCTATATCGAGCACCGCTTCGCCCCCCATGTGCATGACGGCTACGCCATCGCCGTGATCGAGGCCGGCGCCGAGCGCTACCGCTATCGCGGTGTGGATCATCTGGCACCGGCCGGCAGCCTGGCGCTGATCAACCCGGACGAAGTGCACACCGGTTCCAAGGGCGACGACCAGGGCTGGCGCTACCGGGTGTTCTACCCCGAGGCCACGCAGGTCCGCTCCGTGCTCGAGGAGTTGGAGCTGCCGGTCGCCGGCCTGCCGGCCCTGCGCGGCAGCGTGCACCGGGACGCCGACCTGGTCCAGGGCTTTCTCGGCCTGCACCGCCTGCTGGAAGGCCAGGCCAGCGCACTGGAGCAGCAGACCGCCTGGCGTGAAGCCCTGCTGGCGCTGTTTCGCCGCCATGCCCAATTGCCCGACCCCGGCACGCCCGGCCGTGAGCCCCTGGCGGTGTCGCGGGCCAAGGATGCGCTGCGCGAGCAACTGGCCGAGCCGCCGTCCCTGGAAGAACTGGCGGCGCTGGTGGGGCTCTCGCCTTTCCATTTCGCCCGTACCTTCCGTCGTGCCACCGGCATGCCGCCCCATGCCTGGCTCAAGCAGCAGCGCCTGGACCAGGCCCGGGCCCTGCTCAAGGCCGGCTGCGCACCGGCCGGCGTGGCGGCGCAGCTGGGTTTCGCCGACCAGAGCCATCTGACCCGGCAATTCAAGCAGGCCTACGGCGTGGGGCCCGGCGAATACCGCAACGCCTGCGCAAGATCGTTCAAGACCCACTGATAGCCGCGCGCTAGCCTTGCGGGACAAGGAGGCCCCATGTCCCGTTCTACAGAGTTCATTCACGGCGCCCGCGACATAGTCCCGATGATCGTCGGCGCCATTCCCTTCGGCATCATCTTCGGCACCCTGGCCGGCGGCGCGGGGCTGTCCGCCTGGCAGACCCTGGGCATGTCGCTGCTGGTGTTCGCCGGCTCGTCGCAGTTCATCGCCATCACCCTGCTCGGCGGTGGCGCCGGGGCGGCGGTGGTGCTGCTGACCACCTTCGTGGTCAACCTGCGCCATGCCCTCTACAGCGCCACCCTGCAGCCCTTCGTGCGCCACCTGCCGACCCGCTGGCGGATGCCGCTGGCCTTCTGGCTGACCGACGAAGCCTTCGCCGTGGTCCAGCACCGCTATGCGGGAAAGGACGACTCGCCCTACAAGCACTGGTACTTCCTCGGCGGCGCGCTCGCCATGTACCTGAACTGGCAGCTGTGCACCCTGGTCGGCGTGCTCTTCGGCCAGGCGGTGCCCAACCTGGCGGCCTGGGGGCTGGACTTCGCCATGCTCGCCACCTTCATCGGCATAGTCGTCCCCATGCTGCGCGACAAGCCGCAGGTGGCCGCCGCGCTGGTGGCCGGCGCCGTGGCCCTGGCCTGCCAGGGGCTGCCCTACAAGCTGGGCCTGATGGCGGCGGCCCTCAGTGGAATCGCCGTGGGCGTCGTGCTTGAGCGGCGTTATCGCCTCGATCTGATGGGGGAGGGCATCTCGTGCAAACCTGGCTCCTGATCCTCGGCATGGCGGCCATCACCTTCGCCATCCGCTACAGCCTGTTCGCCTGGCCGAACCTGAGCTTTCCGCCGGTGGTGCGCCAGGGGTTGCACTACGTGCCGACCGCCGTGCTCACCGCCATCGTGGTGCCGGGCATGCTGATGCCCGACGGCCAGCACTTCGACCTGGCCCTGGACAACGCCTACCTGCTGGCCGGGCTCGGCGCCATCCTGATAGCCGCCCTGAGCCGCCACCTGCTGGCGACCATCCTCGGCGGCCTGGTGCTGTTCTTCCTGTTGCGCTGGGCGCTGGGGCAGCTGCCGATCTGAACGGGAGATTCCCTATCAATCGGCGCGTAGGGTGGAAATCCCTTCGGGGATTTCCACCATCGGTGTCTTGCAATGCCACGCTGGTGGATAGAAAAGCGCTATCCACCCTGCACGGCTGACGTGGCATCGCCCTGTGGGCCAATTTATTCGCGAGCAGAGCTCGCTCCTACGAATCATCTCTGCGCAATGGCGCAAACATCTTTCCGGCGAATGTGGCTTTCGGCCAGTGTCCTGCTGTCCAATCAGCGACGTGCGACTCTGCTCGCACGGGGCTATCCCACTGCCAACCACCAGGTACCAAGGAAGATGAGCCAACACTCGCAATTCGCCCTGCTGGGCACGCGGCGCTTCCTGCCGTTCTTCGTGACCCAGCTGCTCGGCGCCTTCAATGACAACATCTTCAAGCAGTCGCTGATCCTCGCCATCCTCTACAAGCTCGCCATTTCCGGTGACAAGAGCGTCTTCACCAACCTCTGCGCACTGTTGTTCATCCTGCCGTTCTTCCTGTTTTCCGCCCTGGGCGGTCAGTTCGGCGAGAAGTTCGCCAAGGACGCCCTGATCCGCGCCATCAAGCTGGCCGAAGTGGCCATCATGGCGGTGGGCGCCCTGGGTTTCTTCTTCGACAGCCTGCCGCTGCTGTTCCTGGCGCTGTTCGCCATGGGCACCCATTCGGCGCTGTTCGGCCCGGTGAAGTACTCGATCCTGCCCCAGGTGCTGCGCGAGGATGAGCTGGTGGGGGGCAACGCCCTGGTGGAAATGGGCACCTTCCTGGCCATCCTCGCCGGCACCATCAGCGCGGGCATCATGATGTCCGTGGAGCGCTACGAGCCGGTGGTGGCCTGCGCCATCGTCCTCACCGCCGGCCTGGGCTACCTGGCCAGCCGCGGCATTCCCCGCGCGGCGGCGGCGCTGCCGGAGCTGAATCTGGACTGGAACATCTTCCGCCAGTCCTGGCGGATCATGCGCCTGGGGCTGGGCCAGCGGCCATCGGTGTCGCGCTCGCTGGTGGGCAACTCCTGGTTCTGGTTCCTCGGTGCGGTCTACCTGACCCAGATCCCGGCCTATTCCAAGGAGCTGCTGCACGGCGACGAGAGTGTGGTGACGCTGATCCTCACCGTGTTCTCGGTGGGCATCGCCCTGGGTTCGATGCTCTGCGAGCGGTTGTCCGGCGGCAAGGTGGAAATCGGCCTGGTGCCCTTCGGTTCCATCGGCCTGACGCTGTTCGGCCTGCTGCTCTGGTGGCATTCGGGCGAGTTCCCGCAAGGCGCTGTGCCCCATGACTGGCTGGCCTTGCTGGGGCATGGCCAGGCCTGGCTGATCCTCGCCGATATCCTCGGCATCGGCCTGTTCGGCGGCTTCTACATTGTGCCGCTCTATGCCCTGATCCAGGCACGCACGGCGGAGAACGAGCGGGCCCGGGTGATCGCCGCGAACAACATCCTCAATGCGCTGTTCATGGTGGTGTCGGCCATTGTCTCGATCGTCTTCCTCAGCGTCGCCGGCCTGTCGATTCCCGAGCTGTTCCTGGTGGTGTCGCTGATGAACATCGCGGTGAACAGCTACATCTTCAAGATCGTGCCCGAGTTCAGCATGCGCTTCCTGGTCTGGCTGCTGGGCCATTCCATGTACCGGGTGGAGCACAAGGGCCTGGAGGCGATTCCCGAGGAAGGGCCGGCGGTGCTGGTGTGCAACCACGTGTCCTTCGTCGACGCGCTGCTGATCGGGGGCGCTGTGCGGCGGCCGGTGCGCTTCGTCATGTACTACAAGATCTACCAGCTGCCGGTGCTGAACTTCATCTTCCGCACCGCCGGGACCGTGCCCATCGCAGCGCGCCATGAGGACCTGCTGGTCTATGACGCCGCGTTCAAGCGGATCGCCGAGTACCTGAGGAATGGCGAGGTGGTGTGCATCTTCCCCGAGGGCAAGCTGACCTCCGACGGCGAGCTGAACGAGTTCAAGGGCGGTATCGAGCGTATCCTCGAGGAGAACCCGGTGCCGGTGATCCCCATGGCGCTGCAGGGGCTCTGGGGCAGCTTTTTCAGCCGCGACCCGGCCAAGGGGTTGTTCCGTCGCTTCTGGTCGCGCATCCGCCTGGTGGCAGGTTCGCCCCTGTCGCCGGAAGCGGCCGACCGCCAGAGCCTGCAGTTGCAGGTGGCCGAGTTGCGCGGCGACGCTCGCTGAAACGGACAAGCCGCCGATTGGCGGCTTTTCCATTCGGGGGGTCAGTGGCTGAGCTTGAGACCGATCAGGCCGCCGACGATCAGCGTGACGCTGAGCAGGCGCACCAGCGCCATGGACTCGCCGAACAGGATGACCCCGGCGATCACGGTGCCGACCGCGCCCACGCCGGTCCAGATGGCGTAGGCGGTTCCGAGGGGCAGCTCCTTCATGGCCAGGCCCAGCAGGCCCAGGCTGACGAGCATGGCGGCGACGGTGAGGGCGGTGGGGAGCGGCTTGCTGAAACCGTCGGTGTACTTCAGGCCGACGGCCCAGCCCACCTCGAACAGGCCGGCGAAGAAGAGAATGATCCAGGACATGGTGACCTCCACAGGGACGACAGATTGAGCTGGGGCCGTCCCCGGTGATCACTCGCAGAGTGGTAAGGTCGTCCTTACGCTGCGCAATATTTTGCACATCCTGGCCGACCGGACAAGTCCGGTCGGCGCGGGGCAGGGTCAGACGCCCTGGGGAATCTCTTCGCCGCCGAGGGCTTCGAAGAGCTGGGGGATGAACTCCACTAGGGTCAGCATCATCAGGGTGAAGCTGGCGTCGAGCTGGCTGAGGGAGTCGTCGCCGCCGTCCTGCTCGGCCTTTTCCTGCAGCAGGTCTTCGAAGCGCAGGCGCTTGATCACCAGCTTGTCGTCGAGGATGAAGGACAGCTTGTCCTGCCAGGCCAGGGACAGCTGGGTGACCAGCTTGCCGGAGGTCAGGTGCAACTGGATCTCGTCGCTGGTCAGGTCCTGGCGCTTGCAGCGCACCACGCCGCCGTCTTCGTCGGTGTCGCGCAGCTCGCACTCGTCCAGCACATAGAAGTCGCTGGCGGCTTCCTGGGTCTGTACCCACTGGGTGAGGGTGGCGGTGGGGGCGATCTTGACCGAGGCGGGGCGCACCGGCAGCGAGCCGATGGCTTCACGCAGGGTGGAGAGCAGGTCTTCGGCGCGCTTCGGGCTGGAAGCGTCGACCAGGATCAGGCCCTGGGCCGGGGCAATGGCGGCGAAGGTGGCGGACTTGCGGATGAAGGCGCGCGGCAGGAAGCTCTGGACGATTTCGTCCTTCAGCTGGTCGCGCTCCTTCTTGTAGACCTTGCGCATCTGCTCGGCTTCGATCTCGTCGACCTTCTCCTTCAGCGCATCGCGTACCACGCTGCCGGGGAGGATGCGTTCCTCCTTGCGCGCGGCGACCAGGAAGAAGCCTTCGCTGACATGCACCAGCGGCGCATCCGGGCCCTTGCCGAAGGGCGCCACGAAGCCGTAGGTGGTCAGCTCCTGGCTGGCGCACGGGCGTGCCGGCTTGGTGGCCAGCGCGGCTTCCAGCGCCTCGGCATCGATGTTCAGATCCTGGGTGAGGCGGTAGACAAGCAGGTTGCGAAACCACATAGGGGGATAACCTCCGGACACAAAGCGCGCATTATTCTCATCCGGAGGCTTCGGGCTCAACCCTGAGCTAAGCCTTTGGAAGGCATGAAAATTTTTTTTCGATCGGGGGCTTGCCAGGGTAGGGATACCTCTCTAGAATGCGCCCCACTTCGAGAGCGAAGGGTGATTAGCTCAGCCGGGAGAGCATCTGCCTTACAAGCAGAGGGTCGGCGGTTCGATCCCGTCATCACCCACCATCTCGCAGTTACGCGCAGCGGTAGTTCAGTCGGTTAGAATACCGGCCTGTCACGCCGGGGGTCGCGGGTTCGAGTCCCGTCCGCTGCGCCATATTCGAAAGCCCTCAGGTAGGTGCCTGGGGGCTTTTAGTTGAGATCCCTTGTCGGGTCTCGTCCGGGTGGTTAGCTCAGCCGGGAGAGCATCTGCCTTACAAGCAGAGGGTCGGCGGTTCGATCCCGTCACCACCCACCATTTTCGCGGTTTCGCGCAGCGGTAGTTCAGTCGGTTAGAATACCGGCCTGTCACGCCGGGGGTCGCGGGTTCGAGTCCCGTCCGCTGCGCCACTC
Organism: Pseudomonas sp. GCM10022186; assembly: GCF_042656385.1. Lineage (NCBI taxonomy): Bacteria > Pseudomonadati > Pseudomonadota > Gammaproteobacteria > Pseudomonadales > Pseudomonadaceae > Pseudomonas > Pseudomonas sp. GCM10022186. The sequence continues at coordinate 60,617 of NZ_JBHSOU010000047.1, forward strand.
CAAAAGCCCTCAGGTAGCGATACCTGGGGGCTTTTTCTTGCATCGGGGAAAAGTCCGACGACGCCGACAACATTGCTTACGTGATGCTGCGCAAGTCGCTGAACTTATCGTCAAGTCTCTGTTCCTATTGCCCATAGCCACTACTTGCGGCGGCCTGCTAAGCTCGCCGTTCCATCGTATTGCCATCACGGCGACAGACAAGGATTCAGCATGAAACAACATCGGTTGGCAGCCGCTGTGGCCCTGGTGGGCCTGGTTCTCGCGGGCTGCGACTCGCAGACCAGCGTCGAACTCAAGACACCGGCCCAGAAGGCCTCCTATGGTATCGGCCTGAACATGGGCAAGAGCCTCGCCCAGGAAGGCATGGACGACCTCGATCCCAAGGCTGTCGCCCAGGGTATCGAAGACGCCATCGGCAAGAAGGAGCAGCGCCTGAAGGATGAGGAGCTGGTCGAAGCCTTCGCCTTCCTGCAGAAGCGCGCCGAAGAGCGCATGACCGCGCTGAACGCCGAGAACGCCAAGGCCGGCAAGAAGTTCCTCGAAGACAACGGCAAGCGCGAAGGCGTGGTGACCACCGCCTCCGGCCTGCAGTACGAGATCGTCAAGAAAGCCGAGGGCGCGCAGCCCAAGGCCACCGACGTGGTGACCGTCCACTACGAAGGCAAGTTGACCGATGGCACCGTGTTCGACAGCTCCATTCAGCGTGGCAGCCCCATCGACCTGCCGGTCAATGGCGTGATCCCGGGTTGGGTCGAAGGCCTGCAGCTGATGCACGTGGGTGAGAAGGTCAAGCTCTATATCCCTAGCGAACTGGCCTACGGCGAGCAGAGCCCGAGCCCGGCCATTCCGGCCAACTCGGTGCTGGTGTTCGACCTGGAACTGATCGGCATCAAGGATGCCGCCGCTGACAAGCAATAAGCGGCAGCTTTCCCGGAAACGCCCCGTCTCGACGGGGCGTTTTCGTTTCCGCTGCGGTCCCGCTCGAGCCGCGAGCCGACCCTTTGGTCACAACGCGGGTGGTGCGATGGGAAAGTGTTACGGTTATGCACATGACCGGGAGGCCACGCCTGTGTCGAGTGCGACCTGTGGTCGCATTGCGGACCCGCCGGTCAAATGCTTGATTTTGCTGGTCTTTTGACGGTGGGTAAAATTTGCCCGATCTGACGCGGAGCCCCATGACATGGGCCTTTTCCCGAATCTGTGAAAAACTGCTCACAAGGTTATCCACAGAAATCGTGGATAACCGCGCCAAGCTCTCTAGGCCAGGCTTCTGCCGAGGAGTACCGATGAAAGCACCCTGGAATTTCCAGCGTTACCTGACTCTGGCGCAGCGTTTCCTCGCCGGGGGCCGTTTGCCATCGCTGTTGCTGGCGGTGTCGCGCAAGAGCGCGAGCCAGAGCGGTCGGCTGGGGTCGGTGAAGGACGATCTGCGACTGTTACTGTCCCTGGCCAATGCCTGGTTGCGCGGCGAGTACCGGCAGATCAACCCGAAAGCCTTCCTCGCCGTGGTGGGTGCCCTGATTTATTTCGTCACTCCCCTGGACGCCCTTCCGGACTTCCTGGTGGGACTGGGTTTCGTCGACGACCTGGCGGTGCTGGCGTGGGTGTTGAAGACCTGGAGTGGTGAGCTGGATGCCTTCCGCGCCTGGCGCGCGGCGCAGGCGCCGGAGGTACGGGCGGCCCTGGAGCGCCTGCCGGCGCCCGACTCTCAACGGTCCTGAAGCCCGGCGCGGCGCTGCTCACCCTGCAGCAGGTGGTCCAGTTCGCCGCTGTCCCGCAGGTTCTGCAATGCAGCGTCCAGTCGCTCCGCGGAAAGTGGCAGATGACTGCCGTAGGCACAGTGCAGCGGGTAGCGGTCGACGACCCAGGGGCTGAACACCACGACCGGATTGGGGTGCAGCGCCAGTTCGTAGGTGAGGGCGCGGCGCATGTCGATCACTGCATCCAGGCGCTTGCGGCTGAGCAGGTTCAGCCGGGTGTCGAGGTCACGTACGTCCTTGCGCACCACCAGGTTGTTCGCGAAGGCTTCCATCAGCGGCATGCTGTAGGCGTAGCCCAGGCTGGTGCCCACCACCTTTCCCCGCAGGTCGCCCAGGCCGGCGATGGTCGGTGAGTCGCGGTGCTGCAGCAGCGCGTCTTCTTCTTCGAACAGGGGTGGGGACCAGTGATAGGTCGAGGCGTCCATCATCCATTCGGGATTGGCGTTGCAGATCAGGTGGATGCGCCCGCTCTTGAGGGATTCCTCGACCCGCTTGTTGGGGGTTTCGACGAATCGCACCTGCACCGAGAGTTCCTTGGCGATGCGTTCGCCGAGGCGCTGGATGAATCCGCCGAGAAGCGCGTGATCGCTCACGTCCACATAGGGCATGCCGTCCGCCGGCCCGAAACCCCAGCGCAGTTCTTCGGCCAGCAGCAGCCCGGGCCAGAGGCTGGCGAGTATCCACAGAGCCACACGAAAATGCCGCGTCACGAGCCTTCCCCCGCCTGGTGGACGCAGTATAGTTCACCCTTTGCGGGCGCTCGGCCTGATACTATGGCCGCCTGCATGGAGGTGCTGAAGCAGTCGGCACTGCGTTCCACGGGGAGCTTCAATGAGTGTGCAAGTGATCATGCGTGACGGCCAGGCGGAGTATGCGGTACTGCCCTGGGCCGAGTATCAGGCCCTGCTGCGCGCCGCCGGCCAGGCCACTGCGGAGCCGGCCGCCGAATCCACCAGATCGGCGCTCGGGCAACTGAAGTCGCTACGTGAGGCCCAGGGGCAGAGCCTGGAGCAACTGGCCCGCGCCGTCGGTATCAGCCCCCACTATCTGGGGTTGATCGAGAGCGGCGAGCGAGAGCCTGACGAAGCCATCAAGCGCGGCCTCGCCCGCGTACTCGGGGTATCCGGCTGGGAGTCCGGATCTTGAGCCTGCGTATCAGCCGCCAGCATTGGCAAGCCCTGCTGGATGAACTCGAGGACGCTCGCCGCCAGCGTCACCTGCTGACCTATCGGGCCTTGATCGAGCGTCTGCAACTGCCGTCCCCGGCCATGCAGACCCTCACGGCCGCCCTCGAACACCTGGCCGCCCTCGATGCCCGCGCCGAGCGCCCCTTGCGCAGCTCCCTGGTGATCAGCCAGGGCGCAAGCCGGTTGCCGCGCACGGGTTTCTTCGAGTGCGTCGAGCGTCTGGGCCGCTTCTCCGGCCCGCCGGACGGCACGGCCGCCGCGTCCTGGCATGCCTCCGAAGTGGTACGGGTCTTCGAGTTCAGTTATCCCGAGGAGCACTGATGCTCTGGAAGCTACGGGCGCGGATCGGCTACCAGGTGGCGCGCTGGCTGATGCGCTTTCCCAGGCTGGTGGCACAGCCCCGCGCCTGGCTGTGGATGCAGGGCCAGTACGCGCGCATGGCTGCGCAGGGCGATGTGGCGGCCCAGAGCTTCTACGGCCATCTGTTGCTGCATCGGGGCCATGGGTTCGGGGCGCGGGAGGAGGGCATTCGTCTGCTGCGCCTGGCGGCCCGCGCGGGAGACGGCAAGTCCGCCTACCAACTGGGCGTGCTGAGCCTGGCGGGCGACGCCCGGCAGGCACCGGATGCCGCCGAGGCCGCGCGTTGGTGGAGCCTGGCCGCCGAGGCCGGCCATCCCCTGGCAGCGCGCAAGCTGGCCGAGCTCTACCGCGATGGCGGTCCGGGCCTGGAGCCCGATGCCGAGGCCGCTGAGCGGGCAGCCCGTCGGGCTGGCGATCTAGGGCTTTGACGAGACGTCCCTGGCAGGCTTGCAGCGGTGGAAATCCGCCACGCGGATTTTCACCCTACGCCGCGCCGTAGCCCATATCTGTGCAATCCGCCTCGATGATATGCAGGCTGTAGCCCGGCTTGGCCTTGGCGTGGCGCTTGGCTTCCGAAGCCAGGCCGGCCAGTTCCGCGGCGTCCAGCCGCGGGCAGTCTTCAGGTTCGAGCATCACCACGCCGATGGACAGTGACAGCAGCGGGAATTCCTCGCGCTGGCCGTGGCGGTTGTGGGCGACGAAGCACCCGGCTTGCAGGTGCTCGTGGCGGTAGAAGCGCCGGCACTGACCCTGGAAATCCTCCAGCAGATGGTTGAGGCGCATGCGCCAGTCCGCGGACCCCAGCACCAGCATGAAATCGTCGCCGCCGATGTGACCGACGAAGTCCCGCGCCGGGTCCACCCGTTCGCCGAGGCACTGGGCGAGGCAGAGCAGCACTTCATCGCCCCTGGCGTAACCGTAGAGGTCGTTGAAGGGCTTGAAGCTGTCGATGTCCACATAGCAGATCACCGCCTGGCGGCGTTGCTGCAGCAGGCGGGTCAGGCACTGCTGGATGGGCACGTTGCCCGGAAGCAGGGTCAGCGGGTTGGCGTGGCGGGCCTGCTGGATCTTCAGTTCGGTGATCAGCTTGAGCACGTCGATCACCCGGCCCAGCCCCCGGTAACGCCCGTCGAGAACGATGATGAAGTCTTCCTCGATGCGCTGCCGGGCGCGGCTGGTGATGAGCCGGCTGACCTGCTGCAGCGATTGCCCACTTTCCACGGCCAGGAAATCCGTGCTCATCAGGCGGCTTACCGGCTTTCGAGTGAAGAGGTCGGTGGCGAAGGGTTTGAGCAGGGCTTCCGACAGCAGGTGGCGGTGGACGATGCCTACCGGTCGCTGAAAGGAATCCAGCACCGCCAGCGAGTTGAGGTTGGCCTGGGCACGGAAGGCTTCCAGCACTTCATGGATGGGCGTCTCCTGATGCACGGCTGGCTGCTCGCGGAGAAGGGCGGAGAGATCGCTGTTCTCCTCGCCCATGCCACCCACCGACTCCAAGGCCGGCAACAGCGTGCGGGCATCGCGGGACGGGTGTTCCTGGGGGCGGCCGAGCAGGTAGCCCTGGACCAGGTCGATGCCCATTTCCGCCAGCACCGCCAGTTCTTCCGTCAGCTCGATACCTTCGGCGATGACCTGGGCGCGGGAGGCCTTGGCCATCTTCAGGATGGACTCGACGAATTCTCGCTTCACCGCGTCCTGGTGGATGCCGTCGATGAAGTGGCGGTCGATCTTCACGTAGTCGGGCCGCAGTTCGGACCACAGGCGCAAGCTGGAGTAGCCGGCGCCCAGGTCGTCCAGGGCGATGGAGAAGCCCATGGCACGGTAGTGGTGCAGGGCGGTGTCCAGCAGGTTGAAGTCCTCGGTGGGGGTCTGTTCGGTGAGTTCGATCACCACGCGGCTGGGCGGGATACCGAAGGCCTGCAGCATCTTCAGGGTACGGCCCGGCTGGTGTGCCGGGTCCAGCAAGGATTCGGGGGAAACGTTGAGGAACAGCAGGCCGTCGAGTTCGAGATCCTTGAAACGGCGGCACGCGCTCTTGCGGCAGGCCATTTCCAGCTCACTCAGGCGGCCCGCATGCCGCGCCACGGCGAACAGCGTCATCGGGGAGTGCAGCGGGCTGTTGGAGGGGCCGCGGGTCAGGGCTTCGTAGCCGAGGATGCGCCGTTCCGACAGCGACAGGATAGGTTGGAACAGGCTATGGAGGTCGCCGTGAGCGAGGATCGGGCCCAGTGCGCTCAACTGCTCGGTGACGGTCATGGTGTTACTCGTGAAAAAGAGTGGGGCCGCATGTGCGGCCCCGGGATTTCACGACAGTTGTGTGACGGCGTTATGACATCACTTAATGTTTTGCCACCGCGGCGTTCAGGCCCAGGTAGTCCAGCAGGATCTGCCCGGTCTCGGTGAGGTAGGCGTCGTCTTCCGGCTTGGTCTTCTCTTCTTCCACCGGCAGGGCGTCTTCGTCCTCGGTCTTCAGTTCCTTCAACAGCTCCTCGCCCTTGGCCTTGCGGCGGGTGTTCTCCATGGCCAGCTGCTTGGCTTCGATGTCCGCCTGTTCGGCGCGGCGCTTGGTCTCGTTGAGGCTGACCACGGTGTCCTTCATCAGCTTCTGCGCCATTTCCAGGCGCTCGCGGCTGTAGACGAAGTCCGGGTTCTGCGCGGTGCGTGCGTCATGGCGCGCTTTCAGCTCGACGAGGAAGGGCTTGAAGGGGTCGAGTTCGGGCTTGATCGCCGGGCGGATGCTGTCCCAGGGCATGGCCTCGGGCAGCGCGCTCTCGCCGATCTGCTTGGTGTCCACCACCGAGGGGTACTCGATGTCCGGCAGCACGCCCTGATGCTGGGTGCTCTGGCCGGAGACGCGGTAGAACTTGGCCAGGGTCAGCTTCAGCTCGCCGTGGTTGAGCGGCTGGATGGTCTGCACCGTGCCCTTGCCGAAGGTCTGGCCGCCGATGATCAGCGCACGGTGGTAGTCCTGCATGGCGCCGGCGAAGATTTCCGAGGCCGAAGCGGACAGGCGGTTCACCAGCACGGCCATGGGGCCGGTGTAGTAGGCACCGGTGTTCTCGTCGGCCAGCACGTCGACGCGGCCGTCGCTGTTGCGCACCAGCACGGTCGGACCCTGGTCGATGAACAGGCCGGTCAGCTCGGTGGCCTCCTGCAGGGAACCGCCGCCGTTGTTGCGCAGGTCGATGACCACGCCGTCGACCTTTTCCTTCTGCAGCTCGCCAAGGAGCTTCTTCACGTCACGGGTGGTGCTCTTGTACTCGGGGTCGCCGGCACGGAAGGCCTTGAAGTCCAGGTAGAAGGCCGGCACCTCGATCACCCCGAGCTTGAACTTGCTGCCTTCATGCTCGAGGTTGAGGACGGATTTCTTCGCCGCCTGTTCTTCCAGTTTCACCGCCTCGCGGGTGATGGCCACCACCTTGCTGGTCTGGTCGTTCGGCGCGTTGCTCGCCGGGATCACTTCCAGGCGCACCACCGAGCCTTTCGGGCCGCGGATCAGCTTGACCACTTCGTCCAGGCGCCAGCCGATCACGTCGACCATCTCGCCGTTGCCCTGGGCGACGCCGATGATCTTGTCCGCCGGCGCTACCTGCTTGCTCTTCTCGGCCGGGCCGGCCGGCACCAGGCGCACCACCTTCACGTACTCGTTGTCACTCTGCAGTACGGCGCCGATGCCCTCGAGGGACAGGCTCATGTTGATGTCGAAGTTCTCCGCGTTGTCCGGGGAGAGGTACTGGGTGTGCGGGTCGTAGGTCTGCGCGAAGGCGTTGATGTAGGCCTGGAACACATCTTCCCCGCGGGTCTGGTCAAGGCGGGAGAGCTGGTTCTTGTAGCGCTTGACCAGCAGCTCCTGAATGGCCTTGGGCTCTTTCTTGGCGAGCTTCAGGCGCAGTACTTCATCCTTCACGCGCTTGCGCCAGAGGTCGTCCAGGGCGGCGCGATCCTTGGCCCAGGGAGCCTTCTCGCGGTCGGTCTCGAGGCTTTCGTCGACGTTGAAGTCGATCTTGTCGACGCCTTTCTCCAGCATCGCCAGGGCGAAGTCCAGGCGTTCCTTCAGGCGGTCCAGGTGGCGCTTGTAGATGATGAAGCCGGGTTCGAGGTCACCGCTCTTGAGCAGGTCGTCGAAGCGGGTGCGCCATTTGTCGAATTCAGCGATGTCGCCGGCGGTGAAGTACATCCTTGCGGGGTCGAGGAGCTTGAGGTAGCCCTCGTAGATCTTCGCCGAACGTTCGTCGTTGAGCGGCGGCTTGTTGTAGTGGTGGCGCTTGAGCAGCTCCACCACGTTGAGACTGGCGATGACCTGTTCGCGGTCGGGCTGAAGGGCGTCCCAACTGTTCGGGGCGGTGGGAGCGGCGTGCAGCGGCAGGACGCTGACGCTGAGAGCCAGGGCGAGTGCGGAACTGATCAGGGAGCGCTTCATGCTGATTCGACGTCGGGACAGGTGATAACGCATATTAGGCCGTATTTGAGAGCGCCAGGTTCCCAGGGCGCAAAGCGGAGTCCCGGCAGAGCCGCCGGGTCTGGACCAAGCTCACTATGGAGGCACCGTGAAGGCATTGCAAGGCGTCGAGGGACGCGTGGAGTGGGGGGAGCGGGCCAGTCCGGCCTGTGATGTGGGACAAGTGCGCATTCGCGTGGCCGCCGCCGGCCTCAACCGCGCCGATCTGCTGCAGCGCGCGGGGCTTTATCCGCCGCCGCCGGGGGCCAGCGACATCCTCGGCCTGGAAGCGTCCGGGGTGATCGTCGAGGTGGGGGCCGGCAGCGGCGCCTGGCAGGTGGGCGACCGGGTCTGCTGCCTGCTGGCCGGTGGCGGCATGGCCGAGGAAGTGGTGGTGGATGCCCGCCATGTGCTGCCGGTGCCTGAAGGTCTGTCCCTGGCCGAAGCCGCGGCGCTCCCTGAGGTCTACGCCACCGCCTGGCTCAACCTGTTCCAGCTGGCGGCGCTCAAGCCCGGCGAGAAGGTGCTGCTGCACGCCGGCGCCAGCGGTGTCGGCTCGGCCGCGATCCAGTTGTGCAAGGCCTTTGGCAATCCCTGCTGGGTCAGCGTGGGCTCGGCCGAGCGCCTGGCCTATTGCCAATCCCTCGGTGCCCAGGGCGGCGCCCTGCGTGGCGAGGACCTGGAAAGCCTGCGGGACTTCGGTCCCTTCGATGTGATCCTCGACCCGGTGGGTGGCAACTACGCCAGCCTCAACCTGGCCCTGGCCGCTTCCGATGGCCGCTGGGTGAACATCGGCCTGATGGGGGGGCGCAAGGCCGAAATGGACATGGCCCTGTTGCTGGGCAAGCGGGTGCAGTTGATCGGCTCCACCTTGCGCAGCCGTGACGAGCAGTTCAAGGCCGACCTCATCAGCGAACTGCGCCAGCATGTCTGGCCGCTGTTCGCGGAGGGCCGCCTGCAACCGCGGCTGGAAAAGGCCTTCGCGGCCAAGGACGCCGAGGCGGCCTTCGAGACCCTCGCCAGCAACCAGGTAGAAGGAAAACTGGTGTTGTTGCTGGATGAAAGCCTGGGCTGAGGCAAGGCTCCTGGACGCTGTAGCCCGCGAGGGGCACGGCGTCCAGGTCATGGATTGAGGTGATCAATCGATCTGATGCCCTCAATCAATATGATCTTTTTGGAATAACCCCATAGTCTTCGTCGGGTAAATTTTCTAACCCAACGAGGACGTTGCGATGTCTCTGATCAATACCGAAGTCAAACCGTTCAAAGCTACCGCCTACCACAAGGGCCAGTTCGTCGAAGTGACCGAAGCCAGCCTGAAGGGCAAGTGGTCCGTTGTGTTCTTCTACCCGGCTGACTTCACCTTCGTCTGCCCGACCGAACTGGGCGACCTGGCCGACAACTACGCCGAATTCCAGAAGCTGGGCGTGGAAATCTACGGCGTGTCCACCGACACCCACTTCACCCACAAGGCCTGGCACGACACTTCCGACACCATCGGCAAGATCCAGTACCCGCTGGTCGGCGACCCCACCTGGGTCCTGTCCAAGAACTTCGAAGTGCTGATCGAAGAAGCCGGCCTGGCGGATCGTGGCACCTTCGTGATCGACCCGGAAGGCAAGATCCAGATCGTCGAGATCAACGCCGGCGGTATCGGCCGTGACGCCCAGGAACTGCTGCGCAAGGTCAAGGCCGCCCAGTACGTGGCCGCCCACCCCGGCGAAGTCTGCCCGGCCAAGTGGAAGGAAGGCGAAGCCACCCTGGCGCCTTCCCTCGACCTCGTCGGCAAGATCTAAAAATGGGCGGAACGCTGCTGCGCTAGGCATTGCTGCGTTGAAATCAGGCTCGGGCTGCTCATTTACAGCTCGTAAACTCCGCGCCCTGGCCTGATTTCGCCTTGCACTGCCGTCGCTCGCGACGCGTTCCATCCCATTTTGCCGTTTGCCAAGGCGGATGGCAGCTCGCCATCCGCCCCGTATCAAGCCCCTCGGACCGCAAGGGCGGACGCCAGCGTCCGTCGAGGGGTGATTCATGCCCGCAGATTCATGGAGATCGCAGTAATGTTGGACGCCAATCTCAAAGCCCAGTTGAAAGCCTACCTGGAAAAGGTCACCCAGCCGTTCGAGATCGTCGCTTCCCTCGATGACAGCGACAAATCCCGCGAACTGCTCGGGCTCCTGCAAGACATCGTCGGCCTGACCGACAAGATCACCCTGAAGACCGATGGCAGCGACGCCCGCCGCCCGTCGTTCTCCCTGAACCGCCCGGGCGCGGATATTTCCCTGCGCTTCGCCGGTATCCCCATGGGTCACGAGTTCACCTCGCTGGTGCTGGCCCTGCTGCAGGTGGGCGGCCATCCGTCCAAGCTCGCCAGTGACGTGATCGAGCAGATCAAGGCCATCGAGGGCGAGTTCAACTTCGAAACCTATTTCTCGCTGTCCTGCCAGAACTGCCCCGATGTGGTGCAGGCACTGAACCTGATGGCCGTGCTCAACCCGAACATCCGCCACGTCGCCATCGACGGCGCGCTGTTCCAGGATGAAGTGAACGAGCGCCAGATCATGTCGGTACCGAGCATCTACCTCAACGGCGAGCTGTTCGGCCAGGGCCGCATGGGCGCCGAGGAAATCCTCGCCAGGATCGACACCGGCGCCGCCGCCCGCGATGCCGAGAAGCTCAACGCCAAGGCCGCCTTCGACGTGCTGGTGATCGGCGGTGGCCCCGCCGGCGCCTCCGCCGCCATCTATGCCGCCCGCAAGGGCATCCGCACCGGTGTCGCCGCCGAGCGCTTCGGCGGCCAGGTGCTGGATACCATGGCCATCGAGAACTTCATCTCCGTACAGGAGACCGAGGGCCCGAAACTGGCCCGCGCCCTGGAAGAGCACGTCAAGCAGTACGACGTCGACATCATGAACCTGCAGCGCGCCACCGCCCTGGTTCCGGCCAAGGCCGAGGGCGAGTTGCACGAGGTGAAGTTCGAGAGCGGCGCGACCCTGAAGGCCAGGACCCTGATCCTCTCCACCGGCGCCCGCTGGCGCGAGATGAACGTCCCCGGCGAGCAGGAATACCGTGGCCGCGGCGTGGCCTACTGCCCCCACTGTGACGGCCCGTTGTTCAAGGGCAAGCGCGTGGCGGTGATCGGCGGCGGCAACTCCGGCGTGGAAGCGGCCATCGACCTGGCTGGCATAGTCGCCCATGTCACCCTGATCGAATTCGATGACAAGCTGCGGGCCGACGCGGTGCTGCAGAAGAAGCTGGGCAGCCTGCCCAACGTCACCATCATCAAGAGTGCGCTGACCACCGAAGTGAAGGGCGATGGCCAGAAGGTCAACGGCCTGGTCTACAAGGACCGCAGCAGCGACGAGCTGCGCACACTGGAACTGGAAGGCATCTTCGTGCAGATCGGCCTCTTGCCCAACAGCGAATGGCTGAAGGGTGTGGTGGAGCTGACCCCGCGCGGCGAGATCATCGTCGACGCCAAGGGCCAGACCAACGTGCCGGGCGTGTTCGCCGCCGGCGACGTGACCACCGTGCCCTACAAGCAGATCGTCATCGCCGTGGGCGAGGGCGCCAAGGCATCGCTGAGCGCCTTCGATCATCTGATCCGTACGACCTGATTTACTCAGCGTGGTGTGCTGAAGTGGCGGAGGCCCGCAAGGGTCCTCCGCTTTTTTTATGGCTTCCCTGTATCCTTACGCCCCTTCGAACCTCCAGCGACAGGGCCTCATCCGTGAAACAGCAACTCATCGAACTGATCACCGCAATCAGCTCCGGCTGCATGGCCGAGGACGAGATCCAGCGCGTAGCCGATGAAGCGGCCCAGGCCTACGCCGACCCGGACGCCTTCCTCGCCGCCAACCCGGATATCAACTACGACGACAGCTTCCCCATTCCCCTCGGCGAATGGGTGGTGGTGGGCAGCCTGCCGGAAACCGTGCTGTTCCAGGCCGACAGCTATGACCAGCTGTTCCAGCAGGTGGTGGATTCCTTCGGTCCCAGCGTGAATTTCGTGCTCAAGCCCAAGCAACTGGTGAAGGTGGAGCCGCTCAAGGCGCTCAACCGTATCCAGGTGCAGATGGGCAGCCTCTACCCGGAAAAGGGTGGCTATGTGCTGGTGGACATCAGCGAGCCGCTGGATGACGAGCTGCAGTGCGTGCTGGTCTACAAGTGCGACCTGGAAAAGGTCATGCAACTGGCCGTGGACGTCGGCATCTACGCCGCCCCGGCCTATGAGGCCCTCAAGGCCGCAATGGAGGAGGGCGGCGACGACTGAGTCGCCGCCCGCCCTGGCCTGCTTTCGTAGGGTGGACCACGCTTCACCGGTCCACCCTCGGTGTTCGGTCTGGCGACGATGGTGGATAGAAAAGCGCTATCCCCCTACGAGTGCATTTCCGCCGTAGCGATCCTTACAGCTGATAGCCGTAGGACTTGATCACTTCCGCAGCCTTCGGCCCCTTCAGGTAATCCACCAGCGCCTTGGCCGCCGGATTGGCTTCGCCCTTCTTCAGGATCAGCGCGTCCTGCTTGATCGGCTCATGCATCTCGGCCGGCACTATCCAGGCGGAGCCGCTGGTGATCTTGCCATCCTTGTACACCTGGGACAGGGCCACGAAGCCCAGCTCGGCATTGCCGCTGGAGACGAACTGCAGTGCCTGGGTGATGTTCTGGCCTTCCACCAGCCTGGGCTTCACGGTGTGGGTCAGGCCCAGTTTGTCCAGCACCTGGGTAGCGGCCAGGCCGTAGGGCGCGGTCTTCGGGTTGGCGATGGACAGGTGCTTGTACTGGCCGTTCTTCAGCACCTCGCCCTTGGCGTCCACATAGCCGTCCTGCGCCGACCAGAGCACCAGGGTGCCGATGGCGTAGGTGAAGCGCGAGCCGGGTACGGCGTCGCCTTCCTTCTCCAGCTTGGCCGGGGTGCTGTCGTCGGCGGAGAGGAACACCTCGAAGGGCGCGCCGTTCTTGATCTGGGTATAGAACTGGCCGGTGGCGCCATAGGCGGCCACCAGCTTGTGGCCGGTGTCTTTCTCGAAGTCCTTGGCGATGGCCTGGATCGGCGCGGTGAAGTTGGCGGCGACGGCCACATGGACTTCCGCGGCCGACGCGCTGCCCAGGGCGAACAGGGCGATGAGCGCGGCAGCGGCGCGGGTGAGGCGATGACTCATGGGGTGACTCCTGGTGGATGAGCTGTTCTTGTTCGAGTTTCGCTATGTAAAAAACTATATAGCGCTGGCGGGCATTTTTTAAGAATTTGACTTTAAGGTCAAGTTTCGCTCTGATGCGCGCCTTCCTGCTCCCGGTATCGCCAACCATTTCGGTCGGCTTCGAATGTTCGCCTATCGCTATATACAAAACAATACAGCGAATGCTGGCAGGAGAGGGAGGCTCGCAGAACCATCCACAGGAGTAGAACAATGAGAATGTCGCCTCTTTGCCTGGCCGTCGCCCTCGGCGTGCTGGCCCAGCAGGCCGCCGCCGGCGGTTTCATCGAAGACAGCAAGGCCAGCCTGACCCTGCGCAACTTCTACATCAACTCGGACAACCGCGAAGGTACCGCGCTGCCGTCCAAGCAGGAGGAATGGGGCCAGGGCTTCCTCTTCAACTACGCCTCGGGCTACACCGCAGGCACGGTCGGCGTGGGCGTCGACGCCCTCGGCCTGCTCGGCGTCAAGCTGGATTCCGGCAAGGGCCGCCACTACAACCCGACCAGCGCCAACTACGGCGGCACCGTGTTCCC
>NZ_JBHSOU010000047.1:74105-90953 GCF_042656385.1 Pseudomonas sp. GCM10022186
GGACGACTTCGGCAGCCTGGGGGTGACCGGCAAGCTGCGCATTTCCAAGACCGAGGCGCGCCTCGGCACCCTGCTGCCGAAGCTGCCGGTGGTGACCTACAACGACGGCCGCCTGCTGCCGCAGACCTTCGAGGGCGGGCAGGTCACCTCCAGCGAGATCGCCGGCCTGACCCTGGTCGGCGGCCAGCTGGAACACGCCAAGGGACGCAACTCCAGCGATGCCCGTGGCCTGTCCATCGCCGGCGCGAACAACGCCCGCACCGGCCAGTTCGTCAACAAGTTCTACTTCGCCGGCGGCGACTACAAGGTCAGCGATGCCCTGCTCGCGCAGTACTACTACGGCAACCTGGAAGACTTCTACCAGCAGCACTTCGTCGGCCTGACCCACAACTGGGCGCTGCCGGTGGGCGCGCTGAAGTCCGACCTGCGCTACTTCCACAGCGACTCCGACGGCAAGAACGGCAGCGTCGCCGGGCGGGCCGAAGGCTTCCGCAGCGCGGGCAACTGGGCCGCCAACGACCCGGACCGCTTCGAGGTGGACAACCGCACCTGGAGCGCCCTGTTCACCTACAGCCTCGGCGGTCACGCGGCCAGCCTGGGCTACCAGCAGGTGTCCGGCGACAGCGCCTTCCCCTTCCTCAACCAGGGCGACGGCGCCACCGCCTACCTGATCACCGACCGCCAGATCGGCAAGTTCCTCAGCGCCGGCGAGCGCACCTGGGTGGCCGAGTACGGCTATGACTTCGCCAAGCTCGGCGTGCCGGGGCTCAGGGCGCAGGCCACCTACCTCAAGGGCGACAACATCGAGACCCAGGCCAGCGACCAGGGCGAGTGGGAACGCGACTTGCGCCTGGATTACGTGCTGCAGAGCGGGCCGCTGAAAGGGCTGGGCGTGTCCTGGCGCAACGCCGCGCTGCGCAGCGACGCCGTGCGCGACCAGGACGAGAACCGCCTGATCCTCAGCTACACCCTGACGCTGTTGTAAGGGGGGTGGGCAGGCCTGCGGCCTGCTTGGCGAATGAATTCGCCCCTACAGGGTAGGTTTCGCCTAGCACGGATTGCTCCCCTCTCCCTCTGGGAGAGGGGCTGGGGGTGAGGGAGGCGCGATCCCGCTCGGTGCTTGGCCCAACCTACGGGGCCGCTGCGCGGCCCTTCGCGAATGAGTTCGCTCGACCATAATCAACGGCACGATCTTGCGACCCGGGGAGACATCGATGCGAGAAATTGCCGAATCCGATTGGAAAAAATACTCCAGGCTCCGGCCTGTCGCTCTGGAGCGCATGTGCCAGCGCATCCTCGATGAGTGTCAGGCCCTTTGCCTGGACTCGTCCCGCAGCGCCCATGAGCGCTATGGAGAGCTGTACCGGCTGATTCGGGAGCAAGACAAGCTTTTGGTGGCGGTCTTCGATCGATTCAGCCGCTCCTCTGCCCATGAGGGCTTGGTCAAGATGGCTTGCCAGGAACTGGTCACCGATGAGGAAGTGGCCCAATTCAGTCCCGAGTTTCAAAAGGGGGTCCTGAGCTGGCGTGATGGCCCGTGATCGAGTCTCAGATGTTGGCCCATGGGGCCGCTGCGCGGCCCTTCGCGAATGAATTCTTTCCCACAGGGCAATCGTAGGGTGGATCACGCTTCACCGATCCACCGACGGTGCCGAGCCTGGCCTCGCTGGTGGATGTGAAAAGCGACATCCACCGGCTTGTGCGGCCCTTTTCGCGAATGAATTCGCTCCTATAAGAAGAAGGGAGAGGTTCAGCGCCACTCCAGGATCGGCCAGCCCGCCTGCTCGGCATGGGCGCGCAGCGTCGGGTCGGGGTTGACCGTGTGGGGATTGGCCACCAGGGACAGCAGGGGCAGGTCGTTGCGGGAGTCGGAATAGAAGTAGGCGCCTTCCAGGTTTTCCCGGTGCTCTTCCAGCCAGGCATTCAGGCGGGTCACCTTGCCTTCGCGGTAGGTGAGTACGCCACGGGTGCGGCCGCTGTAGCAGCCGTGCTGTTCGTCCAGGTCGATGGCCAGCACCTCTTCCACACCGAGACGCTCGGCGATGGCGCTGACCAGGAAGTACGCCGACGCGGAGATCACCAGGATCCGGTCGCCCGCCTCACGGTGTTTCGCCAGGCAGCGCATGGCGTCGGAGTGGATCAATGGCTCGATGACGTCCTCGACGAAGGGCCCGACGACGAACTCCACCTCATCGGCGGTGCGCCCAACCAACGGCGACAGGCTGAAGGCCATGTAGTCTTCCATCGCCAGTTTGCCTTCGGCGTAGAGCGCCATGAGTTCGTGGTCCTTGCGGACGAAGGATTCCCCATCGACCCAGCCCAGCTCGGCCATGTACCCGCTCCACAGGCTGGCGCAGTCGCCGTCTATCAGGGTGTCGTCAAGATCGAAGATCGCCAGGGCCATCAGGCCACCTCCCGGATTGCATGGTCGTCGATGCACAGGCCAATGCGCTGGCCCTTGCGGTGCAGATCTTCGGCGGAGCGGTTGAGTACGTCCACCACCAGTTCGACGCCCCGGGCCTCGACCCGGTAGCGCACCACGTTGCCCAGCAGGCTGTGGCTGCGCACCTCGGCCTCGATGCCGCCGTCAGCGCTCAGGGTGATGGCTTCCGGGCGGATGGCGATGCGGCCGTTCACCGGACGCTGCAGCAGGCGGCTGGCGGTCTCGGCGTCGAGCAGGTTGTAGTTGCCGATGAAGCCGGCGGCGAAGGCATCCACCGGTGCGGTGTAGAGGGTTTCGGCGTCGCCGCTCTGGACGATGCGCCCGGCGTTCATCAGGAAGATGCGGTCGGACAGGGTCAGGGCTTCTTCCTGGTCATGGGTGACGAAGATGGTGGTCAGCCCCAGTTCCTGCTGGATGTGGCGGATCTGTTCGCGCAGGTGTTTGCGGATGCGCGCGTCCAGTGCCGACAGCGGCTCGTCCAGCAGCAGCAGGCGGGGGCGGGTGACCAGGGAGCGGGCCAGGGCCACCCGCTGGCACTGGCCACCGGAGAGCTGGTGCGGGTAGCGTGCGGCGAAGTCCTGCAGTTCCACCATGGCCAGGACGTCTTCGACCCGGCGGCGGCTGTCATCGGCCGAGACCTTCTGCATGCGCAGGCCGAAGGCGACGTTCTGCTGCACCGTCATGTTGGGAAACAGCGCGTAGCTCTGGAACACCATGCCGATGCCGCGCTTCTGCGGCGACAGCGGTACCAGGTCCTGGCCGCCCAGGAGGATCTGCCCGCCGTTGACCTCGGTGAGCCCAGCGATGCAGCGCAGCAGGGTGGACTTGCCGCAGCCGGAAGGGCCGAGCAGGGTGACGAATTCGCCCTTGCCGATCTCGCAGTGGATGTCGCTGAAAATGGCGGTCTGGCCATAGCTCTTGTGCAGGCCGCGGATGGAAAGAAAACTCATGCCTTGTCCTTGTTCAGACGGTTGGCTGCCCAGGTGAACAGCAGCACGAAGAAGAAGTACGAGATCACCAGGGCGCTGTTGAAGTGGCCGCTGCTGTTGCGCATGTTGTTCAGGTAGACCTGCAGGGTCTCGTAGCGGGTGCCCACCAGCAGGTTGGCGAAGACGAACTCGCCGAACAGAAAGGAGAACGACAGGAACAGCGACACCATCAGGCCCTTGCGCAGGTTCGGCAGCACCACCATGAAGGCCGCCCTCCAGGTGTTGGCGCCGAGCAGGTGGGCGGCATCCATCAGGTCGCGCAGGTTGATGGCCTGCAGGTTGTTGGTGATGGCGCGGTACATGAAGGGCAGGGCGATGGTGAAGAAGCAGCCGATCAGGATCCAGGGCGTGCCCACCATGGCCAGGGGCCCTGAGCCGTAAATCTGCAGCAGGCCCACCGAAGAGACCACCGGCGGTACCGCGAAGGGCAGCAGGATGAGGATGTTCATCAGCCCGTCGAGCCTGGGGAAGTGGTAGTTCACCACGAACAGCAGAGGCAGGATCAGCACCACCGACAGGGCCAGGGCACCGAAGCACACCAGCAGCGACTGGCCGAAGGCGGTGAGGAAACGCGCGTCGCTCCACAGCGCCAGGTACCACTTGAAGGTCAGGCCATCCGGCAGGATGGTCGCCGACCAGCTGGTGGACAGGGAGTAGAGCAGGGTTCCGGCCAGCGGCAGCAGCAGGATCAGGAACAGCAGCCAGACCACCACGCGGTGGTAAAGACTTCCACTGCGGACTTCAGCGCGCGACATGGTAGCTCCTCTTCAGCAGCCACTGGTGGACCACGGTGATCAGGGCCATCAGACCCACCAGGATCATCGCCAGGGCGCTGGCCAGGTTGGGGTTGAGGGCGATGTCGCCGGCGACCATGGCGGCGATGCGGATGGTCAGCACATTGAAGTTGCCGGTGGTCAGGGCGTAGACGGTGGCGTAGGCGCCCAGGGCATTGGCCAGCAGGATGACGAAGGTGCCCAGCAGCGCCGGGGTCAGTACCGGCAGGCCGATGTGTCGCCAGAATTGCCAGGGGCCGGCGCCGAGCAGCTCGGCGGATTCGCGCCAGTCCTCGCGCAGGGCGTCGAAGGCCGGGTAGAGCAGCAGCACGCCGAGGGGAATCTGGAAGTAGGTGTAGAGCACGATCAGGCCGGCCTTCGAATAGAGGTTGAAGTCCTCGATCAGGCCGGACTGCTTGAGCAGGATGGTCAGCGCGCCGTTGAAGCCAAGCAGGATGATGAAGGCGAAGGCCAGGGGCACGCCGGCGAAGTTGCTGGTCATGTTGGAAAAGGCCATGACGAAGTCGCGCAGCTTCGAATCCACCTTGCGTAACGAATAGCTGCCGATCACCGCGATGACGATGCCGAACAGGCTCGACCAGAAGGCGATCTGCAGGCTGTGCTTCATGGCCTGCAGGTAGAACTTCGAGCTGAACGCCCTGGCGAAGTTGCCCAGCCCCCAGCCTTCGGGTGTGTTCAGGCTGTTGATGGCGACCCAGACCAGCGGCGCGATCTGGAAGGCGATGAAGAACAGTGCGAAGGGCAGCAGGCAGAGCGCCGCCAGCCACTTGCCCCGCTTGGTGGTGTTCACTTGAGCAGCTCCCGGCACAAGGGCTTGTCATGGGCGACCCCGAGCAGCTCGCAGACGGTGCCGCAGAGCTCGGTCTGCTTCGGCTGTGCCGTAGCATCCAGGCTGAAGGCATTCCCCAGGACGAACAGCGGCACTTCCCGCTCCTCGGCCAGCAGGCCGTTGTGGGAACGGTCGTTGTTCATGCCGTGGTCGGCGGTCACCAGCACCTGGTAGCCGGCGTCCAGCCAAAGCTGTAGGTACTCGGCCAGGAGAATGTCGGCGCGTCGCGCGCTGTTGCGGTACTGGGGCGAGTCCAGGCCGTGCTTGTGGCCGGCGTCGTCCACGTTCATCGGATGTACCAGGAGGAAGTCCGGAGCGTGCCGCTGACGCAGGCTCTCGGCGTCGGCGAAGAGGTGCGAATCCGGGTAGTGGTCGGCGTAGTAGAAGTGGCCGTGCTGGATCGGCAGCTCTGGCGCCTCGGTATGGCGGTCGCGGGCGGCAATGAAGGGCGAGCGGTTGTACAGCTCGCTGACCCAGTGGTAGGCGGCGGCCGCGGTGGTGAGCCCGGCGGCGCTGGCGTAATGGAAGATGCTGCGTTCCTTCGACAGGCGCGACACGTCGTTGTGGACGATGCCGCTCGCAATGGGCGGCATGCCGGTGAGGATGCATTCGTAGAGTGGGCGGGACAGCGCCGGCAGCTCGCACTGGAGTTTGTACAAGGCGGCCCGGCCGGCCCCGCAGTAGGCCTGCAGGTGGCCCAGCGCATGCCGGGCCACCTCGTAGTTCAGGCCATCCAGCAGAACGAGGATGACTTTGTGCTTCATCATTCCATCTCGATGATCACGTGTTCCTGCCACAGCTGCGGCAGCGCCTTGGAAGTGGCTTCCCAGGCCTTGGCGTCCTTGATCGGCTGGACCTTGGCGTACTGCTCGTTGGGCAGCAGCTTGGCCTTGACCTCGGCCGGCAGGGTCAGGTGCTCGGCGCGGATCGGCCGGGCGTTGCCCTTGGCCAGGTTGATCTGGCCGGCGTCGCTGAGGATGTACTCGCGGGTCAGCTTCGCCGCGTTGGGGTTCTTCGCGTACTTGTTGATGATGGTGGTGTAGCCGGAGATCACCGAGCCGTCTGAAGGAATCAGCACGTCGAAGCGGCTGGGGTCGATCTGGTCGCGGTAGGACAGGCCGTTGAAGTCCCAGACGATGCCCACTTCCACTTCGCCCTTCTCCAGGGTCTGGATGGTGGGGTTGGACAGGGACAGGCGGCCCTGCTTGGCGATCTCGGCGAAGAAGTCCAGGCCCGGCTGGATGTTCTTCTCGTTACCGCCATTGGCGATGGCCGCGGCCAGCACGCCATTGACCGCCTGGGCGGCGGCGCTGACGTCGCCGATGGCGACCTTGTACTTGCCGGTCTTCAGGTCGGCCCAGGATCTGGGCGACTCCTTGACCAGCTGCTTGTTGACGATGAAGGCGATGGAGCCGGTATAGGCCAGCATCCAGTGGCCGTCCGCATCCTTGGCCCAGTCGGGGATCTGCGCCCAGGTGCTCGGTTTGTAGGGCTGGGTCACGCCTTGCTGGACGGCGATGGGGCCGAAGGCCGCGCCGACGTCGCCGATATCGGCGGTGGCGTTGTCCTTCTCGGCGGCGAACTTGGCGATTTCCTGGGCCGAGCTCATGTCGGTGTCGACGTGCTTCAGACCATAGAGCTTGCCGAGGTCGAGCCAGGTGTCCTTCCAGTTGGCCCAGCTGTCAGGCATGCCCACGCTGTTCACGGTGCCTTCCTTGCGGGCGGCTTGTTCGAGGCTCTTCAGATCTGCGTCGCTTGCCATGGCCTGGGTCCCCAGGGCGATGGCCGTTCCCATCAGTGAAGCCAGCAACAGGCGTTTCATGTGAAGCTCCTTAGCAGGTTTGGAGGTTGGTCTAGATCAGCAAGACCCAGGCCAAATCTAAAAGCCTTGGATGACGGTTTGATTTCAGGGTCGCCACCCGGTCCGGCAGCGGCAGACGCCTGAAAAGCGTAGACCATGGCCAAGTGGCTGATTCGGAAGGCGGTCGCTATTGGCGATGGCATGGCGCATGCAGGCGTGCCTGACTGTCATCCGACAGTCATCTAGGCTGCCTAGGATGGCCGGCAAAACCGGCCATGATGCACCCGGGTGGTGCTGGTCTATTCCAGATTGGAGTCTTTCGATGCGCGACGAGGCGCCCCGCACCCTGACCGCCATCTGCAGCGCCCTGCAGGAGCAGATCGAACACGGCCTGTTGCCCCATGGCAGCAAGCTGCCCGCCGAGCGCAAGCTGAGCGAGTTGTTCGACACGACCCGCATCACCCTGCGCGAAGCCCTGGGGCAACTGGAAGCCCAGGGGCTGATCTACCGCGAGGAGCGCCGTGGCTGGTTCGTCTCGCCGCCGAGGCTCGCCTACAACCCGCTGGTGCGCAGCCACTTCCACGCCATGGTGGCCGAGCAGGGCAGGGTGCCCGCCACTGAAGTGCTGGGGGCCAGGCTCATTCCGGCCAGCGTGGAAGTCTGCGAGCTGCTGGAGCTGCCGGCCCTTTCCAGCGTCTACCAGATCCGCCGGGTCCGCCGGGTGGACGGGCGCCTGGTGCTCTATGTGGAGCACTACCTGAACCCGGCCTACTTTCCCGGGATCATCGACTTCGACCTGACCCGCTCGCTGACCGACCTCTATGCCAGCGAGTACGGCATCCGCTACGGCCGGGTGCGTTTCGACATGGTACCCACCGCCCTGCATCCGGAAGCGGCCGCGCCGCTCAAGGTGTCAGCCGGCAGCCCGGCGCTGCGCATCACCCGCATCAACCGCGACCAGCATGGGCGGCTGATCGACTGCGACCTGGAGTTCTGGCGGCACGACGCGATCCATGTGAGCGTGGAAGTGCCGGAGTAAGGCGAAGGGCCGACAAGAGCGCTGAAGGCTGAACGAAAAAACGGCGCGATACCCGTAGGTTGGGTAGAGGAACGAAACCCGACATCCCCTGGCCGACGCCGCGGTCGTTGGGCCTCGCTGCGCTCGGACCAGCGTGGCCTGCACCAACCTACGGAAACGGGGCGGCTGCGCCTCCCTTGGCGAATGAATTCGCCCCTACAGGGAAGCGAATGCAGATCAGGCGTAATTCTCGGGGCTGAGCTTGCGCTCCACCAGCTCGATCAGGATATGCAGCACCTTGATGTGCAGTTCCTGCACGCGGTCGGCGAAGTCGCCGCCGGGGGCGCAGATGCACACGTCGGCCAGGGCTTCCAGCGCCGAGCCGGGCTTGCCGGTGAGGGCCACCACCTTCACGCCCAAGGCGCGGGCGGCTTCGGCGGCCTTGATCACGTTGGGGCTCTTGCCGCTGGTGCTGATGGCGATCAGCACGTCACCGGCACGGCCGTGGGACTCGATGTAGCGGGAGAAAATATGGTCGTAGCCGAAGTCGTTGGCGACGCAGCTGATATGGCTGGCGTCGCTGATGGAAATGGCCGCAATGCCTGGGCGATTCTTGCGGTAGCGGCCGGTCAGCTCCTCGGCGAAGTGCATGGCATCGCACATGGAGCCGCCGTTGCCGCAGGAAAACGCCTTGCCCTTGTTCTCGAAGCTCTCGACCAGGAGTTCCGCCGCACGCTCGACGCTTTTCAGGGCCTGCTCGTTGGCGATGAAGTTGTCCAGGGCGGTCCTGGCTTCCTCCAGGCTGTTGCGGATATGGCTGAGCATGCGGGGTTCCTTCCGGGTCAGGGCAGGTCGTGGCTGGAGTAGAAGGCGGCCAGCACCTTCACCAGGTGGGCCAGGTCGTGGCTGCCGGCCAGTTCGCGGATGGAGTGCATGGCGAAGGTCGGCAGGCCGATATCCACGGTGCGCACCCCCAGCTGGCTGGCGGTGATGGGGCCGATGGTGGAGCCGCACCCCATGTCGCTGCGGGTCACGAAGCTCTGCACCGGCACTTCGTTCTCCAGGCAGAGGTGGCGGAAGAAACCGGCGGTTTCGCTGTTGGTGGCGTAGCGCTGGTTGCTGTTGACCTTGATCACCGGGCCGGCGTTGAGTTTCGGGCCGTGGTTGCCGTCGTGCTTGTCGGCGTAGTTGGGGTGCACGCCATGGGCATTGTCGGCGGACACCAGCAGCGAGCGCTGGATCACCCGGGCGAAAGCGTCGCCCTCGGGCAGCACGCGGCGCAGGATCTGTTCCAGCATCGGGCCGTCGGCGCCGCAGGCGGAGCAGGAGCCCACTTCCTCGTGGTCGGTGCAGACCAGCACGCAGCTCTCGTCGGCCTCGGCGGCCAGCAGCGCCTGCAGGCCGGCATAGCAGGACAGCAGGTTGTCCAGGCGCGCGCCGGCGATGAAGTCGCCGTCCAGGCCGATGACCGCGGCACTCTGGGTGTCGTAGAAGGACAGTTCGTAATCCAGCACGGCGTCGGCGGCCACGCCATGTTCCAGGGTCAGTTGCTCGGCCAGCAGGTCGCGGAAGTCGCGGGCTTCGCCGGCGGCGAGTTGCGCCAGGATCGGCGGCAATTCGGTCTGGGCGTTGATGGCCCAGCCCTGGTTGGCCTCACGGTTGAGGTGGATGGCCAGGTTGGGGATCACGGCGATGGGCGCCTGGAAGTCGACCAGCTGGCTTTCCACCATGCCGGCGGCACGGTAGGTGACGCGGCCGGCGATGGACAGGTCGCGGTCGAACCAGGGCGCGAGCAGCGCGCCGCCATAGACTTCGACACCCAGTTGCCAGAACCCCTGCTTGTGCAGTTCCGGGTTCGGCTTGACCCGCAGGCAGGGGCTGTCGGTGTGGGCGCCGACCAGGCGCAGGCCGCCTTCCAGCACCGGGCGCTTGCCCAGCTTGATGGCGACTATGGAGGAGTCGTTGCGGGTCACGTAATAACGGCCACCGCTTTCGATGCGCCAGGCCTCGCGTTCATCGAGATGCACATAGCCGGCAGCCTCCAGGCGCTTGGCCAGGCTGCGGGTGGCATGGAAGGGGGTGGGCGAGGCCTTGAGAAAATCGATCAGGCCCTGGTTCAACTCTTCGCGCATTGTGGGACTCCGGACAGCAGTGGCCGGGAGTTTATCCCATCGCTGCGGAGGATTAGGAGGGCGGTCGGCGGTGAATTTTTGCTAACAGGCCAATAGCCGGGGCCTGGTTGTGGGGATTCCATGTCAATCGGTGCGTAGGGTGGACCACGCTTCACCGGTCCACCAAGCGCGGCCAGGCCTGACTCCGCTGGTGGATAGAAAAGCGCTATCCAGCCTACAGGCGCCGGGCGACCACCGAGAACAGGTGCCAGTGCTTGTTGCGGCCCTTGGCGGTGATGCCGTCTTCTTCCTTTTCTTCCAGCATCAGCACGTCCCAGCCAGCCAGGAACTCTTCCAGTTGTCGGCGGCGCAGGATGGTGATGCCGTTGTCGGCCCAGTCGTCCCGCTCGCCGAACAGGTGGCCGGCGAACAGGCCGCCGGCGGGCAGTGCCCCGCAGATGCCTTGCCACAGGCCGGGGAAAGCGGCGGGCGGGCAGAGGGGCAGGGCGAAGCTGGAGTTGATCAGGTCGGCGGCGGGAAGCTGCATGGATTCGAATCGGCAGCAGCGGCTGGTCAGGTGCGGGCGGTGGCGTTCGTCGAGCTGGGCGTCGAGACGGGCCAGGGCCTCGGGTTCGGCGTCCACCGCCAGCACCTGCCAGCCGCGCCGGAGCAGTTCCAGGGTGTCGCGGCCGGCGCCGCAGCCCAGGTCCAGGGCGTGGCCGGGCGGCCCGTCCCAGCTTTCCAGGGCGGTGAGCAGGGTGAAGCGGGCGGGTTGGCCTTCGGTCGCGTTGTAGAACTCGGTGAAGCTCATGATTTCCCCGAATAACGCTGAGTCTTTTTCTTGAGCCTAGGTCAGAACGGCGCAGGACACTCGAATCGAAGGCGTTCACCCGTCCGGGGATGGGTCAGGCAGAGCAGGCTGGCATGCAGGCAGAGACGGTCGTGGGCGGCCAGGGCCTCGGGATTGGCGTACAGGCGGTCGCCCAGCAGCGGATGGCCGATGGACAGCATGTGCACGCGCAACTGGTGCGAGCGCCCGGTGATGGGGGTCAGCTCGACGCGGCTGTAGTGGCCGCAGCGTTCGATCACCCGCCAGAAGGTCAGGGCGTGGCGGCCTTGCTCGAAGTCCACCACATGGCGCGGCTTGGTCGGCGGGTCGTAGCGCAGGGGCAGTTCGATACGGCCACTGTCCAGTTCCGGCTCGCCCCAGCAGAGGGCGGTGTAGGCCTTCTCGGTTTCGCGGTCATGGAACTGGCGGGACAGCTCGCGGTGGCTGTCGGCGTCGCGGGCCAGGACGATCAGGCCGGAGGTTTCCCAGTCCAGGCGGTGGACGATGCGTGCCTCGGGATAGCCGTTTTCCTGCAGGCGGGTGATCAGGCAGTCCTTGTTGTCGTCGGTGCGCCCCGGCACCGAGAGCAGGAGTGTCGGCTTGTTGACCACCAGCAGGGCGTCGTCCTGGTGGATGAGTTGGATCTGGGAAAGCGGCATTGGGTATCCCACAAACGCAGACGGCGGCCGAAGCCGCCGTCTTTGACTATTGCTCGATCAACGATCGGGCAGGGTAATGTTCAACTCGAGGATCGAGCAGTTGCCCTGATCCTCCAGCAAGACCTGGACCTGCTCCTGGTCGATGTCGACATACTTGCGAATCACGTCCACGAGTTCTTTCTGCAGGGCCGGCAGGTAGTCCGGCTGGCTGCGTTGACCACGCTCGTGGGCGACGATGATCTGGAGTCGTTCCTTAGCGATCGAAGCGCTGTTCTGCTTCTTCCGCTCGCGAAAGAAGTCGAAAATGTTCATTCACGGCCTCCGAACAGGCGTTGTAAGAGTCCTTTCTTCTGCACGTCGAGGAAGCGGTGAGGCAGCTCCTTTCCGAGCAGACGATCGACGGAATCGCTGTACGCCTGGCCGGCGTCGCTCTGGTCGTCGAGGATGACCGGGATACCCTGGTTGGAGGCCTTGAGCACCGCCTGGGATTCCGGAATGACACCGAGCAGGTTGATGGCGAGGATTTCCTCGACGTCGTCGACGCCGAGCATTTCGCCCTTGGTGACGCGCTCGGGGTTGTAGCGGGTCAGCAGCAGGCGTTCCTTGATCGGATCCTGGCCTTTTTCAGCACGGCGGGACTTGCTGGCCAGCAGGCCGAGCATACGGTCGGAGTCACGTACGGAGGAGACTTCCGGGTTGGTCACGACGATCGCTTCGTCGGCGTAGTACATGGCCAGGTGGGCGCCCTTCTCGATACCGGCCGGCGAGTCGCAGACCACGTATTCGAAGGTCTGGGACAGCTCCTCGATGACCTTGCCGACGCCTTCGAGGGTCAGGGCGTCCTTGTCGCGGGTCTGGCTGGCAGCCAGGACGTAGAGGTT
The DNA here is from genome assembly GCF_042656385.1 of Pseudomonas sp. GCM10022186. Classification (NCBI taxonomy): domain Bacteria; kingdom Pseudomonadati; phylum Pseudomonadota; class Gammaproteobacteria; order Pseudomonadales; family Pseudomonadaceae; genus Pseudomonas; species Pseudomonas sp. GCM10022186. The sequence goes on from NZ_JBHSOU010000047.1 coordinate 86,460, forward strand.
TTCCAGGCGCTTGTCCTTGATCAGGGCCTGGGTGAGGGTCGCTTCGCCGTTGATGACGTTGACGAAGTCGTACACCACGCGGCGTTCGCAACCCATGATCAGGTCCAGGTTACGCAGGCCGACGTCGAAGTCGACGATGACTGTCTTGTGACCGCGCAGTGCGAGACCGGTACCGATGGCGGCGCTGGTGGTGGTTTTACCCACACCACCCTTGCCGGACGTGACAACGAGGATCTTGGCCAAGGTGATTCACCCCAAAAGATAAGAAAATCGGGAAGTTATCGGCCCATCCAGGCCGCTCCAGCTTCCCTTTCAGTTCCCTGAAAATTCGCGGCAGTATCCGTTAAAGGCGGGTGATGTTCAACACGTCTCCCGACAGGCTGACTTGTACCTGCTGGCCCCATAAGGGGTCGCGCCGCAGGTCGTCGGCAACCTTGTACTGGCCGGCCACGGATACCAGCTCCGCGGCCAGTTGGCGGCAGAAGATGCGCGCCTTGGTATCGCCCTTGATGCCGGCCAGGGCTCGGCCGCGCATGGGACCGTACACATGGATGTTGCCGTCGGCGAGAAGTTCCGCACCAGGGCTGACCGCGGCCAGCACCACCAGGTCGCCGCCAGGAGCATAGACCTGTTGGCCACCACGCACCGGGGTGGTGATGACTTTCGTCGGTTGCACCTCGGGCTTGGGCGGCTCGGCCGGCTGCTCGGCTTTTTTCTTGGCCACGGGTTCCACCGGATCGATGGGGCGTTCGCGGGCGCCGGATGGTGGCAATACCGGGATGTCCAGGGCGTCGGCGGCCTTGATGTGCTCTTCGCGGCTGGCGCGGATGGCCAGGGTGCGCAGGCCGTGGCGGCGGCAGATGTCCAGCAGCGCGGGGAGGTCCAGGGCCGGCTCGCCCTCGGGCAGCTTGTCCAGCGCCATCACCAGCGGGGTGTTCCGGAAGAAGTTGGGGGCCTGGGCGACTTTCTCGTCCAGTTGCCGGTCGAGGCGTTCGAGGTCGTAGTGCGCCAGTTCCATCACGGTGATGGCGAGCATGCTGCCCTTGAGCTGGAACACGGGGTCTTGGTCGAGAAAGTCGGCTTGGCTCATGGTCTGCCTGCAATCGTGAATGGCGAGGACTTATAGCGAGATCGCCCGGCGCTAGCAAGCCGGAGGGGTCGGCGCATTTCGAGTAGAATGCGCGGTTTTCTCGCTCAAGCGGATTCAGAGATGGATAGACCTCAATTTCGCCCACAGTTCCTCCACCCGCGTTATTGGGTGCTGTGGCTGGGCCTGGGCCTGCTCTGGCTGATCACCTTGCTGCCTTACCGGGTGCAGCTGGGCCTGGGCCGCGTGCTGGGGGCGCTGATGCTGCGGGTGGCCGGTTCGCGACGGAAGATTGCCCGACGGAACCTGGAGTTGTGTTTCCCGGAACTGTCCAGCGCCGAGCGCGAGCGTCTCCTGCGGGAGAACTTCGCCTCCACCGGCATCGCCTTCTTCGAGATGGCCATGAGCTGGTGGTGGCCCAAGCCCCGCCTGGCACGACTGTCCCATATCGAGGGGCTGGAGCATCTGCAGAATGCCCAGGCCCAGGGGCAGGGGGTGATTCTCATGGCCCTGCACTTCACCACCCTGGAGATCGGCGCCGCGCTGCTGGGCCAGGTGCATACCATCGACGGCATGTACCGCGAGCACAAGAACGCGTTGTTCGACTTCATCCAGCGTCGCGGCCGCGAGCGCCACAACCTGGATGCCTCCGCCATCGAGCGCGAGGATGTGCGCGCCATGCTCAAGGTGCTGCGCGCCGGCCGCGCCATCTGGTATGCGCCTGATCAGGACTATGGCCGCAAGCAGAGCCTGTTCGTGCCGCTGTTCGGCATCGAGGCGGCCACCGTCACCGCCACCACCAAGTTCGCCCGCCTGGGCCGCGCCATCGTCCTGCCCTTCACCCAGCGCCGCCTGGAGGATGGTTCCGGCTACCGCCTGGTGATCCATCCGCCGCTGGCCGATTTCCCCGGGGAAACCGAGGAGGCCGATTGCCTGCGTATCAACCAGTGGGTGGAGGGGGCGGTGCGCGAGTGCCCCGAGCAGTACCTCTGGGCCCATCGCCGCTTCAAGACCCGCCCGGAGGGGGCGCCGAAGCTTTACTGAAACCTATACTCGGAACAGAACGCCCGGAGTGTCGTCCATGGACGTAACCGCTACCACCCAGAAGCCCGTGACCGGGCTGATTCTCTCCGGTGGCGGTTCGCGGGCGGCCTACCAGGTGGGGGTGCTGGGCGCCATCGCCGACCTGCTGCCGGATGCCGCCTGCAACCCTTTTCCCGTGATCGTGGGCACCTCCGCCGGGGCGGTGAACGCCGTCGGCCTGGCCTGCGGAGCGTTGCATTTCAGCCAGGCGATCCGCCGCCTCAACAGCGTCTGGCAGGGTTTCCATTGCGGGCAGATCTACCGGAGCGACTGGCCCGGCGTCTTGCGCCAGAGTTCGCGCTTCTTCGGTCACAATCTGCTCGGGCTGGGTCGGGACATTCCGGCGGCGCTGCTGGACAACGCTCCCCTGCGCGAGCTCCTGCAACGTGAGCTGGACTTCTCGGGGATCTCCGCCGCGGTGCGTAGCCGCCAGCTGCGGGCCGTGGCGGTGACCGCCTTCGGCTACGAGACCGGCCAGGCGGTGACCTTCTACCAGGGCCGCGCCACCATCGAACCCTGGTATCGGCACCGCCGCGTCGGCGTGCCGACCCGCCTGGACGTCGAGCACCTGATGGCCAGCGCGGCGATTCCCATGCTGTTCCCCGCGGTGCGCCTGGGCCGCGAGTATTTCGGCGACGGTGCGGTGCGCCAGACGGCGCCCATCAGCCCGGCGCTGCACCTGGGGGCCAGCCGGGTGCTGGTGGTGGGGGTGAGCGGCAATCCGCTGGGCATGAACCCCTCCCAGGAGGTGGTGCAGCCCCAGGGCGGACGGCCACCGACCCTGGCGCAGATCGGCGGGCACCTGCTGAACAGCACCTTCATCGACAACCTGGAAAGCGACATCGAACTGCTGGAACGGATCAACCGCATGAGCAGGGCCATCCCGGCGCAAGCCAGGCCGCGCAATCTCAGTTCGAAACAGGTGGACGTTCTGGTGATCTCGCCGAGCCGGCCGCTGGATGAGATCGCGGCGCGGCATCGACGGGAGATGCCGCGCGCCATCCGCACCTTCCTGCGCGGCCCCGGGGCGACCCGGGCCAGCGGTGCGGGGGTGCTCAGCTACCTGCTGTTCGAGCCTGGCTATTGCAACGAACTGATCGAACTGGGCTACCAGGACGCCATGGCCAAGCGCGACGAGCTGCAGAGCTTCCTCGGCCTGGAGACGGCACCGGTGCATCCGCAGGTCGTACCCGCCGTTTGAGTCGGGTGGGCCGGGCGGCGCTCCGCTTCAGCCCACCGCCATGCGAAGCACCTCAGGCACCAAAGCGTCCATCGCGGTAATCCCGCAGCGCCTGCTCGATCTCTTCCCGCGTGTTCATCACGAAGGGACCGTACTGGACTATGGGTTCGCCCAGCGGGCGACCGGCCAGCAGCAGGACCTTGGCGCCCCCATCACTGGCCATTTCCACCGCGCCCGTCTCGGAGAGGCGTGCCAGGCGGCCCTTGCCGATGGGGTGGCCGTTGACGTGCAACTCACCCTCGTAGACGTAGAGCATCACCCGCAACCCCTCGGCCAGTCGCGGGGATACCCGGCTACCGGCGGGGAGATGCAGGTCGAAGATTTGAGGTTCGCTATGCGGGCGCTGCACCGCGCCGGGCTGGCTCAGCGCGCCCTCTTCGAAGCGGCCGGCGATCACCAGCGCCTCGACGCCTGCGTCGGTATGCACGCGGGGAATCTCCGCCGGGTCGAAGTCGCGGTAGCCGGGGTCGCCCATCTTGTCCTTGGCCGGCAGGTTGAGCCAGATCTGGAAGCCGCGCATCACGCCTTCCTCCTGTTCCGGCATCTCGCTGTGGATGATGCCGCGGGCAGCGGTCATCCACTGTACGCCGCCGTTCTGCAGCAGCCCGCTGTTGCCCAGGTGATCCTCATGACGCATACGGCCTTCGATCATGTAGGTGATGGTCTCGAAGCCACGGTGCGGGTGTGGCGGGAAGCCGGCGACATAGTCGTCCGGGTTGGCCGAACCGAACTCGTCGAGCATCAGGAAGGGATCGAAGCGCGGCACGCCCTGTTCGGCGAAGACCCGGGTCAGGTTGACCCCGGCACCGTCCGAGGCGGGTTGGCCGGGGCGTTGTTCGAGAATCTGGCGATGGCTCATCTGGACCTCCTCAAGGTTGAGATGGGTTCGATGTTACGCCAGAAAATCGAATCAATTGTGCGTTATTTTGCTCTGTTTATATCGATTGACTAGATATTAAGGGGTCGCGATCTGCTCTTTCTGTAGATCCTATGCAAAGGCCGCCCGCACGCCGATTCTTAATCCGGGGGATAGAAGGTTTGGCCCAGAGGAGGAATCGACATGCGGACGGCCTACGTTGAACAG
>NZ_JBHSOU010000048.1:0-1409 GCF_042656385.1 Pseudomonas sp. GCM10022186
TCCACCAGGCTGGCGACGGGGTACACGGCCAGTTCGCGGCTGTAGTGGTGGGTCCACGCGCCGACCAGTTCCTGCGCGGTGTGCGGGGCGTTCTTCAGCGGATTGTCGTCCTTGTCCAGCTCGCCGTTCTCCACCGCGCGGATTTCCTCGCGGATGCGGATCATGGCGTCGCAGAAGCGGTCCAGCTCTTCCTTCGACTCGCTCTCGGTGGGCTCGATCATCAGCGTGCCGGGCACCGGGAAGGACATGGTCGGGGCGTGGAAGCCGTAGTCGATCAGGCGCTTGGCGACGTCGTCGACGCTGATGCCGCTGCTGTCCTTGAGCGGGCGCAGGTCGAGGATGCACTCGTGGGCCACCAGGCCGTCGGCGCCGGTGTAGAGCACCGGGTAGTGCTCCTCCAGGCGGCGGGCGATGTAGTTGGCGTTGAGGATCGCCAGCTGGGTGGCGCGGCGCAGGCCGTCGCCGCCCATCAGGCGGATGTACATCCAGGTGATCGGCAGGATGCTGGCGCTGCCGAAGGGCGCGGCGCTGACCGCGCCGTCCTTGCGTGCCAGCTGCGCGTGGCCGGGCAGGAAGGGCGCCAGGTGCGCCTTCACGCCGATCGGGCCGACGCCCGGGCCGCCGCCGCCGTGGGGGATGCAGAAGGTCTTGTGCAGGTTCAGGTGCGACACGTCGCCGCCGAACCGGCCCGGGGCGCAGAGGCCGACCATGGCGTTCATGTTGGCGCCGTCGATGTACACCTGGCCGCCGTGGGCATGGACGATCTCGCAGATCTCGCGGATGCCTTCCTCGAACACGCCGTGGGTCGACGGGTAGGTGATCATCAGCGCGGCGAGGCGCTCCCGGTGTTCCTCGGCCTTGGCCTTGAGGTCGGCGAGGTCGACGTTGCCGCGGGCGTCGCAGGCGGTCACCACCACGCGCATGCCGACCATGCTGGCGGTGGCCGGGTTGGTGCCGTGGGCCGATTGCGGGATCAGGCAGATGTCGCGCTGGTCGTCGCCGCGGCTCTGGTGGTAGGCGCGGATCGCCAGCAGGCCGGCGTACTCGCCCTGGGAGCCGGCGTTGGGCTGCAGGGACACGGCGTCATAGCCGGTGGCCTGGCAGAGCATGGCTTCCAGCTCGCGGGTCAGTGCCTGGTAACCCTGGGCCTGCTCGGCGGGGGCGAAGGGGTGCAGCGCGCCGAATTCCGGCCAGGTGATGGGGATCATCTCGCTGGCGGCGTTCAGCTTCATGGTGCAGGAGCCCAGCGGGATCATGGCGCGGTCCAGGGCCAGGTCCTTGTCGGCCAGCTTGCGCAGGTAGCGCATCAGCTCGGTTTCCGAGTGGTAGCGGTTGAACACCGGGTGGCTGAGGATCGCCGACTGGCGCAGCAGGGCGGCCGGCAGGCGGCTGGCGACGCGGGCGGCCAG
>NZ_JBHSOU010000049.1:0-876 GCF_042656385.1 Pseudomonas sp. GCM10022186
CTGGCCCGTGAGTTCGGCGTCGACCTGACCGCCGTTCCGGCCACCGGCCCGCACGGTCGTGTGCTCAAGGAAGACGTGCAGGCCTACGTCAAGGCCATGATGCAGAAGGCCAAGGAAGCCCCGGCCGCCGCTGCCGCCGTGACTGGCGGTGCCGGCATCCCGCCGATCCCGGTGGTGGACTTCAGCAAGTTCGGCGAGATCGAGGAAGTGGCCATGACCCGCCTGATGCAGGTCGGCGCCGCCAACCTGCATCGCAGCTGGCTCAACGTCCCCCACGTGACCCAGTTCGATTCGGCCGACATCACCGAGCTGGAAGCCTTCCGCGTGGCCCAGAAGGCCGTGGCGGAGAAGGCCGGCGTCAAGCTGACCGTGCTGCCGCTGCTGCTGAAAGCCTGCGCCTACCTGCTCAAGGAACTGCCGGACTTCAACAGCTCCCTGGCCCCCAGCGGCAAGGCGCTGATCCGCAAGAAGTACGTGCACATCGGCTTTGCCGTGGACACCCCGGACGGCCTGCTGGTGCCGGTGATCCGCGACGTCGACCAGAAAAGCCTGCTGCAGCTGGCCGCCGAAGCCGCCGAACTGGCGGAGAAGGCGCGCACCAAGAAGCTCTCCGCCGATGCCATGCAGGGCGCCTGCTTCACCATCTCCAGCCTCGGCCACATTGGCGGCACCGGCTTCACGCCGATCGTCAACGCGCCCGAGGTGGCGATCCTCGGGGTGTCCAAGGCCGCGATGCAGCCGGTGTGGGACGGCAAGGCCTTCCAGCCGCGCCTGATGCTGCCGCTGTCGCTGTCCTACGATCACCGCGTGATCAACGGTGCCGCAGCCGCGCGCTTCACCAAGCGCCTGTCCGACCTGCTGGCGGATATCCGCACC
>NZ_JBHSOU010000050.1:0-6085 GCF_042656385.1 Pseudomonas sp. GCM10022186
CGCCAGACCGGCGCCGACATGAAGAGCAAGTACAAGGAAACCGCCCGCGGCGGCCTCGCCGTGAACATCATCGAATGTTGAACAAGCAGCGGGAAGCCGGAAGCTTGAAGTGCACTCCGCTTCCAGCTTCCAGCTTCCAGCTTCCAGCTTCCAGCTTCCAGCTTCCAGCTTCCAGCTAATAGAAGGATTCCCGAATGTCTTTGGCAACAACCCCCCTGCATTCCCTGCACCTGGAACTCGGTGCCAAGATGGTTCCCTTCGCCGGCTACGCCATGCCGGTGCAGTACCCCCTCGGCGTGCTCAAGGAGCACCTGCACACCCGCGACCAGGCCGGCCTGTTCGACGTGTCGCACATGGGCCAGATCATCCTGCGCGGCGCGCACGCCGCCCGCGCCCTGGAAAGCCTGGTGCCGGTGGACATCCTCGACCTGCCGCTGGGCACCCAGCGCTACGCGCTGTTCACCGACGACAACGGCGGCATCCTCGACGACCTGATGGTCGCGCGCCTGGCCGCGGACGAACTGTTCCTGGTGGTCAACGCCGCCTGCAAGGCGCAGGACCTGGCCCACCTGCGGGCGAAGATCGGCGAGCAGTGCGCCATCGAATCGCTGTTCGAGAGCCGCGCGCTGCTGGCCCTGCAGGGGCCCAAGGCGGCCGACGTGCTCGGCCGCCTGGCGCCGGAGGTGCAGGCCATGACCTTCATGCAGTTCCGCGCCGTGCGCCTGGACGGTGTCGACTGCTACGTCAGCCGCTCCGGCTACACCGGCGAGGACGGCTACGAGATCTCCGTGCCGGTCGAGCAGGCCGAAGCCCTGGCGCGCCGCCTGCTGGCCGAGGCGGAAGTCCAGCCCATCGGCCTCGGCGCCCGCGACTCGCTGCGCCTGGAGGCCGGCCTGTGCCTCTACGGCCACGACATGAGCACCACCACCACGCCGATCGAGGCCAGCCTGGCCTGGGCCATCTCCAAGGCCCGTCGCGCCGATGGCGTGCGTGCCGGCAACTTCCCCGGCGCCGGCCAGATCTTCGCCCAGCAGCGCGATGGCGTGGCCGAGAAGCGCGTCGGCCTGCTGCCCCAGGAGCGCGTACCGGTGCGTGAAGGCGCCGAGATCGTCGACGCCGACGGCGCTGTGATCGGCCGGGTCAGCAGCGGCGGCTTCGGCCCCAGCCTGGGCGGCCCGGTGGCCATGGGCTACGTCGCCACCCGCCATGCGGCGCTGGACACCGAGGTCTGGGCCCTGGTGCGCGGCAAGCGGGTGGCGATGAAAGTCGCCAAGACCCCCTTCGTGCCACAGCGCTACTACCGCGGCTGATACAGAGTCCCTCGACTGCCCCGCCACGGCGGGGCCTTGCAGGGTGAAGGCGCGAGCCTTCACCCTTTTCTTTGCGCCGACCGGACTGGTCGCGAGCCGAAATCCGTAGGGTGCGCACCGGAAGCCCCACGGTGCGCACAGTGTGCAGCCGGTATACATGGGATGGCGAACCGCAGACGCAGTCTCAAAAAAACCTGCTAACCCACTGAAAACCAAAGCCTTCCATCCTTAACCATCACGACACGATCCCGTCATCAATCGGTCATCCGCCGCAGGCAGATTCTCTGCTCAACTTTCCTGGGGAGGACCTCCGATGAACCACAAGAAGAACCTGATCAAGCCACTGGCCGTCGCCCTGCTGGCCGCCACCCTCGGCGCCTGCAGCATGCAGGCCCCGGCCCCGGCCAAGCCGGTGGCCCTGGACAACGAAGACTGGTACCAGGTCCGCGCCGAGAAGGAACTGTTCGTCTTCGACGACTACGCCACCTACCGTGAATTCGTGAAGAACGGCACCGCGCCCGTGAAGCAAAGCCTCGGCAAGCAGGACGGCTTCGGCCGCGAGATCGTTCTGGTACTCAAGGCCGCGGACCAGGGCAAGGACCTGAACAGCCTCTCCGCCAAGCGCTTCCTCGACATCAGCCTGCCGCCGGCCCTGCCCTTCTACGGCGAGCTGCGCGACGAGGAAGGCATCATCTATGTGTTCAGCCGCTACGGCGACATGATGGACATGTACAAGATCGGCGAACCCACCTTCAGCTACGTCGACATCGGCGGCGGTCCGGAAGGCCAGCGCGTGGTCTACGTGCTGACCAAGGAAGAACCCAAGCCGGTCAAGCAGATCGCCCTGTTCCACTCGAAGTACCAGTGATCCCTCCGGACGCGGCCGGAACTTCCCCCTCTTTCCGGCCGCCTCCGCCTCGCTCCAACCGCTCTACCGCCTGCCCTCCAATCGCCACCGCCCGTCTTCGAGAAACATCCCGAAACATTCGGCGCCGCACCTAGAGCCAGAAGCCACTGGCCAGCATTAACGGCGAATTATTGTCATTTGCCCAATTGCAGCCGCCAAGTGAGCAGTCTTTAGTCGTTTTATTGGCGCTTTGACCGCGCGAGCAAATCCTTTGGCGGTCAGCACCTTCGTGCGAACGGATGGGGAATACGAGCCCTGGAGCATTGCATCCATAGCGGGCCGTCCGCGCGATTTCGCTGTGGGGAGGTGGAGTACATCCATGAAAGACAAGAATTCGCGACAACCTAAAAAAAACAAAGACAGGTTGGCGGATGAAACCCGGCGCGACTTCCTCAAGCTCTCCGCCGCCGCGGTGGCCGCACCCGCCCTGTTACGCGCGCCGGATACCGAGGCGGCTGCACCGATACTGCCGCCCAGCCCGGCCACCACACCCTGGGTGATGGAACTGCCCAAGCAGATCGTCCCTGCCGCCTCCGTCCCCTACCTGACCCCGGCACCGACCGAACTGGCCAATATCGCCGGTGGCGAGGCCGGGCGCGCGCGCCATCAGCGCTGGGCGCAGTTCAGGCCGAATGCGGAGTACTACGAACTGCGCGCCCAGGAGCGTGAATGGCAGTTCAATCCGGCCTACCCGAAGCAGAAGGTCTGGGTCTATCGCGCCGCCAACACGCCGGACAAGGAATTCAGCGCCACTGTGATGGCTCACTATGGCCACCCGATGATCTGCCGCATCCATAATGATCTGCCGTCCAACCACACCGGTTTCGGTACGCCGGAAATCTCCACCCACCTGCACAACCTGCACACCGGCTCGGAGAGCGACGGCTTCCCGGGCGACTACTACAGCGCCACCAAGGCCGGCCCGACCCTGACCGCCGTAGGCAGGTTCAAGGATCATCTCTACTCCAATGTCTGCGCCGGTTTCGAGGACCGGCAGGACAGCGTCGGCGACTACCGCGAGGCACTGGGCACGCTGTTCTATCACGACCACACCCTGGATTTCACCGCACCCAACCTCTATCGGGGGCTGGCGGGCTTCTACCTGCTCTACGACCACCTGGACTCGGGCAACGAGGCGGACCCGACGCCAGGCGCGCTGCGTCTGCCGAGCCACCCCTATGATTACCCGCTGATGTTCGCCGACCGCCGCTTCGACGCCAACGGCATGCTGTATTACGACGACATCAATCCCGAGGGTGTGCTGGGCGACAAGGTGGCGGTCAACGGCATGATCGAGCCGGTGCTCAAGGTGGCCGCCCGGCGCTACCGCTTCCGCCTGCTGAATACGGGGCCGAGCCGGTCCTACGCCTTCTCGCTGGTGAACTCGGGCAACCTGAAGCAGAACTTCACCTACATCGGCAACGACGGCAACCTGCTGCCCAAGCCGCTGCTCAACCAGCAGACGGTGACCCTGGGCGTGGCCGAGCGCGGCGACATAGTGGTGGACTTCTCCAAGTACCCGGTGGGCACCACCCTCTACCTGGTCAACCGCATGCGCCAGGAAGAGACTCGCGGGCCCAAGGACATCAAGGACCCCGGCGTGCGCGTGCTGAAGATAGTGGTGGACCGCTGGCCGACCGCCCAGGACCTCAGCATGGTACCGGCCAACCTGCGCCCGCTGCCGCCGTTGACCGCAGCGGAAATTGCAGCCGCGCCGGTCCGGCGCTTCGTCTTCGAGCGCTCCAACAACATGTGGGTGATCAATGGCCAGTTCGTCAACGTCAATGCACCACGCTTCACTGTGCCCAAGGGCCGGGGCGAGATCTGGGAGCTGGTCAACATCGACAACGGCTGGTCGCATCCCATCCATATCCACCTCGAGGAAGGCCGCATCATCGCGCGCATCAGGAATGGCGTCTCGCAACCCATTCCCGCCCATGAGCAAGGGCGCAAGGACGTCTATGTGCTCAACAAGGCCGAAACCGTCCGTGTCTTCATCCGCTTCAGGGACTATGTGGGCAAGTACGTGATGCACTGCCACAACCTGATCCACGAAGACCACGCGATGATGCTGCGCTTCGACGTCGTATAGCGGCGGGAGGTACCAATTCATGAACACTCGCAGAAAGCTCATTGGCGGCCTGGGTGCCGGCGTACTGGGGCTGGCGGCCTTGGGCGCCCTGGGTGCCGCCGGGGAACGCCGACCGACGCCCGGAGCGGGGACGGCCAGGTTCCCCAACCCGATCCTGCTCACCCACCAGGGCCGGAGGGTCGCGTTCTACGATGACCTGATACGCGGCAAGGTGGTGGTGCTCAACATGATGTACGCCAGCTGCGGACGGAACTGCCCGACCGCCACGGTGAACCTGCGCAAGGTCCAGCAGATGCTTGGCGAACGCCTGGGGCGGGACGTCTTCATGTACTCCATCACCCTGCAGCCGGAGCTGGACCAGCCGCGCCACCTGCAGGAGTACATCGACAAGTTCGGCATCGGCCCCGGCTGGCAGTACCTCACCGGCACCCCGCAGGACATTCTCGACCTGCGCTATGCCCTGGGCTTCTACGACGTGGACCCCTTGGTGGACGGCAACCAGCTGACCCATACCGGCATGGTGCGGATCGGCAACGAAGCCATCAACCGCTGGACCATGGCGCCGTCGCTGACCGACCCCGAGCACATACTCTCGGCCATCAACCATGTCGACCACCGCGTCGAACTCGCCAGCGAAGGATTCCAGCAGGAATCCTGAACAGCCCAGCCGGCCTCCGGGCACACCCGGAGGCCGGCTGGTGTATGATGCTCGCCCCCGGCCCAGCCTCGGGCCAAGCCTCAAAGCAGCAGAACACCATGACCAGCCAAGACATCGACCAGGCCGACGCCCAGCCCCGGGAAATACCGGCCTCCGAAGCCGTTGCAGACAAGCCGAAGAAACAGAACATCCCCTGGTACCAGACCCTCAAGGGTCACGACCGCGGCCAGCGCCCCGGCCCGCATCCGCGCGGCTCCCGTCGTTCCATGGGCAAGCGCTGATCCCCAGCGCCTCACCCTCGCAGGAGCGAAATTCCTCGCCAACCGGGCCCAACGCCCGGCCTGCCGCAGGCAAGAAGCCTGCCAGCCGCTCTAGACCGGACCTTTCTCGCCATCCCTGACCAATGCAGCCAGTGGTCTTTCTCAATTAAATCGAATTATTCGATTATACCAATTCGCGGAAAAAGCCTTTCCACTTTGCGCAACAGCGCCCCTCAAAACATCCTAACCCATTGTTTTTAATAGATTCCAGACAACTATCATTGGCGTCGATGGTAACCATCACCCAGCATCACTTCATCATCGAAATCACATCAGTAACATGGGCCCCGTAGACGAATTCCAACCCCTTCCTCACCGAGGTGCCCAAAATGAAAAAGCAAATCCTTGCCAGCCTGTTCATCGCCAGCCTGTCCGCCACTGCTTTTGCCCTGCCCCAGGCCACCGTCGCGGAAGGCGGCTCCGACCGCACCAGCATCCACCGCGTCGCCGAAGGTGGCGCTGACCGCACCGGCGCCAACCGCATCGCCGAGAACGGCGCCGAGCGCTCCGAGTCCCTGCGCGTCGCCGAAGGTGGTTCCGACCGTACCAAAGCCTTCGATGTGGCTGAAAGCGGTGCCGAGCGTTCCGAGTCGCTGCGGATAGCCGAAAGCGGCTCCGATCGCACCAAGGCCTTCGATGTCGCCGAAGGCGGCTCCGACCGTACCAAGGCCTTCGATGTGGCCGAAGGTGGCGTCGACCGCACCGGTGCCAACCGCATCAGCTGATCCCGAGGCCATCCAGAGGCAGGCAATCCCGATGTATGCGAAACCTCGAAAGGCAGAAGGCGCCACCTGTGGC
>NZ_JBHSOU010000051.1:0-1826 GCF_042656385.1 Pseudomonas sp. GCM10022186
CCCTTGCCGGTGGCACCGAGGGAGCCGTACAGCTCGACTTTCAGGCTTTCGGTGTCGGCCAGCAGGTTTTCCCGGCGCAGGCCGTCGACGAAGCGTGCGGCGGCGCGCATCGGGCCCACGGTGTGGGAGCTGGAGGGGCCGATGCCCACCTTGAACAGATCGAAAACGCTCAGCGACATATCTCGACTCCCGCAAAGGCCGCTCGACGATCAGGCCGGGTACACCGGGAAGCGTGCGCAGAGCGCCGCCACCTGGCGCGCCACCTGGGCCTCGACGTCGGCATCGCCGAGGTGGTCGAGGATGTCGCAGATCCAGGCGGCCAGGGCGCGGCACTCCGGCACCTGGAAGCCGCGGGTGGTCACCGCCGGGGTGCCGATGCGCAGGCCGGAGGTGACGAAGGGAGACTGCGGGTCGTTCGGCACGGCGTTCTTGTTCACCGTGATGCCGGCACGGCCGAGGGCGGCGTCGGCATCCTTGCCGGTGATGCCCTGGCGGATCAGGCTGACCAGGAACAGGTGGTTGTCGGTGCCGCCGGAGACCACGTCATAGCCGCGCCCCATGAACACCTCGGCCATGGCCTGGGCGTTCTTGATCACCTGCGCCTGGTAGTCCTTGAAGGACAGGTCCAGCGCTTCCTTGAAGCACACCGCCTTGGCGGCGATCACGTGCATCAGCGGACCGCCCTGCCCGCCCGGGAACACCGCGGCATTGAGCTTCTTCTCCAGCTCCGGATTGGCGCGGGCGAGGATCAGGCCGCCACGGGGGCCACGCAGGGTCTTGTGAGTAGTAGTGGTGACCACGTCCGCATAAGGCAGCGGGTTCGGGTACAGGCCGGCGGCTACCAGGCCGGCGACGTGGGCCATGTCGACGAAGAGGTAGGCGCCCACCTTGTCGGCGATGGCGCGAAAGCGCGGGAAGTCCAGGGTCTTCGAATAGGCGGAGAAGCCGGCGACGATGATCTTCGGCTTGTGCTCCAGGGCCAGGCGCTCCACTTCGTCGTAGTCGATCAGGCCGTTGCCGTCGATGCCGTACTGCACCGCGTTGTACAGCTTGCCCGAGGACGACACCTTGGCGCCGTGGGTCAGGTGGCCGCCATGGGCCAGGCTCATGCCGAGGATGGTGTCGCCGGCCTGCAGCAGGGCCAGGTAGACCGCCGCGTTGGCCTGGGAGCCGGAGTGCGGCTGGACGTTGGCGTAGTCGGCGCCGAACAGCGCCTTGGCGCGGTCGATGGCCAGTTGCTCCACCACATCCACATGCTCGCAGCCGCCGTAGTAGCGCTTGCCCGGATAGCCCTCGGCGTACTTGTTGGTCAGCTCGCTGCCCTGGGCCTGCATCACCTGCGGGCTGGTGTAGTTCTCCGAGGCGATCAGCTCGATATGGTCTTCCTGGCGCTGGGCCTCGCGGCGGATGGCGTCGAACAGCGCAGGGTCGAAATCGGACAGGGTCAGGCTCTTGTGGAACATGGTCGGTTTCCTTCTTGTTCGGTAAGGGGTGGCATCGACCTCGTGGGGGCGAATTCATTCGCTGAGCAGGCCGCAGGCCTGCCCGACGGAGTGTTCAGGGGCTGCTGCGCAGCCCTTGGCGAATGAATTGGCCCCTACCGAGGCCTTCCGGCTCGACTGTCAGGCGTCCTGGTAGGCCTCGATGGACGGGCAGGCGCAGACCAGGTTGCGGTCGCCGTAGACGTTGTCCACGCGGCCCACCGGCGGCCAGTACTTGCCCTCCACCAGGCTGGCGACGGGGTACACGGCCAGTTCGCGGCTGTAGTGGTGGGTCCACGCGCCGACCAGTTCCTGCGCGGTGTGCGGGGCGTTCTTCAGCGGATT
>NZ_JBHSOU010000052.1:0-88244 GCF_042656385.1 Pseudomonas sp. GCM10022186
ACAGCGTACCCCGCTGCGTTGATGCGAACCCTCAAGTCCGAATCGGCGGAGCAGCCCTTGACACCGAGAGCTTCATAGAAGGGGCGAATTCATTCGCCAAGGGCAGCGCAGCTGCCCCCTGGGGCCTAGCAGGGCAGACCTGCGGCCTGCTTGGCGAATGAATTCGCCCCTACAAGAGCGGAGCCCTTACTCGGCGATCTGCAACCTGCGCGACTGGGTGTAGACGTAGCGCAGCTTCTCGTATTCGAAGGGGGAGTTGAGCTGGCCGTAGCGGAAATTGGTGGTGTAGCGCTTGTCCACCATGCGCAGGACGGTGATCTCCGGGTGGTCGCTGGCGACTTCCGGCACGTTGAGGAAGTTGATCTGGTAGTCGGCGACGTAATCCACTACCAGCCCGCCGGTATCCCGCAGGTTGGACGGTCCCAGGATCGGCAGCATCAGGTAGGGACCTTCGGTGAGGCCGTAGTAGCCCAGGGTCTGGCCGAAATCCTCGGTCTGCTTGGGCAGGCCCATGCGGGTGGCCGGGTCCCAGAGACCGACCACGCCAATGGTGGTGTTGAGCAGCAGGCGACCGGTGATTTCCATGGCGCGCCTGCCCTTGAACTGCAACGCGCTGTTCAGCAGGTTGGGCACGTCGCCCAGGTTGCTGAAGAAATTGCTCACGCCGCTGCGCACGAAGCGAGGGGTGACGTACCGGTAGCCGTGCACCACCGGCAGGAACACCCATTCGTCGAAGCGGTAGTTGAAGTGGTAGACGCGCCGGTTCCAGGACTCCAGGGGATCGTAGACGTTCAGCGCGTCCAGGGTGGAGCGCTCGAACTCACGCTGGTCCAGGCCGGGGTTGAACTTCAGGTCCTTGAGCGGCTGGGTGAAGCCGTCCTTGTCGGGATCCTGGGCCTGGGCCAGGTGGCTTGCCAGCAGCAGGGCGATCAAGAGTGCTTTCTTAGCCACGGAAGAACTCCAGCATGGCGTCGCCGTTGACGCGGTAGTTGAGGTTGCCGCAGTGCCCGCCATGGGGGTACAGGGTGAGCCGGTCGCCGAAGGTGCGGCGCAGGAAACCGAGATCGCCGGGGCCGAGGATGAGGTCGTCGGCGTTGTGCATCACGGCGATCTTGCCGTTCCCCTTGAGGTAGTCCTCCAGGGCGTAGAGGCTGACCTGGTTGATCAGCTGGGTCAGGCTGCCGCCGTCGTAGCGGGCGCGCCAGTAAGGAATCAGTTGCTCGGTGATGTAGCAGTCGAAGTCGCACTGCAGGGCGCGCTTGTAGAAGGGCGTCAGGCTGGTGCCTTCGTTGATCGGGTATTTCACCGGGGTGATCAGGCCGCGGCGGTTGATCAGGTCCGAGGTGAAGGCGATGTCCGAGGAGGAAAAGCGGAAGGCGGTGCCGATCAACATCGCCATCTGCTCGTTGGACAAGCGCTGCCTGGAGTCCTGGAAGTCGAACAGCAGGGCGTCGTTGAGGTCGATGTAGCCCTTCTGCTGGAAGTAGCGGGTCAGCTTGCCGAGCACCACCTGGTAGAAGGTGGTGGTGTCGTCGATGCCCTTGACCCGGGTCTGCACCAGGCGGTCGAGATTGGTCACCGAGGTGTACAGGTTCACCGGCGGGTTGAGCAGCAGCACGCGCTTGAAGTTGAAACTGCGGCGGGTCTCGTCCAGGTGGCTGACGAAGGCCGCCTCCAGGGCGCCCAGGCTGTAGCCGGTGAGGTAGAAGTCGGTGATCGGCAGGCCAGGGTGCTGGGCGCGCACCGCCTGCATCACCCGGTACAGGTCGTCGGCGTCTTCGGCCGAGAGCCCCGGCGTGGCGTGGCGTGAGGCGGCGGCCATGAAGTCGTAGCTGGTGGGCGAGGACAGCTGCACCACGTGGTAGCCGGCGCCGTAGAAAAGCTTCTTGAGATTCTCGGCGTGGCTGCTGGCGTAGTGGCCGCCGGTGCCGGCGATAACGAACACCAGGGGGGCCGGCCCCTTCTGACGGGCCAGGCGGTAGCGCAGCTTCTTCACCGACCAGAAGTTGTCGGGCAGGGCGTTCTCCCGCTCAGGGCGCAGTTTGAGGTCGTAGTCGGACTGGTCGATGTCATCGTCCGCCGGGACTTCGCTGCGCAGGTCCGGCGGCGTGGTGGCGATGGTCGCTTCGAAGGGGTTGGTGATCGGAAAGCCGTAGCTGTTCGCATCCAGGTCCGCGGCCAGCACTTGAGCGCAGAAGGTCAGGCTGCCCAAGAGGGCGGCGAGGCGAAGACGGAGCATAGGAAAGGGTTCCTGTTCGGTTCTGGCGGAGGCCCGGGTCCCCTTGCACGGGCACCAGCCATTTGCCTGGCATGGCTGTGGGGCCGCCGGTTCGCGTTCCTTATAAGTGAACGTCATGAGTGAATACCGAGGCTATGACAACTGCAAGCCCTTCGAGTGCGGGCCGTATGTCAGACCGGCGCACACCGGATCGGTGGAAGGTTCTTGCATGGCGCGAACGGGGGGGTATCCTTGGCGCCGCTTACCCATTCGGAGAAAACCATGTCCAGCCGTTCGTCCATCATCCTGCTGCTGATCCTGCTGCCGCTCTGGCTGGCCGCCAGCTACGGGGTCCGATTCGCCCTGATGGAAGACGGCCAGTGGGTCGGCCTGTGCGTCGACCAGGCAGAGCGCTGGGAGTGCCAGGTGCGTGCTGGCCTGGGCCTGCTGATCCACTTCCGCATCATTGCCTGGATCGCGCTGGTGGCTGCCCTGGCGGCGTTCTTCGTGCGTGGCCGCCCGGGTTGGCGCCTGGCCTTGCTGGCGCTGCTGTTCGCCCTGCCGGCCCTGGTGCTCTACACCGCGAGCCTCGCCGTATTCGCCTGCGTGATCGCCGGCCTGCGCCTGGTGCGCCGCCAGGCGGAGCCGGTTACCGCCCACGCCTGAGGTTTCGCCAGGCATGAAAAAAGGACGCATCGAGCGTCCTTTTTTGTTGGTGGGGCCTCCGTAGGGTGCGCTGCGCGCACCGGACGCCCTATGCCAAGCTGGTGCGCACGGCGCACCCTACCGTCGAATCCGTACTCAGGCCTTGACCCGCAGGCTGCGCCACAGTGCCGCCAGCAGCAGGGCGCTCACCGCGGCCCAGCCGATGGCCTGGACGTTGCCCAGGGTCTCTTCGTAGAGCTGCGGGGCGATACCCGCGCCGATGAGTACGGCCATCAGGGCGATTTCGCGGCGCGGGGCGGCCACCGGGCGGAACAGGTAGACCAGCGCCGGCAGCAGCAGGGCCGCGCTGGGGAAGCTGCGGTAGCGGGCATCGAACACCAGGGCCAGCATCAGCACCGCACCGGCGAAACCGGAAGCGGCCAGCCACCAGCCGCCACGGGCGTCCAGCCAGGCGAACAGGCGTTCGCGCAGGCCGCCGCGAGCGGAAAGCGCCAGGGCGCCATGGGCCAGGACGATCAGGTTGAGGCCCACCAGGAAGGCCGCCCAGAGCCATTCGCCGACGAAGCGGCTGGTGACCCGTGCCAATTCGCCCCAGAGACCGATGCAGGCGGCGCCGACGGCGGCCAGCAGGGGCAGCGCCAGGGCTGCGCGGGTCGAGGCCGGGCGACCGGCGAGCACCAGGGTGGCGAGGAAGATCAGGCCGGAGATGCCCAGCCACATGGGCCAGTAGGGCAGGTTGGTGACCGGGCCGGCGAGCACGCCTTTTTCCTGGCGGTCGGCGTCGAACAGGCCCCAGTAGCCGCCTACCGCGCCTTCGCTGGCACGCTTCCAGGGCTGGTCGAAGGCTTCGATCAGGTTGTAGCCCCAGCCGTTCTGCTCGGCCATGGCGACGAAGCCGCGGATGAAGCGGGCCTCGTTGACCCGGCTCGGCACGGCGGTTTCACGCTGGCGGCCTTCGCTGGGCCAGCCGGTCTCGCCGATGAAAATGTCCTTGGGGGCGAAGCGGTTGCCGAACACCTGGCGGATTTCGGCGACATGGCGCAGGGCCTGGTCGATGCCGGCGGGGTCGTCTTCCCAGTAGGGCAGCAGGTGAATGGTGAGGAAGTCCACCGCCGGCGCCACTTCCGGGTGCTGCAGCCAGAACTCCCAGACGTCGGCGTAGGTCACCGGCTGCTGCACCTGGGCCTTGACCTGTTCGATCAGCTTGGCCAGTTGGGCGCCCGTGACTTCCTTGCGCAGCAGGGTCTCGTTACCCACGATCACCGACTGCACCACGTCCGGGTTGGCATTGGCGGCCTTGACCAGGAGGTCGATCTCCTTCCGGGTATCCACCGGATTGCCGTTCACCCAGGCGCCCAGCATCAGCTTGAGGCCGTGCTTGCGGGCCAGCTCCGGAATGGCTTCCAGGCCGGTCATGGAGTAGGTGCGCACGCAGTGGAAACGGGTCGCCAGCAGGGCCAGGTCGGCGTCCATGCGCTCGGGACGCAGCACGAAGGGCTGGTCGAACGGCGACTGGTCCTTGTCGAAGGGGCTGTAGGAGGCGCATTGCAGCTTGTGGGTGGGCGTGGCGGCGTCCGGCAGGATCACCGGTTTGCCGAGGCCATACCAGAGGCCGGCGAGGGCGACGACGGCAACCAGGAAAGACAGCAGATAGGGGAGTGCAGGGAAACGGGCGTTCTGACTCATGTTCATGCGTGCTTGCGTGAGGGCAAAGCCGCGCATCTTAGCGGATTAGGTCCTCTCGCTCCTACGGCCCGCCGTGGAAAATCCGTACAGCGGGTTGCCGTCACGCATGGTGATGCAGCCAGGCATGCTTCGGGATCTCCGGCTTCGGCTCGTCGCCCTTCTCGAAGCGCTTCCAGATCTTCTCGTGGAAGTAGAAGCCCACCGAATTGCACAGCGGCTCGACCGCCGCCACCAGACCGCCCACCGCCACGCTGCCGGTCAGGGCATAGGCCACGCTGAAGGCGATGCAGAAGTGCATGATGGTGAAGGTCACGGTCTTGAGCATGGTGCACCTCGTTAATGAGAATGATTATTCGATGTGCTCAGCCTAGGGCTGCCGCTCCATACATGGAAATGCGCATCGGCCATAGTGCCGATAGATTCGCTGTATGGAATGACTACGACCTTGGTCGAGAATCGCCCGATGTACGACTAAGGTCGTCTGTTGTGCTTGTATGACGGTTCTATTGTTGGCTCCACCAGCAACCCGCGCTGTGGAGGACAACAACAATGAACGACAGCACCTACAAGCGGATTCAGGAGAATCCGCGCTTTCAGGAACTGGTTTCCAAGCGAGAGCGCTTCGCCTGGATACTCTCTGCCATCATGCTCGGCCTCTATCTGGCCTTCATTCTCCTGATCGCGTTCGAGCCGCAAGTGCTCGGCGCCCGCATCAATCCCGACTCTCCCATCACCTGGGGTATCCCGCTCGGTGTCGGCCTGATCCTGTCGGCCTTTGTGCTGACCGGTGTCTACGTGCGCCGTGCCAATGGCGAGTTCGACCGCCTGAACCAGGAAATCCTCAAGGAGGTCCAGTAATGATCGCGCGCATCCTTGCCGTGCTCGGCCTGATGGTCGTGGCACCCGCCCTCTGGGCCGCCGGTGCCATCGAGGGCGATGTCCAGCGCCAGCCGCTGAACACCTCCGCCATCGTCATGTTCGTCGCCTTCGTCGGCTTCACCCTCTACATCACCTACTGGGCCTCCAAGCGCAGCAAGTCGGCTGCCGACTTCTACACCGCCGGCGGCAGCATCACCGGTTTCCAGAACGGCCTGGCGATCGCCGGTGACTACATGTCCGCGGCGTCCTTCCTGGGTATTTCCGCCCTGGTGTTCACCTCCGGCTACGATGGCCTGATCTACTCCATCGGCTTCCTGGTGGGCTGGCCGGTGATCCTCTTCCTGATCGCCGAACGCCTGCGCAACCTCGGCAAGTACACCTTCGCCGACGTCGCCTCCTACCGCCTGAAGCAGAAGGAAATCCGCACCCTGTCCGCCAGTGGCTCGCTGGTGGTGGTGGCCTTCTACCTGATCGCCCAGATGGTCGGTGCCGGCAAGCTGATCGAGCTGCTGTTCGGCCTCAACTACCACGTCGCCGTGGTCCTGGTGGGTATCCTGATGGTGCTCTACGTACTGTTCGGCGGCATGCTGGCCACTACCTGGGTGCAGATCATCAAGGCCGTGCTGCTGCTCTCCGGCGCGTCCTTCATGGCGCTGATGGTGCTCAAGCACGTCAACTTCGACTTCGCCACCCTGTTCAGCGAGGCCATCAAGGTCCACCCGAAAGGCGAGGCCATCATGAGCCCCGGCGGCCTGGTGAAGGACCCGATCTCCGCGATCTCCCTCGGCCTGGCCCTGATGTTCGGCACCGCCGGCCTGCCGCACATCCTGATGCGTTTCTTCACCGTCAGCGACGCCAAGGAAGCCCGCAAGTCGGTGTTCTACGCCACCGGTTTCATCGGCTACTTCTACATCCTGACCTTCATCATCGGCTTCGGCGCCATCCTGCTGGTCAGCACCAACCCGGTCTTCAAGGACGCCGCCGGCGCGCTGCTGGGCGGTAACAACATGGCGGCGGTGCACCTGGCCAATGCCGTGGGCGGCAGCCTGTTCCTCGGCTTCATCTCCGCCGTGGCCTTCGCCACCATCCTGGCGGTGGTGGCCGGCCTGACCCTGGCCGGCGCCTCGGCCGTGTCCCACGACCTCTACGCTTCCGTGTTCAAGAAGGGCAAGGCGAGCGAGAAGGACGAGCTGCGCGTATCGAAGATCACCACCGTGATCCTGGGCGTCGTCGCCATCGGCCTCGGCATCCTGTTCGAGAAGCAGAACATCGCCTTCATGGTGGGCCTGGCCTTCTCCATCGCCGCCAGCTGCAACTTCCCGGTGCTGATCCTCTCCATGTACTGGAAGAAGCTGACCACCCGCGGCGCCATGATCGGCGGCTGGATGGGCCTGGTGACCGCGGTGGGCCTGATGATCCTCGGCCCGACCATCTGGGTGCAGATCCTCGGCCATGCCACCCCGGTCTACCCCTACGAGTACCCGGCGCTGTTCTCGATCCTGGTGGCCTTCGCCGGTATCTGGTTCTTCTCCATCACCGACAAGTCCGCCGCTGCCGACGAGGAACGTGCCCGCTTCTACCCGCAGTTCGTGCGTTCCCAGACCGGCCTGGGCGCCAGCGGTGCCGTAGCGCACTGATCCGATCCATCCACTTGCATGACTTGGGCAGCCTTCGGGCTGCCCTTTTTGTTGACGCGCCCGGCTAGATCCTGCCGAACAGGACCAGCACCACCACTATGACCAGGAGCATCCCGACCATGCTCGACGGGCCGTAGCCCCAGTTGCGCGAGTGGGGGAAGATCGGCAGGCCGCCGATCAGCAACAGGATCAGGATGATGAGCAGCAGAATGGTGATCATGAACGGTGACTCCTCGATGACTGTGGAGGCCCGGGCACGGCCGTCAAGGTCGACGGCGGCTTGATCATGCCTGTTGTTACCGACCGACCCCCTTTCGTGATGGTTCAAGGAAATGGACTCTATGGACGTTTCACCATGAGCTACCGGATCGCCGCCGACGCGGTGCTGCTACTGCATTTGGCCTTCATCCTCTTCGTGGTGGTGGGCGGGGTGCTGGTGCTGAAATGGCCGCGCCTGGCGCTGCTGCACCTGCCGGCGGTGGCCTGGGGGGCAACGGCGGAATTCCTCCACCTGATCTGCCCACTGACGCCCCTGGAGAACCAACTGCGCCGGGCGGCGGGAGAGCAGGGCTACAGCGGTGGTTTCATCGAGCATTACCTGCTGCCGCTGATCTACCCGGCGGGACTGACGCCGGGCATCCAGCTCTGGCTCGGGACCCTGCTACTGCTGCTCAACCTGGTGCCCTATTGCATGCTGGCCAGGCGCCTGATGCGGCGCCACTAGCCGTGTTTATCCCCATCATTCAGCACCGTGATTCAAGGGTGGTGGGACTATGGTCTTCGCTACACTGCGGCTCATCTACCGCACAAGCAGAAAGGCACCTCACCATGCACAACCGCATCATGATCACCGGCGCCGGTTCCGGGCTCGGCCGCGAAATCGCCCTGCGCTGGGCGCGCGAGGGCTGGAAGCTGGCCCTGTCCGACGTCAATGACGCCGGCCTGGCCGAAACCCTGAAGCTGGTCCGCGAGGCCGGCGGCGATGGCTTCACCCAGCGCTGCGACGTCCGTGACTACAGTCAGCTCACCGCCCTGGCCCAGGCCTGTGAAGAGAAGTTCGGCGGCATCGATATCATCGTCAATAATGCCGGGGTCGCCTCGGGCGGCTTCTTCGAGGAGCTGTCCCTGGAGGACTGGGACTGGCAGATCGCGATCAACCTGATGGGGGTGGTCAAGGGCTGCAAGGCCTTCCTGCCGCTGCTGCAGAAGAGCAAGGGCCGGATCATCAACGTCGCCTCCATGGCGGCGCTGATGCAGGGGCCGGCCATGAGCAATTACAACGTGGCCAAGGCCGGCGTGGTGGCCCTGTCCGAGAGCCTGCTGATCGAGCTGAAGGAAGAGGGCGTGGGCGTGCACGTGGTCTGCCCGTCCTTCTTCCAGACCAACCTGCTGGACTCCTTCCGTGGCCCGACCCCGGCCATGAAGCAGCAGGTGGGCAAGTTGCTGGAAAGCTCGCCCATCAGCGCCGCCGACATTGCCGACTACATCTTCCGGGAAGTGGCCGCCGGGGCCTTCATGATCCTGCCCCACGAGCAGGGCCGTATGGCCTGGGCACTGAAGCAGCAGAACCCGCAGGCGCTCTACGACGAGATGGCCGGCATGTCCGCCCGGATGCGCGCCAAGCACCAGGGCAGCGCCTGAGAGGGCTGATCGACCGGTCAGGCTTCGCATCTTTCAGGGGGGCGGCGGTGGACCGGGGGAGTAGGGGGTCTCCCCCGGCCTGACCCTCAACCTGGATAGACCCACCGTGAAGCCCCTGTTCCGCGCTGATGCTGTTCGCCGGTTACAGCCTGGCCAGACTCACACCCGTCCTCGCCGGTCTCGGCCGCGGCCGGCGCTGAGGACTTCGACGCATTTCCTTTTTCCCGTGGCGGTCCTGTGTTAGAAGGCTGCCACTGTTTTGCTGGAGTGCCTGCGTGGAGTCCGAATCCGTCGTCTATGGCTGCATCCGCTCCTGGCCGTCGCTCGACGGCCAGGAGCATCACCTGCGCCGCGAGACCAACCGCCGCGTTCTGGACCGCCTGCCCAGCGGCGAGGCCTGGCCCTTCCTCGGCCGCGAGATGTTCTCCTGCTGCGAGCAACCGGGGGCAGGCCTGTTCCGCACCCAGGTCATCCACTTCGGCGCCAGCTACCCGGCGGTGGAATACGAATGGAATCTCTGGGTCAGGGAATTCGAGGCCCTGCTCAAGCAGCTCTACTGGAGCAGCGCCGTGGTCCACCTGGAAACCGAACTCAACGGCATCCATACCTTCCGCTGGGAAAGCGAGCAGGGCCTGCACAGCCCTCGGGAAGACAACCTGCGCGTGCGCTGTGCCTGGGAGCGCGAAGGTGGCGTACGCGGCTGATCCGCCCTCGATTCACACTGTCTTTCAGGCCCAAGGGAATGCCTCGATGCTCAACTACCTCTGGTTCTTTCTTGCCGCGCTCTTCGAAATCGCCGGTTGCTACGCCTTCTGGCTCTGGCTGCGGATGGGCAAGAGCGCCTGGTGGATCGCCCCCGGGCTGCTCAGCCTGGCGCTCTTCGCCCTGCTGCTGACCCGCGTCGAGGCCGCCTACGCCGGGCGTGCCTATGCCGCCTATGGCGGTATCTACATAGTCGCTTCGCTGCTCTGGCTGGGCCTGGTGGAACGCACTCGCCCGCTGGCCAGCGACTGGCTGGGCGCCGCCCTCTGCGTGCTGGGCGCTACCGTCATCCTCCTGGGGCCGCGCTTCTCGCAGAGCTGACCCGATGCAAGGCGGCCCTGCTGGAGCCGGACGCGCTGCTGTGCGTCAGTCCGGGCAATAGCGCGGTGCTCGGACGGTAGGTACGGCAAATTCCCTCAACCATTCGCCAGGTGGTGCGGTCGAACTGGCATGACAGCCCGAAAGCAGCCGCCAAGCTGGCGACGTGCTTTCCAGGCACCGAACCTCCCGCTCAGGAGGATGCTGGATGAACCTGCCGTCATCAGGGACCGTGGCGCGTGTCCTGGTGGCGCTCTATTCATCGCTCCTCCTGGCCTGCACCTCGCTGCCGCGCATCAATCCCGACATGATCCATTCACCGGTCGCCCAGGTGCAGCTGGACGGCACCCACGGGCCGCTTCCGGAGGCGCGCAGCAAGGCGATTCTCGACCGCCTCAAGGTCCCGGGGATGCAGACCAACATCTTCGACCTGCACCTGGCGATCGAAGAAGCGCTGGTGGGCAGCCCGCTGACCGCTGGCAACAAGGTGGACCTGCTGCAGGATGGGCCGGATACCTACGCGGCCATGTTCGAGGCCATCGACGGCGCGCGCGATCACATCAACATGGAGACCTACATCCTCGAAGGCGATGAAGTGGGGCAGCGTTTCGCCGATGCGCTGATCGCCAAGCAGCGTGCCGGCGTGCAGGTCAACCTGATCTACGACAGTGTCGGCACGCTGGGCACGCCTCCGGCGTTCTTCGCACGGCTGCGCGAGTCCGGAATCCGGCTGGTGGAGTTCAATCCGGTCAATCCCATGACCGCCAGGGCCGGCTGGGATGTGAACCAGCGCGACCATCGCAAGCTGCTGATTGCCGACGGTCGCATCGCCATACTCGGCGGGGTGAACATCAGCAGTGTCTATTCCAGCGGTTCCGTCGCTTCGGGACGCCAGGGGCGACCACGCGGCGATTTGCCCTGGCGCGATACCGACATGCGCATCGAAGGCCCGGTGGTGGCGGACCTGCAAAAGCTCTTCATCACCACCTGGGATCGGCAGAAGGGCGGGCCCCTGGTGGCGCGCCACTACTTTCCGCCCCTGCAACGCAAGGGCAACGAGGTGGTGCGTGCCATCGGCAGTTCACCCGAGGAGCCCTACAGCCAGATCTACGCCACGCTGATCTCGGCGCTGAACAGCGCACAGAGTGAAATCTGGCTGACCAGCGCCTACTTCGTGCCGGATCCGCAATTGCTGGATGCCCTCAAGAAAGCCGTGGCCCGCGGTGTCGACGTGCGCCTGGTGATCCCCAGCAGCACCGATTCCTGGCTGGTGTTCCATGCCGGACGGGCCTATTACACCGAGCTGCTGGAGGCGGGGGTCAGGTTGTACGAACGCCGGGATGCCTTGCTCCACGTGAAGGCGGGGGTGATCGACGGCGTCTGGTCCACGGTGGGCTCCACCAACCTGGACTGGCGCAGCTTCCTGCATAACCAGGAGGTCAACGTGGTGGTGCTCGGCGCCGATTTCGGCCAGCGGATGCGTGAAGCCTTCCTGGAAGACGTGCAGGGCTCGGAAGAGCTGACCCTGGAAGGCTGGCAGCGTCGACCGATCCGGGCCCGCGTGAGCGAGCGGGTAGGGCGTGTCTGGGAATACTGGCTCTAGGTCGACGGGGGAGGGGCGGGGCATGGTGCCCGCCCCACCGCTCAGCCATTCGGCTCGCTCGACACCCGGGGTTGTTCTTCCTGCGCCCGCACGAATGCTGCCTCGTGCAGCGCGCGGGCGTCGGCCAGGAGCAGCCCGAGGGCCGCGGCGAGGCGGGCGGTTTCCTGGGGCAGGAAGGTGAAACGGGTGCCGTTCTCCAGCATCTGCAGCAGGTCGCCGAGGGCGGCCATGCGCTGGCTGGCGGCTTCGAAGAGGTGGGCCGAGGGAGCCCGGGTGTTGACGAAAAGGATGTCGTCGTAAGGCTGGGACTCTGGCGGGAGGGGTTTGAACTCGGTCATGGCCGGCCTCCGGGGTGACGCCGGCACGGGGCCGAATGGGGCGGGTAATGCATATCCTTGCTTCCTCGCGTGAAGGTGCGACCGCCACCGGCCTTTACGCAAGGAATGGGTGGCGGGCCGTGCAGGGGTCGCAAACCGGTCACGTGAGGAAACCCGGTAAGGCCGAGGCCTTCCCCGCACGGCCCGCCATGGACCTGAATAAGCATCCGGCAAACCGTGGCTCGCGTGAGTCCGGGTTGCGACACCCGGCCGCGGTTGTCACCGCGACGGCGCGACTCTAGCGAGGGACTTTGTAGGCGCTCAAGGCAAAAGCCGTGTACGAAACATCCTGTCAGACGGTGGTCATTTCGCTTGCACGGAAAGCGGATGCCGCAACCCGGGGAAGTTCCGGGAGATGCCCGGGTTAGAGCGGCTTCTTGAAAGTTCGGGGAAATTGCCGACGAATGGCTCGGGTTTTCCAGTGTTTTGTCATCCCTTCGTCATCTGGCGACTACACTCTGACAGCAGAGTCTATTGGTGCTCTGTGCTTTGTTTAGGTCGCCGTCTGGCGGCCTTTTTTGTGCCCGCCCGTTCGTCCGGCCAGGCTGTCGCTGGTACGGATTTATCGTCACTTCATCGCCTGCTTCGCCGTATCCCGAGATAGACAACTCCATTGAGTTCAAGCGGATAGCTTCGTTGTTCTGGCGCGGGAGGCTTGCGTCCGGGTTTTGACGCTGCCCTGCCTGGCATCTACTACTGACTAACACCCGCAGAAGCGGGGATCAGACCCCATTCCGGTCAGATGTGCTGAAGATGCAGGATTTTACCCGGATCTTGCGGGTTTCCTGCGTCTTCGGCTCGGCCAGCTCCATCCTGGCGAGGCAGCGAAAATGGATGATCCGGCACATCGGTCCACGGCTCGATCGAATCTCGGCCAATCGACTTTCCTGCTGCTTGCCTGCCTCCTGACCACCCTGCTGGTGGCGCGCAGCGTGCCGGCCGAAACGCCCCAGCTCGACGCCAAGTGGCTGGAGCCGGCGCGTTCCAGGCTCATGCAGGACCGCAGCGGGCTACCGTTCTTTCCCCACCGGGCCAACACGCCGAACAATGCCCTGCTCAATGCCGCGGACTTCGATGATGCCCAGGTCTGTGGAACCTGCCATACCGAGATCTACCAGCAGTGGCGTACCTCGATGATGGCCCACGCCTGGGAGGAGCCCATCTACCGGGCCCTGCTGCGCCACGCCAGCGAAGCCACCGAGGGGCGGGTGGACAACTTCTGCACCGGCTGCCACACCCCCATCGGCCTGACCACCGGACGCATCAACTCGGCGGTCAATCGCGCTTCGGTGGAGTTCACCGCCAGGAACAACCCCATGCCCGGCGTGGATTGCGAGACCTGCCACAACATCAGCGCGCGCACCGGGCTGGACAATGGGGCCTATGTGCTGAGCCCGCGTGCCCACGGCAAGCCGACCAAGTTCGGCCCGCGCGAGGATGGCGTTTCGCCCTACCACGACACCGTCTATTCCAGCCTGCATACCCGCTCGGACTTCTGTGCCACCTGCCACAACGTGACCCATCCCTTCAGCACCGTGGCCGTCGAGCGGACTTATGACGAATGGCTGGAGAGTCCCTACAGCTTCAATGGCCAGACGTGCCAGAGTTGCCATATGCCGGGCTTCGCCGGCAAGGCGGCGATCATGGGGCCGGATCGCGCCGACGTGGCCTCCCACTGGTTCACCGGGGCCAACGCGGCGGTGCTCGAGTATCTGGGGCAGAAGGAGGCGGCCCAGCGTGCGCGGGAGAACCTGGCGAAGGCGGCGGAGATCAGCTTCGAGTCGATCCCGGCGAACCTGCTGCCGGGCCAGGAGGTATCGGTGCGGGTGAAGGTCGCCAATGTCGGCGCGGGGCACAAGCTGCCCACCGGATTCCCTGAGGGCCGCGAGGTCTGGATCGATTTCCGCGCCGTGGATGGTGCCGGCCACGAGATCTACCGCCTGGGGGCGATCAAGGACGGCGCCACCGAACCGGATACGCGCAACTTCAAGGTGCACCTTGGCGACAAGGACGGCAAGGAACTGGATATCGAGGTGTGGAACGCCACCCAGATCCTTTCGGACAACCGCATCCTGCCCAAGGGCTATGACGTTCGCGAGTTCACCTTCGAGGTGCCGAAGGATGTCGTCGGCCCGGTCACCCTGACGGCGGAGCTGAATTACTGGCCCTTCTCGCAGCGCCTGGTGGATTACCTGCTGGGCAAGGACAAGCTGAAGGTGGAGGTCACGCGGATGGCCCACGTGACCCGGACGCTCGCCCTTGGGCAGCTGGCACAGGCGGCGGGGCGCTGAGGGTTCCGACTGGCGGCAGGGCGGGGCATGGTTGCTGTGGGGGCGATTGCAATCGCTGGGCGAACCGCAGGTTCGTCATTCGCTCCTCCACAATTATCGCCCCAAGGCATCCAGGGCTGGCCTATTCCTCCAGCCATTCCCTGGGCACGTCCAGCTTGAGCATGAGCTGGCACTGCTGGCTGTCGGGGTCGTAGACGATCACCGCCTCGCCCTTGCGGAGCGCCTTGCGTACCCGTTCGACGCGGGTTTCCAGGGGCGTGTCGTCGCCATTGTCGGTGCCTTCGCGGGTGACGAAGTCTTCGATCAGGCGGGTCAGGGTGTCGGCTTCGAGCAGATCAAAGGGAATCAACATGAAGGGGGTCTCCGGCAGCGGCGAGATGCTACAGCCGCCGGCGCACGCCGTCACCCGCCCACGCTCTGGCGCAGGATGAAACGCTCCAGGGTGCTGAACAGCAGGGCGCTGTCCAGGGGTTTGCCGAGGAAATCGTCCATCCCGGCGGCGGCACCGGCCTGGCGGTGTTCTTCGAGTATGTGCGCAGTGAGGGCGACTATGGGGACCGCCGGCCAGTTGCGGCTGCGCTCGAGCCGGCGGATCTGCCGGGTGGCCTCGAAACCGTCCATTTCCGGCATCTCGCAATCCATCAGGATCAGCTGGATGCCTTCCGGGTCGCGCTCGTACTCATCCACCGCCGCCACGCCATTGGCCACGGTGCGCACCAGGTAACCGCGCTTCCTGAGGAATCCCTGGACCACCATCTGGTTCACCGGGTTGTCCTCGGCCACCAGGATGCAGGGTGTGGCGCTGACCCGGCGGCGTTCTTCCTGCTGCTGGGTGCGTTCCTCCAGGCGGCGTTCGCGGTACAGCTCCTGCAGGGTTTCCCGCAGGCGTCCCAGGGTGAGCGGCTGGGCCATGGCGCGCAGGCGCAGGCCGGCCCCCGGCAGCAGCTGCTGGCAGTGTTCCGGCGGGCAGATCAGCATCACCCGCTGGCCGCGCTCCAGTCGCGGGCGCAGTCTCTCCAGCCAGTGCGCCGGCGTGCCGGGCCAGGGCGCCTGCAGCACCAGCAGCGGCGGTACGGCGAAGTCGTCCAGCTGTTCGAGCAGCCGCTCCGGGGCCTGGCAACGCTCGCAGCGCATGCCCCAGCGTCCGAGCAGGCGGCCGAGGGCGTCGAGGCCGTGGGCGTCCTCGCAGGCCAGCAAGGCAGTGCGGCCATCCAGCAGCTGGTTCAGGCCGTCGGTCTCGAACTCGCCCGGCTGCAGCGGGATATCGAAACTGAAGCGGGTGCCCTGGTTGAGGGTGCTCTGCACGTCGATGCGGCCGCCCATCATTTCCACCAGCTCCTTGCTGATGGCCAGGCCCAGGCCACTGCCACCGTAGCGGCGCGGAGTGCTGGAGTCGCCTTGGGCGAAGGAGTCGAACAATTGGGTCAGGGCCTCGGGACGGATGCCGATGCCGCTGTCGCTGACGCTGAACACCAGGTGCGCCACACCTTCGGCGTTGCGGCGCAGGCCGAGGTCGAGGGCGACGTGGCCCGCGGCGGTGAACTTGAGGGCGTTGCCCAGGAGGTTCATCAGCACTTGCTTGAGCCGCGTCGGGTCGCCCTGGATGCGCCGGGGAACGCCGGCGTCCAGGCTGAGGTGCAGGCCCAGGCGTTTGTCCATGGCCTGGGCGGTGAACAGGCCGAGGGTTTCGGAAACCAGGTCTTCCAGGTCGAACTCGATGTTCTCCAGTTCCAGCTTGCCGGACTCGATGCGGGCGAAGTCGAGGATGTCGTTGATCACCGCCATGAGCGCCGTGCCGGAGCTGGATATGGTGTCGACGTAGAAGCGCTGGCTGCGGTCCAGCGGGGTTTCCCTGAGCAATTGCAGCATGCCCAGCACGCCGTTGAGGGGGGTGCGGATCTCGTGGCTCATGGTGGCCAGGAAGCGGCTCTTGGCCTGGTTCTCGAAGTGGGCCTGCTCGGCCGCCTGGCGTGAGCGGAAGCCTTCTTCCTTGAGGGTGTTGATGCGGTCGGCGAGGCCGATGGAGAGGGTGATCAGTTCGATGGTGACGCCGATCTTCACCACGGTGGCGCCGAACAGCCCCAGTACTTCCACCCCCAGCGAACCGGTGGTGATCTGGATGAAGGCGAACAGCAGTACGCCCCAGGCCAGGATGTAGTAGGAGCCGTAGCGCAGGCCCTTGCGCCAGACATAGAAGCCGGTGAGCAGGAGGAAGGCGGAAATGCCCGACACCGTCAGGCTGGCCAGGATGTTCCAGGCCTGCAGGCCGATCAGTGGGAAGGAGAGAAAGGCCGCCAGGGTGGCGACCATCAGCCAGCGCAGCACCCGGTCCAGGCGCGGGAAGTGCAGGCCGGTGTGGAGGAAGTGCCGGCTGAACTGCACCGCGGCCAGGCAGTGCAGGTACATGAAGATGTAGATGGCAACCGACTGCAGGCCCACGTGTTCGGGCAGCAGCTTGAACAGCATGCCGTCGAAGCAGGCGGCGAGCAGGCCGACATTGAGGTTGTAGACCAGGTACCAGAGGTAGGCCGGTTCACGCAGCGACAGGTAGAGGAACAGGTTGTAGAAGAACATGGCGAACAGCACGCCATAGAAGGCCCCGTTGAACCCCATGAAGTTCTCCTGGGCGGCGGCGCTGGCGTCGTAGGTGCTGAACACCAGCGGTACGAAGAGCGTGCTGGTGCTCTCGACCCGCAGGAACAGGGTGCTCTGGCCCGGTTCGATGCCGAGGGGGAACCAGAAGTTGCGCACCTGCACCGGCCGTTGGGCGAAGGCGAAGTGGTCGCCGGTTTCCTGGGCCTGCACACGGCCGTCGGGGGTGAGGTAATAGACGCGGATATCGTCCAGCAGCGGATAGTTGGCTTCCAGGTAGCCGCTCAGGGCGTGGGGCCGGCTGTTGTCCAGGCGTACCTTGAACCACCAGACCGAGCGGTTCTTGCCGAGGTTGGCGTGCTCGCCCTTGACCGGCTGGAAGGCTGGATCGGGCAGTTTGCGCACCTGCGCCAGGTCGAGCACGCCCTGCGGATCTTCCAGGTAGCCGACCCACTGGCCCAGCGAAATTCGCAGTTGGTCACGGTCGAGCGGCGCCACCTCCAGGGCGAGGGCTGGCCTGCAGAGCCAGAACAGCAGAAAGGCCAGACCGAGTGCTGCAGTTTTCACACAGCCTGAAAGGTGAAGCATGGGCGACCACCCGTATTGTTATTGCGTCCCTGGGTGGCACTTTGCTCTTACATGTCGGACGCTTCAAGCGTTGCCTTCACCCTTTCCTACAAGACTTTCCACGGTCGGAACGCGAGTCTCGCTCTCCATCTGCGCGTCATGCTCCAGCTGGTGACTGAAGGGTTCCAGGGACTGCTGGCTGGAAACCGCGTCGGTGGCGAATACCGGCGGGCTCATCAGGTAGGCGCCGAGCAGGCGGCTCAGGGCTTCCAGGCTGTCGATATGGGTGCGCTCGTAGCCGTGGGTGGCGTCGCAGCCGAAGGCCAGCAGGGCGGTGCGGATGTCGTGGCCGGCGGTGACCGCCGACTGGGCGTCGCTGTGGTAGTAGCGGAACAGGTCGCGGCGCAGCGGGATGGCATGCTCCTCGCCGAGGCGCAGCAGGTGCCGCGAGAGGTGGTAGTCGTACGGGCCGCCGGAATCCTGCAGGGCCACGCTGACGGCATGCTCGCTGGATTGCTGGCCGAGGGCGACGGGGGCGATGTCGATGCCGACGAACTCGCTCACGTCCCAGGGCAGCGCGGCGGCCGAGCCCGAGCCGATCTCCTCGGTGATGGTGAACAGCGGGTGGCAGTCGATGGGCGGCACCAGGCGCGCTTCGGCTATGCCCTTGAGTGCGGTCAGCAGGGCCGCCACGCCGGCCTTGTCGTCCAGATGGCGGGCGCTGATGTGGCCGCTCTCGGTGAACTCGGGCAAGGGGTCGAAGGCGACGAAGTCGCCGACCGCCACCCCCAGGGTCTCGCTGTCGGCGCGCGTCGCGCAGTAGGCATCCAGGCGCAGCTCGACGTGGTCCCAGCTGATGGGCAGGCTGTCCACCTGGGTGTTGAAGGCGTGTCCCGAGGCCAGCAGGGGCAGCACGCTGCCCCGCAGCACCCCGTTGTCGCAGAACAGGCTGACCCGGCTGCCCTCGGCGAAACGGCTGGACCAGCAGCCCACGGGGGCCAGGGCCAGGCGGCCGTTGTCCTTGATCTCGCGGACGATGGCGCCGATGGTGTCCAGGTGCGCCGACACCGCGCGGTCCGGGCTGCTCTGGCGGCCCTTGACGGTGGCGCGGATGGTACCGCGGCGGGTGAGTTCGTAGGGAATGCCGATCTCGTCGAGGCGCTCGGCGACGTAGCGCACTATGGTGTCGGTGAAGCCGGTGGGGCTGGGGATGGCGAGCATCTCCAGCAGCACCCGCTGGAGGTAGGCGAGGTCGGGTTCGGGGAGTCTCTGGCTCATGGCGTCTCCTTCGATCGAGGGCCTGAGGTTGGCGCGTGATGGGTATCGCTCCGCTCCACCCATCCTGCGGGGCGAGAGGCCAACGCCGTGGATCGGCTGTGGGAGCGAATTCATTCGCGAATGAATTCGCTCCCACAGGCATGTCAGGGCGTGCGGCTCAGCGGGAACAGCAGGTCGATGAAGCGCTCCGCCGTGGGTTGCGGCTGGTGGTTGGCCAGGCCGACCCGTTCGTTGGCTTCGATCAGCACGTAGTCCGGCTGGTCGGCGCCGGGCACCAGCAGGTCCAGGCCCACTACCGGTATTCCCAGCGTCCGCGCGGCGAGGATGGAGGCCTCGGCCAGGGCCGGGTGCAGGGTTGCGGTGACGTCTTCCAGGGTGCCGCCGGTGTGCAGGTTCGCGGTGCGCCGCACGGCCAGGCGGGTACTGGCGGGCAGTACATCGTCATAGCCGTAGCCCGCCGCGCGCAGGGTGCGCTCGGTTTCACCATCCATGGGGATACGGCTTTCGCCCTGGGTGGCGGCCTGGCGTCGTCGGCTCTGGCGTTCGATCAGCTGGCGCAGGGTGCGATGGCCGTCACCCACCACCTCGGCGGGGCGGCGGATGGCGGCGGCCACCACCTCGTAGTTGATCAGCACCACCCGCAGGTCCAGGCCCTGGTGGCAGCTTTCCAGCAGCACGCGGCTGTCGAAGTGCTCGGCATTGGCGATGGCGGTCTTCACCTCGTCGAGGCTACGCAGGTCCACCGCCACACCCTGGCCCTGTTCACCATTCACCGGCTTGACCACCAGGCTGCCGTGCTCGGCGAGGAAGGCGGCATTGTCCTCGTCCGTGCCGGCCAGGCGCTGGGCCGGCTGGCGGATGCCGACCCGTTCCAGGGCACGGTGGGTCAGGCGTTTGTCCTGGCAGAGGGTCATGCTCACGGCGCTGGTGAGGTCGGAGAGGGATTCCCGGCAGCGGATGCGCCGGCCACCCTGGCTCAGGCTGAACAGCCCGCCTTCGGCGTCGTCCACCTGCACCTCGATGCCACGGCGCAGGGCTTCGTCGACGATGATGCGGGCGTAGGGGTTGAGCTTTTCTTCCAGGCCGGGGCCGAGGAACAGGGTCTGGTTGATGCTGTTCTTGCGCTTCACCGTGAAGGTGGCCAGGTCGCGGAAACCCAGCTTGGCGTAGAGCGCCTTGGCCTGGCGGTTGTCGTGCAGCACCGAGAGGTCGAGGTAGTTGAGCCCGCGACTCATGAAGTGTTCCACCAGGTGGCGTACCAGGGCCTCGCCGACGCCGGGACGGCTGCACTGCGGGTCCACCGCCAGGCACCAGAGGCTGGAGCCGCCCTCGGGATCGTCGAAGGCCTTGTGGTGGTTGAGGCCCATCACGGCGCCGATCACCTTCACGTCGCGCTCGTCTTCGGCCAGCCAGTAGACCGGGCCGCCCAGGCGGCGCGGCGTGATGGCGTCCTGGTCCACCGGCAGCATGCCGCGGCAGCGGTAGAGATCGTTGACCGCCTGCCAGTCGCTTTCGCTCAGGACGCGGCGAATGCGGAAGCCGCGAAAGGCCCGGTGCGCCGGGCGGTAGTCGGGAAACCAGAGGCGCAGGGTATCGGACGGGTCGAGGAACAGCTGTTGCGGCGCCTGGGCCAGCACCTGATGGGGGGCCGCGACGTAGAGGGCGATATCGCGCTCGCCGGGCTGCTCTTCCAGCAGCTCGCGGGCCAGGCTCTCCGCGTCGGGGAAGGTGTGGCCGAGGAGCAGGCGGCCCCAGCCGCAGTGGAGGATCTGCGGCTCTCCGTGGGGTTCGAGGTGACCCTCGGCCAGGCGCGCCTGGAGGCGCTGGTAGGAAGGCGTCTGGCCACGCAGCAGGCGCTGGCTGTGCAGGGTATAGGCTTTCATCGTTTCAGAGTCCCTGTTGATTGAGCCAGAGGTTGAGGGCGGCCATCTGCCAGAGCTTGGAGCCGCGCAGCGGGGTGATGTCCTCCGCTGGGCTCTGCAACAGGCGTTCGAGCATGGCCGGCTGGAACAGCCCGCGATCCTGGCTCGGGTCCAGCAGCAGTTCGCGCACCCAGTCGCGGGTGCGGCCGTCCAGATACTTGAGGCCGGGAACCGGGAAGTAGCCCTTGGGACGGTCGATAACCTCATTGGGGATGACCTGGCGGGCGGCGGCCTTGAGCACTTCCTTGCCGCCGTCCCCGAGCTTGAAGCGCGAGGGGATGCGCGCCGAGAGTTCGGCCACCCGGTAGTCGAGGAAGGGCACCCGCGCCTCCAGGCCCCAGGCCATGGTCATGTTGTCCACCCGCTTCACCGGGTCGTCCACCAGCATCACCGTGCTGTCCAGGCGCAGCGCCTTGTCCACCGGGTCGAGGGCGCCGGGGCGCTCGAAGTGCTGGCGCACGAAGTCGCCGGCCAGGTCGTCGGCGAGCCAGGCCGGTTGCACCGTGGCCTGGTACTCGGTGTGGCTGCGGTCGAAGAAGGCCGCGCGGTAGCTGTTGACCGGGTCGGAGGTATCGGCCAGTGGCGGGTACCAGTGATAGCCGCCGAACAGCTCGTCGGCGCCCTGGCCGCTCTGCACCACCTTGCAGTGCCTGGAAACCTCGCGGGAGAGCAGGTAGAAGGCGATGCAGTCGTGGCTGACCATGGGTTCGCTCATGGCGGCGAAGGCGGCCGGCAGTTGCTCCAGCACCTCGTGCTCGTCGATGCGCAGTTGCTGGTGGCGGGTGCCGTAGTGGCGGGCGATCAGGTCGGAGTATTCGAACTCGTCGCCGCGCTCGCCGCCGGCATCCTGGAAGCCGATGGAGAAGGTGGCCAGTTGCTCGATGCCGGTTTCCGCCAGCAGCCCCACCAGCAGGCTGGAATCCACCCCGCCGGAGAGCAGTACACCCACCTCGCGGGCGGCCCGCTGGCGAATCGTCACGGCAGCGCGCAGGCTGGCCAGCAGCAGGTCGCGCCAGTCTTCCAGGCCAAGCACCTGTTCGTCTTCGCGGGGCCCGTATTCCAGTTGCCACCAGGTGCCCTGGCTGCTGTTGCCGTCGGCGTCGATCTGCATCCAGCTGGCCGGCGGCAACTTCTCCACACCCTTCACCAGGGTTCGCGGCGCCGGCACCACGGCGTGGAAGTTGAGGTAGAAGTTCAGCGCCTCCGGGTCCAGCGAGGTATCCAGGTCGCCACCCTGGAGCAGGGCCGGCAGGCTCGAGGCGAAGCGCAGCCGCTGGTCGTTGCGTGACAGGTACAGCGGCTTGATGCCGAGGCGGTCGCGGGCGAGGAACAGGCGCTGGCGATCACGCTCCCAGATGGCCAGGGCGAACATGCCGTTGAGTTTCGGCAGCATGTCCTTGCCCCAGGCGTGCCAGGCCTTGAGCAGGACTTCGGTGTCACCGTCGGAATGGAAGCGATAACCCAGGGCCAGCAGCTCCTTGCGCAGTTCCGGGTAGTTGTAGATGGCGCCGTTGAACACCATGGCCAGGCCCAGTTCGGGGTCCAGCATGGGCTGCCCGGAGGCTTCGGCGAGGTCCATGATCTTCAGCCGTCGATGGCCCAGGGCGATCGGTCCCTGGCTGTGCAGGCCCCAGGCGTCGGGGCCGCGGGGGGCGAGGTGGTGGGTTATTCGGTCGAGGGCGGCCAGGTCGGCCGGTTGCTTGTCGAAGCGCAGTTCTCCAGAAATGCCGCACATAAGTCCTTACCGGTGTTGCCGTTGGGGAGTGGGTGCCTGGAAACAGCGCACCTAGGGGTCCGACCCCCGGGGGCTTCCGTGAGTTTTATATCGATTGGGTATATGGCGCGGTGCGATTGTCAGGCCAGCAGTTTCTGCGCTGCCAGGGACAGGCTCACCGCCACCAGCATCAGGGCGAACAAGCGTTGCAGGGTGGCACCGCGCAGTCGCACGGCCAGCAGGTTTCCGCAGAGCACGCCGATGGCTCCGCCGGCTGCCAGGCCGCCGAGCAGGGCCATGGGCGGTTGGGCGCCAGTGAGATAGAGGAGGAAGCCGCCGCCCGAGACCAGGGCGATCACGGCCATGGAGGTGGCGGTGGCGGCCAGCATCGACAGCGGGGTGTACCAGAGCAATGCCGGCACGACGAGGAAGCCGCCCCCCACGCCCATGACCCCGGACAGCAGTCCCACGCCGGCTCCAATGGCCACCAGGGGCGCGCTGCGCAGCGGGCCGCACTTGCCCTGG
This sequence comes from Pseudomonas sp. GCM10022186, assembly GCF_042656385.1. Taxonomy (NCBI): domain Bacteria; kingdom Pseudomonadati; phylum Pseudomonadota; class Gammaproteobacteria; order Pseudomonadales; family Pseudomonadaceae; genus Pseudomonas; species Pseudomonas sp. GCM10022186. The sequence continues at coordinate 22,677 of NZ_JBHSOU010000052.1, forward strand.
GGCAGTCCCGCCCCGCGCCACATGCGCCGGGCCGACCAGAGCACCAGCAGGCAGAAACCGAGGATCAACGCGAACTCGGGGATGAATCGCCCGAGCCACTGGCCAACGGCATTGCCCGGCAGGCCGGCCAGTGCCAGCAACAGCACCGGGCGCCAGGCCACCAGGCCCTGGCGGGCGCGGGGAATGGCGCCGATGGCGGCGGACAGCGCCACGGCACCGAGGCTCACGCCAATGGCGTCGCGCAGGGGCAGGTGCAGGCTGAGCAGCAGGGGCAGGGCCACCAGGGAGCCGCCGGCGCCGGTCAGGCCCAGCAACAGGCCGAGCACGGCGCCGATCGCCAGGGCCTCGATGAGCAGTAGTTCCATGGTCAGGCGTTCTGGCCGCGGATCAGGCGGCGCAAGGCGAAGCGGTTGGGGTGGCAGGCCTCGGCCACTGCGCGTGGCACGGGCAGCGGCTCGTTTTCCAGCCAGGCGGCCAGCAGTTCGCCCGACAGGGGCGCGGTGATCAGCCCGCGGGAGCCGTGGGCGCTGTTCACATACAGGCCGTGGAGCCAGGGGGCCGGCATGTCGGGTGCCTGGCGGGCGTCCTTGGCCAGCACGGCGTAGGTTTCGGCGAAGGCGCCGGAATCCGCCAGGGGGCCGACGATGGGCAGGTAGTCCGGGGTGGTGCAGCGGAAGGCGGCGCGGCCTTCCAGCCGGGCCGGGTCCAGCCCGGCGGCGTGCAGGCGATGGCCGAGGTCGGGGGATATTTCTTCCAGCAGCTGGAGGTTGCCGGCGTGCTCGGCGGCAGTGGGGTCCAGGTCCGTGCTGTGGAAGTCGAAGCTGGCGCCCAGGGTATGTTCGCCATCACGGGGTGGTGCCACATAGCCCTCGGCGCAGAGCACGGTGCCCAGGCCCGCGCTCCCGGCGGTGGCCGGCAGGCGGCTGATCTGCCCGCGAATGCGTTTGAGCTGGAGCCCGGCGGTCTGCGGGAAGCGCAGCACCTCGGCGGCGCCGGCCAGGACGGCCACCGGTGCAGCGGAGAGGCAGGTGTCGGCGGAGAAGGCACACCAGCGATCGCCCTCGCGGCGCAGCTCCAGGGCTTCGCTGTGGGGCAGCAGACGGATATTCGGATGATCGGCCAGCAGGCGGCAAAGCGCCGGCGGGTGGACCCAGCCGGCCTCGGGGTAGAACAGGCCGCCGGCCGGCAGGGCGACGTGGGCCAGGGCCTCGGCCTGGGCCTTGTCCAGGGGGTGCAGCAGATCGGCGGGGAAGGCTTCGGCCAGCTTTTCCTGGCGCTGCGCCTCCTTGGCGTCGAAGGCCAGCTGCAGCACGCCGCAGGCTTGCCAGTCATGGCCCTGTTCCAGCCGCTGCAGCAGCCGGCGGGTGTGGCCGAAACCGCTGAGGATCAGCCGCGACAGCGGCGTGCCATGGGCCGAAAGCTTGAGGTAGAGCACGCCCTGTGGATTGCCCGAGGCCTCGCGGGCCGGCGCGTCGTGGCGTTCCAGCAGGGTTACCTGCCAGCCGCGGGCGGCCAGGCTGGCGGCGCTGGCGCAGCCGGCCAGGCCGGCGCCTATCACCAGGGCTTCGCGGCGCTGCGGGACGAAGCGCGGGCGCGCGAACCAGGGTTTGCTGTCGTCTCGGGCCTCACCTTCGAACAGCCCGCGGCTCATCTCCCACTTCTTGCCGAAGCCCGGAATGCGCTTGATGGCGAAACCCACCTCTTTCAGGCCACGGCGCACGAAACCGGCAGCGGTGAAGGTGGCCAGGGTGGTTCCGGGGGCGGACAGCCGCGCCAATTGGGCGAAGAGGGCGGGGCTCCACATGTCCGGGTTCTTCGCCGGGGCGAAACCGTCGAGGAACCAGGCGTCGATGCATGCGTCCAGCTCCGGCAGGCAGTCCAGGGCATCGCCCAGCAGCAGGGTCAGCATCACGCGGCCACCGGCCAGGCAGAAGCGCTGGAAGCCGGGGTGGACCGCGACGTACTGGTCGATCAACTGGGCCGCCAGGGGCGCCAGTTCCGGCCAGAGCGCCAGGGCGCGCTGCAGGTCGTCACGGGTGAGGGGGAATTTTTCCACGCTGACGAAGTGCAACCGGGCATCGGCCGGCGCGCAGCGCTCGAACAGCTGCCAGGCGCAGAGGAAGTTCAGCCCGGTGCCGAAGCCGGTTTCGCCGATGGTGAAGCGCCCGCCCGCCGGCAGCTCGGCGAAGCGCCGGGCCAGGTCGTTGCCGGCGATGAACACATGGCGGGTCTCGTCGATGCCCGAAGCCGGGGAGAAGTAGACGTCGTCGAACTCCCGCGACAGCGGTTGGCCCTGTTCGTCCCAGTCGAGCTGGGCGTGGTGGAAATCGGACATGGGGGTTCCCGTGACTGCGAAGCGCGAATGGTAGCCGATTGGACGCCCGCATCGAACCGTAGGAGCGAGCTCTGCTCGCGAAGCGGTTCTTCGAGATTTTCGCGAGCAGAGCTCGCTCCTACGGACAGGTGTCCGCTACCTTTTCCCCATTACACCAAGGAGGTCTGCATGTTCGAATCCGCCGAGATCGGCCATTCCATCGACAAGGAAACCTATGAGAAGGCCGTGCTGGAGTTGCGCGAGGCCCTGCTGGACGCGCAGTTCGAGCTCAAGCAGCAGGCGCGCTTCCCGGTGCTGATCCTGATCAACGGCATCGAGGGGGCCGGCAAGGGCGAGACGGTCAAGCTGCTCAACGAATGGATGGACCCGCGCCTGATCAACGTGGAGAGCTTCCTGCGCTCGACCGACGAAGAGCTGTCGCGGCCGCCACAGTGGCGCTACTGGCGCAAGTTGCCGCCCAAGGGGCGGATCGGCATCTTCTTCGGCAACTGGTACAGCCAGATGCTCCACGCCCGGGTCGAGGGCGATATCAAGGACGCCCGCCTGGACCAGGCCATCAACGACGCCGAAGGCTTCGAGCGCATGCTCTGCGACGAGGGGGCGCTGGTCTTCAAGTTCTGGTTCCACCTGTCCAAGAAACAGCTCAAGGAGCGCCTCAAGGCCCTGGAGAAGGACCCCCAGCGCAGCTGGCAGCTCAACCCGCTGGACTGGAAGCAGAGCGAGGTCTACGACCGCTTCGTGCGCTTCGGCGAGCGGGTGCTGCGCCGTACCAGCCGTGACTACGCGCCCTGGTACGTGATCGAGGGCTTCGACGAGCGCTACCGCAGCCTCAGCGTCGGCCGCATCATCCTCGAAGGCTTGCAGGCCGCCCTCAAGCAGCAGGGCCGACCCAAGCCGCAGCCCCACGCGGCGCCGCTGATGTCCAGCCTGGACAAGCTCACCCTGCTGGACAGCCTCGACCTCGGCCTGAAGCTGGACAAGAACGACTACAAGGAACAACTGGCCACCGAACAGGCGCGCCTGAACGGCCTGATGCGCGACAAACGCATGCGCGGCCACGCGCTGATGGCGGTGTTCGAAGGCAATGACGCCGCCGGCAAGGGCGGCGCCATCCGCCGTGTCACCGGGGCGCTGGACCCACGCCAGTACCGTACCGTGCCGATCGCCGCCCCCACCGAGGAAGAGCGCGCCCAACCCTACCTCTGGCGTTTCTGGCGGCATGTGCCGGGACGCGGCCAGTTCACCATCTTCGACCGCTCATGGTACGGCCGCGTACTGGTGGAGCGGGTCGAGGGCTTCTGCTCCGAGGCCGACTGGCTTCGGGCCTACGGCGAGATCAACGACTTCGAGGAACAGTTGCACAACTACGGCATCGTGCTGGTGAAGTTCTGGCTGTCCATCGACAAGGACACCCAGATGGAGCGCTTCAAGGAACGCGAGGCGGTGTCCTTCAAGCGTTACAAGATCACCGAGGAAGACTGGCGCAATCGCGAAAAGTGGGGGCTCTACGTGGACGCCGTGGACGACATGGTGGACCGCACCAGCACCGAGATCGCGCCCTGGACCCTGGTGGAAGCCAATGACAAGCGCTACGCCCGGGTCAAGGTGCTGCGCACCATCAACGAAGCCCTGGAGGCAGCGTTCAGGAAAGACTGAGCAGAGGATGGGCGCGCATACGCGGGATGAATGATCGTAGTGTCCTCGCATGGACAGCAATTATGCTCGCCGCACTTTCACTCCCAACAAGAACGAGGTGCGTCATGCGTGAAGTGGTGATCGTCGACAGCGTGCGGACTGGCTTGGCCAAGTCCTTCCGCGGCAAGTTCAACATGACCCGGCCGGACGATATGGCCGCCCACTGCGTGAACGCGCTGCTTTCGCGCAACGACCTCGACCCGGCGCTGGTGGACGACTGCGTGGTCGGTGCCGGTTCCAACGAAGGCGCCCAGGGCCACAACATCGGCCGCAACGTGGCGGTGCTCTCGGGCCTGGGCGTCGGCGTCGCCGGCATGACCCTGAACCGTTACTGCTCCTCGGGCCTGCAGGCCATCGCCATCGCCGCCAACCAGATCGCCTCCGGCTGCAGCGATGTGATGGTGGCCGGCGGCGTCGAGTCCATCACCCTGACCCTGAAGAGCATCAACCAGGACAACTTCGTCAACCCGCGGCTGCAGCTCGAACACCCCGGCATCTATTACCCCATGGGGCAGACCGCCGAGATCGTCGCCCGTCGCTATAACGTGACCCGCGAAGCCCAGGACCTCTACGCCCTGCAGAGCCAGCAGCGCACCGCCCGCGCCCAGGCCGAAGGCCTGTTCGCCGACGAGATCGTGCCGATGAGCGTGAAGTACTTCGTCGAAGACAAGGCCACCGGCCAGAAGCAGGTGCTGGACGGGGTGGTCGACCGCGATGACTGCAACCGTGCCGACACCACCCTGGAAGGCCTGAATTCCCTGAAACCGGTGTTCGCCGAGGATGGCTCGGTCACCGCCGGCAACTCCTCGCAACTTTCCGACGGTGCTTCCATGACCCTGCTGATGAGCCTGGACAAGGCCCTGGAGCTGGGGCTCAAGCCCAAGGCGTTCTTCCGCGGCTTCACCGTGGCCGGCTGCGAGCCGGACGAGATGGGCATCGGCCCGGTGTTCTCGGTGCCCAGGCTGCTCAAGGCCAAGGGCCTGTCGATCGACGACATCGACCTCTGGGAGCTCAACGAAGCCTTCGCTTCCCAGTGCCTCTACGCCCGTGATCGCCTGGGGATCGACAACGAGAAGTACAACGTCAACGGCGGCTCCATCTCCATCGGCCACCCCTTCGGCATGACCGGCTCGCGCCAGGTCGGCCACCTGGTGCGCGAACTGCAGCGGCGCGGCAAGCGCTTCGGCATCGTCACCATGTGCGTCGGCGGCGGCATGGGCGCCACCGGCCTGTTCGAGGCCTATCGCTGAGTCTGGGCGCCGCTCTCACAAGGACTTTGTGGGGGCGAATTCATTCGCAATGGGCAGCGCAGCTGCCCCCTTCGATGCAGCAAGGCGGACCTGCGGTCCGCTTGGCGATTGAAATCGCCCCCACAGTGTTTCGAGTCCCCGAAAAGGAAAAACCCGCGCCTGGCGCGGGTTTTCTCATATAGGGGCGCTTATCGGCCCCGATACGCGAGTATGGCGTTGGATAGTTTCATGCGCCGGATATACAGCGCGATTTCCCGCTCCGCATCCACGCGGGTGAAGAAGGGCCCCTCCAGGGTGCCCTCCCGTGTGGAGAAGAAGTACTGCCCGTTCACGGCGCTGACCCGCTCACTGCGATAGTGGGTGCCTGCAGCCATGTCGGATGCACGTCTACCGAACATCGGACCACCTCCGTAACCCATTGGCTCTTTGAGTCTAACCAGCGCTGCCGGCCTTGCGCCGGGGCTCGACAAGCGGCGGAGTACCGAGGGCGACAGGTACAGTTTCGCCACCGACAGGCAGGAAACTGTTCCTGTGCCCCGGGAACCGGCACTCCTAGAATGGCGTCTCTTGTCCTGCCCGCGCAGACACCGCCGGGCTTGCCCGCAGAGGTCCCCATGCACATCTCCTCCGGCCGTTGGCTCTACGGCCTGTTCCTCGCCCTGGTCACGGCCGTGCTCTGGGGCGTCCTGCCCATCTGGCTGAAGGAAGTCCTGCAGACCATGGACCCGGTGACCGTGACCTGGTACCGGCTGGTCGTCGCGGGCTCGCTGCTGTTCCTCTATCTGGGCGCCAATCGCCGCCTGCCGGCCCTCCGGCCGCTGGGCGCGCGTGGTCGCTGGCTGGTGGTCCTGGCGGTGGGAGGGCTCACCGGCAACTACGTGTTCTACCTGATCGGCCTGAAGATGCTCAGCCCCGGCACCACCCAACTGGTGATCCAGGTGGCGCCGATCCTCTTCCTGCTGAGCAGCCTGTTCGTCTTCAAGGAGAGCTTCAGCCGTGGGCAGGCCTTCGGCCTGCTGGTGACGGTCCTGGGCTTCGGCCTGTTCTTCAACCAGCGCCTGGAAGAGCTGCTCACCTCCATGAGCCAATACACCCTGGGCGTGCTGGTGATCCTGCTGTCGGCTTTCGTCTGGACCTTCTACGGCCTGGCGCAGAAGCAGTTGCTGAGCCACTGGAGTTCGGCCCAGGTGATGATGGTGATCTACCTCGGTTGCGCTGCGCTGCTGACACCCTGGGCGCAGCCCATGGAGTTGTTGTCCCTGAGCCCGCTGCAGGGCTGGCTGCTGCTGGCCTGCTGCCTGAATACCCTGGTGGCCTACGGCGCCTTCGCCGAGGCCCTGGCCCACTGGGAGGCGTCCAGGGTCAGCGCGACCCTGGCCATCACGCCGCTGGTGACTTTCGCCAGCGTGGCCATCTGCGCCAGTCTCTGGCCGGACCATGTGCAGCCCGAGGAGGTCAACTGGATCGCCTATGCGGGGGCCCTGTTCGTCGTGCTGGGTTCGGCCCTGACCGCCCTGGCGCCGTCGCTGTTGCGCAGCTGGCGGGAGCGACGGGAGGCAGCACCCCTGGCCACTGGCGAGTGAGAGGCGGGCGGCGCGGTTTGCCGATGGCCAATGCCCGGTCCCGGCGGGGACCGGCCTAGAGGGTGAAGCCTTCCCTTTCCATCCGCGCCAGCAGGCCCTGCCACACCGGCAGCTTCGCGGTGTCGCCGACGCGCTTCGGGGCGCCGCCCTTCAGGCTGTAGAGCCCCTGGGCATCGAAGGCATAGCGCAGGGCCAGGTCCTGGCGCCGTGAGGCGGGGACAACCTCGTCCAGCAGGTTGTCCAGCACCAGGGGCTCGGCGTCCGGGGTTTCGTAATAGGTCACCACCATGTGCGCCTGATTCAGTTCCAGGGCCCTGGCGTAGGTGATGCGCAGCTTTTCCCGGGCGATGCCCAGCTGCAGCAGGGTGAAGTACTTGGCCAGGGCAAAGTCCTCGCAGTCCCCAGCGCCCCTGGCCAGGGTTTCCAGCGGGGTGGCCCAGTAATCCCGGCGCTGCCACAGGGCGCTGTCGTCGCTGAAGCGCACCTGGTGGTTGATCTGGCGATTGACCGCCAGTAGTTGCTCGCGCTCGGTCATCCGGCTGCCGCTTTCCAGCAGGTCGCGCCAGGCGTGCAGGCGATGCCTGGCCGGGCCGCTGCGGCCATAGCGCTTTTCCGCCTTGCGCATGACCGGGTCGAGGCTCCAGGCAGCCTTGGCGTCGTCGGCGCCCAGCAGCAGGCTGCCGCTGAAGGTGACGATGGCCAGCATGAACCAGGACAGGGATACGCCGAAGCGGCGGGAGGCAGGCTTCTGCAACGGGTCGATACTCCAGGGGAAAGCGGCCGCAGCCGGGTTCAGCGGTGAATCAATCCGTTGAGCAAGTCGCTGGCACAGGGCGAACCTTCCGCCAGCGTGGGATGTGGGCACACTAGGGGCAGTGCGGTCGTCGCCGCAAGATGCAGGGGATGCGCGGCAGCCCGGAGAAGTGGAGGATGGCTGCGCGATGGCTCTGGAGCGGGCTTGAGCGGCCTGGACCGGCCGTCGGAAAGGTGGCGTTGTACTGCCCGCCGGGTGCGCAGTCTGGTCGCGCATCCGACGGGCGGTCATTTCGGGTCATTTCCCGAATTCGACCTTTTGTTGATGGATCAGGGACTGGTATTTCGGCATTTGCCGTCCGCTGGCACTCGTTTCGTCGTCCTCGGGCTGCCACCCGGCTGCGGTAGGTTGTGCCTCGACGATGCTGGTGAAGCTCTCGCTGGAGTCTTCCCGCATCTGCAGCAGCTGCTGGTTGCGCATCCGGTACTCGTCCAGGCGATCGCTTCCATTCTCCGCGAGGACCGGGCCCGGTCCGGTTGTCACCGCCAGGGCCAGAAGCAGGCCGCTGAGGGTCGTCATGTTGAGTGTCGATTTCATCGTCGTGTCCTCTTGTTCCCCACTCGCCTCCCCACGAGTTGGATGAATAGGATCGGCCATTGTTACAGGCCGTGGCGCCGGCCTGACAGGTGGCAAGAAAAAGGACCGGCGGGCCGTCGCAAGCCTCTGAGTGGCATGGAGATTTCCGGGTTTGCTGCTCGTTTTCGGTGTTCCGTCGCCAGTTTTACGTGTCGGTGATGGCGGCAAGGGGGGCGATCGCAAGGGCTTCTCGTTCCAGCGCGAGTCACCCCTCTCCACTTCAGGGAGAGGGGGCGGGCCGCGGTCGGATGAAGGAGGTGTCAGGCGGCACGCAGGCCTGAAAGGCCCCTACTAGAAGTTTCTAGTCGGTTCCGCTTTCCGCCGTCGCCGGCGGATCAGGCCTTCGGGGTGGTTTCCCCCTGTTCCTTCCAGCCGCCGCCGAGGGCCTTGTACAGGTTCACTTCGCTGGCCAGCTGGTTGAGACGGTCGCCGATCAGCTGCTGGCGCGCGCTGAACAGCTGGCGCTGGGCGTCGAGCAGGGTCAGGTAGCTGTCGACGCCGGTGCGGTAGCGGCGTTCGGCGAGGCGGTAGTACTCCTCGGTGGTCTTCACCAGGGCGCGCTGGGAATCCAGTTGCTGCTGGTAGGTGGTGCGGGCGGCGAGGCCGTCGGCGACTTCCTGGAAGGCCACCTGGATGGCCTTTTCGTACTGCGCCACCTGGATGTCCTTCTGCAGCTCGCTGTAGTCGAGGTTCGCCTGGAGACGGCCAGCGGTGAAGATCGGCAGGCTGATGCTCGGCTGGAACAGCCAGCTGCCGGAACCGGCGTCGAACAGGCCGGAGAGTTCGTTGCTCATGCTGCCGGCGTTGGCGGTCAGGCTGACGCTGGGGAAAAAGGCCGCGCGCGCCGCGCCGATATTGGCGTTGGCGGCTTTCAGCAGGTGCTCGGCCTGGAGCAGGTCGGGACGGCGCTGCAGCAGGTCGGACGGCAGGCCGGCCGGCACTTCGGCCAGCAGGTCGGCGTCCAGGGCCAGGCCTTTGGGCAGGTCCGCCGGCAGGCCGGTGCCCACCAGCTGGACCAGGGCATTGCGGTCCTGGGCCACCAGGCGGCTGTACTGGGCCAGGCTGACCTGGGCGCTTTCCACCGCGGTGCGCGCCTGGCTCAGGGCCAGGGCGTCGGCGACCCCCACGTCGAAGCTGCGCTGGGTGAGGGCGTAGCTTTCCTGGTAGGTCTTCAGGGTATCCCGGGTCAGCTGCAGCAACGCCTGGTCGGCCTGCCAGTCGAGATAGGCGGTGGCCACCGCGGCCACCAGGCTGATCTGGGTGCTGCGGCGCGCCTGTTCGGTGGCGAAGTACTGCTCCAGGGCCTGCTCGTTCAGGCTGCGCAGACGGCCGAAGAAGTCCAGTTCCCAGGCATTGGTGCCGAGGGTGGCGCTGTAGGTGCTGCTGGTGTCGGCCTCGCCGCTCTGGTTCATGATCCCCGGCATGCGCTGGCGGGTGGCGCCGCCATCGGCGGAAATGCTGGGGAACAGCTCGGAGCGCTGGATGCGGTGGAGCGCGCGGTAGGCCTCGACGTTCAGCGCGGCGGCGCGCAGGTCGCGGTTATTGTCCAGGGCCAGCTGCACCAGCTGGTGCAGGGCCGGGTCCTGGAAGAACTCGCGCCAGTCGAGGTCGGCGGCGGCGGTGGCCACCTGCGCCTCGTCCTGGGCGTAGGCCTCGCCCTGGGGCCAGTCGGCGTCCACCGGCGCTTCCGGGCGCTGGTAGTCGGGGATCATGGAGCAGCCACCGAGCAGGGTTGCGGCGATGGTCAGGGATATCAGGGAACGCCTCACTGCAGGGCCTCCTTCTTGATCGCGGCGCGGCTCGCCTTGTCCTTGAACAGCGAGCAGACCAGCACGTAGAACAGCGGTACCCAGAAAATGGCCAGGACGGTGGCGGTGAGCATGCCGCCGATCACGCCGGTACCGATGGCGTGCTGGCTGCCGGAACCGGCGCCATTGGAGACGGCCAGGGGCACCACGCCGAGGATGAACGCCAGCGAGGTCATGATGATCGGGCGCAGGCGCATGCGGCAGGCTTCCACGGCGGCGTCGAACAGGCTCTTGCCCTGTTCGTGCAACTCCTTGGCGAACTCGACGATGAGGATCGCGTTCTTCGCCGAGAGGCCGATGGTGGTGAGCAGGCCCACCTGGAAGAACACGTCGTTGGACAGGCCGCGCAGGCTGGTGAACAGCAGCGCGCCGATCACGCCCAGGGGCACTACCAGCATCACCGAGAAGGGGATGGACCAGCTCTCGTAGAGGGCCGCCAGGCAGAGGAACACCACCAGCAGCGACAGCGCGTAGAGGGCCGGGGCCTGGGAACCGGACAGGCGTTCCTCGTAGGAGAGGCCGGTCCAGGAGTAGCCGACGCCGGCCGGCAGCTGCCTGGCGATCTCTTCCACCGCGGCCATGGCTTCACCCGAGCTGTGGCCCGGAGCGGCCTCGCCGAGGATTTCCACCGCCGGCACGCCGTTGTAGCGGGACAGCTTGGGCGCGCCGTAGGTCCATTCGCCGCTGGCGAAGGCGCTGAACGGCACCATCTGGCCCTGGTCGTTGCGCACGTACCACTTGTTCAGGTCTTCGGGGTTCATCCGCGCTTCGGGCTCGCCCTGCAGGTAGACCTTCTTCACCCGGCCACGGTCGATGAAATCGTTGACGTAGCTGGCGCCCCAGGCGATGGATACGGTGTTGTTGATGTCGGCGAGGGACAGGCCGTGGGCGCGGGCCTTCTCGTCGTCGATCAGCAACTGGTACTGGGGCTCGTCGCGCAGGCCGTTGGCACGCACGCGGTTGAGCACCGGGTTCTTCGCCGCCAGTTCGAGGAACTGGTCGCGGGCGGCGTTCAGCGCTTCGTGGCCGATGCCGGCGCGGTCCTGGAGGAAGAAGTCGAAGCCGGTGGCGTTGCCCAGCTCCATCACCGCCGGCGGGGCGAAGGCGAAGACCATGGCATCGCGGAAGCTGAAGAAATGCTTCTGCGCGCGCTGGGCCAGGTCGAACACGCTCTGGCCTTCGGCGGTGCGCTCTTCCCAGGGTTTGAGCATGATGAAGGCCATGCCCGAGCTCTGGCCGCGGCCGGCGAAGTTGAAGCCGGTGACGGTGAACACCGATTTCACCGTGTCCTTCTCTTCGTCCAGCAGGTATTCGCGCATCTGGTCCACCACCGCCTGGGTCCGTTCGGCGCTGGCGCCGGCCGGGGTCTGCACCTGGGCGAAAAGCACGCCCTGGTCTTCCTCGGGAAGGAAGGCGGTGGGGATGCGGGTGAACAGCCAGCCCATGGCGACGATGATCACCAGGTAGAGGGCGAGGTAGGGTGCCTTGCGCTGGAGGATGCCGCGCACGCCGCGCTCGTAGCCCTCTACGCCGCGCTCGAAGGTGCGGTTGAACCAGCCGAAGAAGCCGCGCTTCTCATGGTGGCCCTTCCCGACGGGCTTGAGCAGGGTGGCGCAGAGCGCCGGGGTGAAGATCAGCGCCACCAGCACCGAGAGCGACATGGCCGCGACTATGGTGATGGAGAACTGCCGGTAGATCACGCCGGTGGAGCCGCCGAAGAAGGCCATCGGCAGGAATACCGCCGAGAGCACCAGGGCGATGCCCACCAGGGCGCCCTGGATCTGGCCCATGGACTTGCGCGTGGCTTCGAGCGGCGAGAGGCCTTCCTCGGCCATCACCCGCTCGACGTTCTCCACCACCACGATGGCGTCGTCCACCAGCAGGCCGATGGCCAGGACCATGGCGAACATGGTCAGGGTGTTGATGGTGAAGCCGAACATCGCCAGCACGCCGAAGGTGCCGAGCAGCACCACGGGCACCGCCAGGGTGGGAATGATGGTGGCGCGGAAGTTCTGCAGGAACAGGAACATCACCAGGAACACCAGGACGATGGCTTCGCCCAGGGTGTGGATAACCCCTTCGATGGAGGCGGAGACCACCGGGGTGGTGTCATAGGGGAAGACCACTTTCATCCCGGCGGGCATGAAAGGCTCCAGCTCGGCGACGGTGGCGCGGATCGCCTTGGCGGTATCCAGGGCGTTGGCGCCGGTGGCCAGCTTGATCGCCATGCCCGAGGCCGGTTTGCCGTTGAACTGGGCGCTGATGCTGTAGTTCTCGCCGCCCAGTTCGATCTTGGCGACGTCGCGCAGGCGCACCTGGGAGCCGTCGCGGTTGACCTTGAGCAGGATCTCGCCGAACTGCTCGGGGGTCTGCAGGCGGGTCTTGCCGATGATGGTGGCGTTCAGCTGGGTGCCGGGGGAGGCCGGCAGGCCGCCGAGCTGGCCGGAGGAGATCTGCACGTTCTGCGCCTGGATGGCGCTCTTCACGTCCACCGGGGTCAGCTGGTAGTTGTTCAGCCGCGCCGGGTCCAGCCAGATGCGCATGGCGTACTGGGCGCCGAATACCTGGAAGTCGCCCACGCCCTTGGTCCGCGAGATCGGGTCCTGGATGTTGGAGACGATGTAGTTGGCCAGGTCGTTCTTGTCCATGCTGCCGTCTTCGGAGACGACGCCGATGACCAGCAGGAAGTTCTTCACTGCCTTGGTCACGCGGATGCCCTGCTGCTGCACTTCCTGGGGCAGCAGGGGGGTGGCCAGCTGCAGCTTGTTCTGCACCTGCACCTGGGCGATGTCAGGGTTGGTGCCCTGCTCGAAGGTGGCGGTGATGGTCATGCTGCCGTCGGAGTTGCTCTCCGAGGAGATGTAGCGCAGGCCGTCGATGCCGTTGAGCTGCTGCTCGATGACCTGCACCACGGTGTCCTGCACCGTCTGCGCCGAGGCGCCGGGGTAGCTGACCTGGATGCCCACCGCGGGCGCGGCGATGCTGGGGTACTGGTTGATCGGCAACTTGAGGATGGACAGGCCGCCGGCGAGCATGATCACCAGGGCGATCACCCAGGCGAAGATCGGGCGATCGATGAAGAATCTCGACATCTATGCGCTCCTCAGTGGCTCTTGGCCAGGCCGTCGCCCGCAGGCGCCTGGGCGGCCACATTGGTCGCGGGGGCAACGTCCACTTCCAGGCCCGGGCGGACGAACTGCAGACCCTCGGTGATCAGGCGGTCGCCGGGATCGAGGCCCTCGCTGACCAGCCAGCGGTCGCCGACCGTGCGCTCGGCCTTGAGCTGGCGCAGCTCCACCTTGTTCTCGGCGTTCACCACCAGGGCGGTGGCCTGGCCCTTGAGGTCGCGGGTCACGCCTTGCTGCGGCGCGAGGATGGCTTGCTGCTTGACCGCCGAGCCGAGGCGAGCATGGACGAACATGCCCGGCAGCAGGGTGTGTTCCGGGTTGGGGAACACGGCGCGCAAGGTCACCGAGCCGGTGCCTTCGTCCACCGAGACTTCGGAGAACTCCAGGCTGCCCTTGTGCGGGTACTCGCTGCCGTCTTCGAGGAGCAGGGACACCTTGGCGCCGCTGTCGCCGGCCTTCTCCAGCTGGCCTTCGGCCATTTCCCGGCGCAGGCGCAGCAGGTCCTTGGTGGACTGGGTGACGTCGACGTAGATCGGGTCCAGTTGCTGGATGGTGGCCAGGGCGGCGGCCTGGCCGTTGTTCACCAGGGCCCCTTCGGTGACGGTCGAGCGGCCGACGCGGCCGGAGATGGGCGCCAGCACCTTGGTGTAACGCAGGTCGATCCTGGCTTTCTCCAGAGTGGCTTCGGCCTGCAGGCGGGCGGCCTGGGACTCGTCATAGGCCTGCTTGCTAACCGCCTGGTCGCTGACCAGGTCCTTGTAGCGCGCCGCCAGGGACTGGGCCGAAGCCAGGCTGGCCTGGGCGCTCTTGTAGGTCGCGGTGTAGACGGACGGGTCGATCTGGTAGAGCTGCTGCCCGGCCTTGACCTCGCTGCCTTCGGTGAACAGGCGCTTCTGGATGATGCCGTCGACCTGCGGACGGACTTCGGCGATGCGGAACGCGGCGGTACGGCCCGGCAGCTCGGTGGTCAGGGTGAAGCTCTGGGGCTGCAGGGTGACGACGCCGACCTTGGGCGTCTGGGCCGGTGGTGGAGCCGAGGCTTCCTGGCAGCCGGTGAGGCTGAGCGTGGCCAGTGCGATGGCGGAAACCAAGGCGGCAAAGGCTGGCTTCATGGGCATCTGAAGGGACCTCATGTTTCTGGAGGGACGGCCCTGGATAGAGGGCGTTGCAAGGCAGGTTCTGGATTGTTGCGAAGGTGAATGAATATACTTACATGCGTGAATGTTTGTAAATCGAATCTTCTTTGGCCGATGTCAGATTTTGTTTCGGCGGCACGAAGGTTTTCCCTTTCATAGCAACCACATAGGTTCCAGTGGCGAATGGCCAGACGTACCAAAGAGGAAGCCGAAGAAACCCGGGTGCAGATACTCGACGCCACCGAACAGGTGTTCCACGCGAAAGGGGTTTCCCGTGCCTCTCTGGCGGAAATCGCGGCGGCCGCCGGGGTGAGCCGGGGCGCGATCTACTGGCATTTCGAGAACAAGACCGACCTGTTCCAGGCGATGCTGGAGCGCATCCGCATGCCGATCGAGGAACTGGCCCGCGCCAGCGAGAGCGAGGATGAGCCGGACCCGCTCGGGCGCATGCGCCAGTTGCTGGTGCGCCTGCTGAGGCGCGTGGAGCTGGATCCGCAGAGTCGGCGTATCCACGAGATCCTGCGGCACAAGGTGGAGTACACCGGGGAACTGGGCGACCTGCGGCGGCAGATGGAAGAACTCAGCGTCGAATGCGACCAGCGCATCGCCAGGGCGTTGCGCAACGCAGTGAGCCGCGGCCAGTTGCCGGCGGACCTGGACTGCGGCCGCGCGGCCATCAGCCTGCATGCCTACATGGAGGGGCTGCAGACCAACTGGCTGCTGGTGCCGGACGGCTTCTCCCTGGCGGAGGAGGCGGACAAACTGGTCGACGCCCTGATGGATATGCTGCGCTTCAGCCCTGCGTTGCGGGTCAGGGACAACTGACCGGGGAAGTGGGGCGGCGATTCGGCGCTGGCGTCGCCCGAAACCGGGCCAAGTGGCCCGGCGGGTCGCATGCCGGGTTTCAGGCACGGCCATTCCGCTGGCGCGGTGCGTCATTAATCCGGCGCCAACTCGGCCTTCGCGCCGGCCATCATTTCGCCTCCGAATCAGGCGCCGAGCCGTCTGGGACGGGTCTTTCGGCTTTAATGAGAACCACTCTCCCTTGGCCGGCCATGACGCTGGTCGGGTTAATTCCGCAGCCGTCCGGCAAGAGTGGGTCTTCACTGGCGAGTGGGAATAGTCTCGACTAAGGATGTGTGTAGGCTTCTGTGGGGCGGCGCCATTCTCCTCCACGGACTCGAACTATAAGAAGGCGGTCGGAGATTGGCCGCTCCCATCACTCAGCCAGTGGAGCGTCGAGATGAAGAGTTTCTCGCAGCCCCGTTCCGAGTTGTCCGAAGCCCTGAATCGCTTGCGTCACACCTTCTATGTGGTCGGTGGTTTCAGCGGGGTCGTCAACCTGCTGATGCTGGCGCCCGCGCTCTACATGCTGCAGGTCTACGACCGCGTGCTGGCGAGCAGCAACGTCACCACCCTGGTCATGCTCACGGTGCTGATGCTCGGGCTCTACGTGCTCATGTCGCTGCTGGAGGTGGTTCGCTCGACGGTGTTGATCCGCCTCGGCAACCGCCTGGACATGAGCCTGAACAGGCGCATCTTCAATGCCTCCTTCGAGCGCAACCTGCGCCGCGCCGGCGGCAACCCGGCCCAGGCGCTGCAGGACCTGGCCCAGGTTCGCCAGTTCCTCACCGGCAACGGCCTGTTCGCGTTCTTCGACGCCCCCTGGACACCCATCTACCTGCTGGTGATCTTCCTGGTGCATCCGATGCTGGGCATCATCACCCTGGTGGGTTCGGTGATCCTGTTCTGCCTGGCCCTGCTCACCGAGATGGTTACCCGTGGCCCGCTGCTGGAGGCCAACCAGGCGTCCATGTCGTCCGGCACCTTCGCCAACAACAACCTGCGCAATACCGAGGTGATCGAGGCCATGGGCATGCTGCCGGCGATCCGTGAGCGCTGGTACGGCAGTCACCAGCGCATCCTCGAGAAGCAGACCCTGGCCTCTGACCGCGCCGCCTACATCAATGGTGCGAGCCGCTTCGTGCGCATCACCCTGCAATCGCTGATCCTCGGTACCGGCGCGTGGCTGGCGATCAAGGGCGATATCACCGCCGGGATGATGATCGCCTGCTCCATTCTCAGCGGCCGCGCCATGGCACCGGTGGAACAGGCGATCGGGGTCTGGAAGCAATTGCTCTCCGCTCGGGGTTCCTGGGAGCGCCTGTCCAAGCTCCTGCAGGACTTCCCGGCACGAAACGACGCCATGTCGCTGCCCAAGCCACAGGGTGTGCTGTCGGTGGAGCAGGCCATGACTGCCGCGCCCGGCGGCGTGGTCACCATCCTGCGGGGGATCAACTTCAGTCTGGCGCCCGGCGAGGCACTGGGCATCATCGGCCCGTCGGCGGCCGGCAAGTCCACGCTGGCCCGCCTGCTGGTGGGCGTCTGGCCGGCGCAGAGCGGCAAGGTGCGCCTGGACGGCGCCGACATCTACCAGTGGAACAAGGAAGAGCTCGGGCCCTGGATCGGCTACCTGCCCCAGGATGTGGAACTGTTCGAAGGCACCATCGCCGACAACATCGCCCGCTTTGGCGAGCTGAACAGCGAAGAAGTGATCCTGGCGGCCAAGCGCGCCGGGGTGCACGAGATGATCCTGCGCTTCGAGAAAGGCTATGACACTCCGCTGGGCATCGATGGCAGTCCGCTCTCCGGCGGGCAGAAGCAACGTATCGCGCTGGCCCGCGCCATCTATGGCGACCCCTCGATGATCGTGCTCGACGAGCCCAACGCCAACCTCGATGACCTGGGGGAGGCCGCGCTGGTGGAGGCCATCCTCGACCTGAAGAAGCGGGGCAAGACGCTGATCCTGATATCCCATCGCCCCAGCGTGCTCAGCACGGTGGACAAGGTCCTGCTGCTGCGCGACGGCGGCATGCAGCTGTTCGGTCCCCGCGAAGAAGTCTTCGCGGCGCTGCGCCAGGCCAGCGTCATGCCCTCGGTGGGCACGCCCAACCTGGCGTCAATGCGGGCTAAGGAGTAATCGATCATGCAAGCGGCAAGCGAAAGCAAGGCCCTGGTAAAGGTCGAACAACCGGCTCAGGTGGACATGGACGATACCCGGCCCGCCCGTTGGGGTATCTGGATGGTGCTGGCCGGGTTCGGCGGGTTCCTGGTGTGGGCGATCCTGGCGCCACTGGATGCCGGCG
The DNA here is from genome assembly GCF_042656385.1 of Pseudomonas sp. GCM10022186. Classification (NCBI taxonomy): domain Bacteria; kingdom Pseudomonadati; phylum Pseudomonadota; class Gammaproteobacteria; order Pseudomonadales; family Pseudomonadaceae; genus Pseudomonas; species Pseudomonas sp. GCM10022186. Next base: position 40,148 of record NZ_JBHSOU010000052.1, read on the forward strand.
TGGTGGCCAACGCCACGGTGAACGTCACCAATGCGCGCAAGACGATCCAGCACCTCACCGGCGGAACGGTGGATGCCATCCTGGTGCGCGAGGGCGACAAGGTCCGCGCTGGCCAGGAACTGGTGCGGCTGGACCCGACCCAGGCGATCGCCGAGCAGGGCGCCCTGAGTTCCCAGTACATAGTGGCCAAGACGGTGGAAGACCGCCTGGTGGCCGAGCGCGACGGTGCCGACTCGGTGACCTTCAACCCGGCGCTGCTGGAACGTTTCGCCGGTGATCCGCGCCTGCAGGAGGCCATCGCCCTGCAGCAGCGCCTGTTCCACACCCGGCGCAGGGCGCTGCTGGGCGAGATCTCCATCCTGCATGAGAACCTCAACGGCGCCGAAGAGCAGCTCAAGGGCCTGCGCCAGGTGCAGGCCACCCGCTCCAGCCAGTCGAACCTGCTGGGCCAGGAGCTGGAAGGTGTGCGCAGCCTGGCCGCCGAGGGCTACATCCCGCGCAACCGCATGCTCGAACTGGAGCGCAATGCCTCCGAGCTGAACGGCTCCATGGCGCAGAACATCGCCGACATCGGCCGTACCCGTAACCAGATCGCCGAACTCAAATTGCGCATTCTCCAGCGTGAGCAGGACTTCCAGAAGGAAGTGGAGTCGCAGCTGACCGACGTGCAGAAGGAGGTCACTTCCCTGGCCGAACGCCTGCGCTCCGTCGACTACCAGGTGGAGAACACCGTGATCCGTTCACCCATCGACGGCATCGTCCTGGGCCTGAACATCGCCACGGTCGGCGGCGTCATCCAGCCCGGGGCGCGGATCATGGACGTGGTGCCGGACAAGGAGCCCCTGCAGGTGGATGCCCAGGTGCCGGTGCAGGCCATCGACAAGATGGTGCCGGGCCTGTCGGTGGATATCACCTTCCCGGCCTTCAACCACGCGCAGACCCCGAACATTCCCGGTCGTGTGCTGACGGTGGCCGCTGACCGCCTGGTGGACGAATCCAGTAAGCAGCCCTATTACCTGGCTCAGGTGGAAGTGACGGAAGAAGGCATGAAGATGCTCGGGCCGAACAATATCCGCGCGGGCATGCCGGCCACCGTCACCATCAAGACCGGGGAGCGCAGCCTGATGAGCTACCTGATGAAGCCGCTTATGGGGCGCGTCGAAACCGCATTCAAGGAGCAGTGACATGAGAGCACGGATGGCCATTGCCGGATTACTCGGTGCCGTCGCCCTGCCTGTGTCCGCCATGGACCTGAGCGAAGCCTGGAACACCTACCAGGTCCAGGGCCCCACCTACCTGGCCTCGGTGCATGAGCGCCAGGCCGGGCAGGAGTTCAAGGAGCTGGGCAAGGCGGGCGTCCTGCCGACCATCAGCGCCAGTGCCTTCTGGAAGCGGGTGGATGGGACCACCGAGCAGGACAACGCCCTGGGCCGTAGCGTCGAGAGCGATCTGGATTTCGATTCCAAGGCGGGAGTCGTGGAGCTGCGCCAGCCGCTGTTCAACAAGCAACGCATGGCCGAGTACCGCCAGGGAAAGCAACGCACCCTGTTCAGTGACGCGGTGTTCGACTCCAAGACCCAGGATTCGGCGGTCAGCCTGGCCAGTCGATATTTCGCCGTGCTGCTGGCGCTGGAAACCATCGACCTGGCCAAGATCAAGCTGAAGAATCTGGAAAACCAGGTGATGGCCGCCAAGCGCCGTTTCGAGCTGGGCGATGGCACGGTGATCGATATCGACCAGGCCTCCGCGCGGCGCGACCTGGCCCAGGCCGAACTGATCGAGGCGGAGGACAACCTGCTGGTGGCGCGGCGCCTGCTGCAGGAACTGCTGGGCGTGCTGCCGGAGGAAATGTCCACCTTGCGCACCGAGTTCCCCACGCCGCCGCTGGAGCCGCCGACCCTGCAGGACTGGATCGACGATGCGCGGGCCAACAACCCCACCATCATCGCCCGCAGGCGCGGTGTGGATATCGCCGAGGAAGAGGTGAAGCGGGCCAAGGCCGGACACTGGCCGACTCTGGATTTCGTCGCCGCCTACAACGATACGGAAAGCGACTCGGTCTCCACCCAGAACCAGACGAACAAGTATGGCTCCGTGGGCGTGGAGTTGCGGATGCCGATCTTCGCCGGCGGCGCCACCAGTGCCCAGGTGCGCCAGGCCGCGGCCAACCGCGAGTTGGCCAATGACCAGCTCAACTCCAGTCGCGAGGAGGTCCTCTCCGGCACCACCCGCGAGTTCCGCGGGGTGCAGAGTGGCGAACAGCGGGTGCGCGCGCTGGAGAAGGCTGTGGAATCCAGCGAGCGGGCCCAGGACTCGGCGCGCAAGGGCTTCCAGGCCGGCACCAGTACCAATCTGGACATCCTCAATGCCGAGGAGCAGGCCTTCATCGCCCGCCGCGACCTGCTGGAGGCCAAGCTGCGCTACCTGCTGTCGCGGCTGCGCCTGGCGGCCGCGGTGGGGTCGCTGGGTACGGACGATATCCAGCAGGCCAACGACTACCTGGGGCCATCGCTGCCGCTGCGCCCCTGAGAAGGGGCGGAGTCCCCTCCCAACCTCTTCCGCAAACCTTCACACCTTGAAAATGCATCAGGATTGCGTAGTTCGATCAGGCGTGAGCCACCCCTCTCCAGGGAGAGGGGCCGGGGGAGAGAGCCGTTCACCGCGCCGCACTGACCCCTTCCAGCGTGGCGAACGACGTGTCCTTGGCTGTCAGCAGGAAGTCGCGCATGAAGGGGGCGTCCAGCATATCGGCGCGGATCGCGGCGAACAGCGTGCAGTACAGACCCTTCTCGCCCAGTCGCCTGGCGGTGACGTAGCCCCGCGAGCTGTACTCGTGCAGCGCCCAGTTGGGCAGGCAGCAGACGCCGCGGCCGCTGGCCACCAGTTGCATCATCATCACCGTGAGTTCCGAGGTGCGCACCTGGGCCGGCTCCACGTCGGCGGGTTCGAGGAAGCGGGTGAAGACGTCCAGGCGGTCACGCTCCACCGGGTAGGTGATCAGGGTTTCATTGGCCAGGTCCTCCGGCACCACGAAGGGGCGGCTGGCCAGGGCGTGCTGGTTGGCCACCGCCAGCAGCGCCTCATAGGTGAACAGTGGCACATAGGTGATGCCGGCCAGGTCGATGGGGTCGGAGGTCACCACCAGGTCCAGGTCGCCCCGGGCGAGGGCGGGCAGGGGAGCGAAGGAGAAGCCCGAAGCCAGGTCCAGCTCCACCTCCGGCCAGGCATCGCGGAACTGGTCGATGGTGGGCATCAGCCACTGGAAGCAGCTGTGGCACTCGATGGCCATGTGCAGCCGTCCGGCGGTGCCGCCGGCCAGGCGCGCCAGGTCGCGATCGGCGCTGCGTAGCTGCGGCAGGACGCTGTCGGCCAGTTGCAGCAGGCGCAGGCCGGCACTGGTGAAGCGCACCGGCTTGGTCTTGCGCACGAACAGCGGTAGCCCCAGGCGCTCTTCCAGTTCCTTGAACTGGTGGGACAGGGCGGACTGGGTGAGATGCAGGCGTTCGGCGGCTTCCACCAGGCTGTCGGCTTCGCGCAGGGCGTGCAGGGTCTTGAGGTGGCGCAGCTCGAGCATGGGATGGCCTCTATGAGTAAAACTTGAGATCAACACGAATTTGTTGAGTTTGTCTCAAGTGGCAATGGCTGTCGACAATGGCTCCATTACTTTGATGGAGATTCGACACATGGCCCTGTCCCATTCCCTCGGCTTCCCGCGCATTGGTCGCGACCGTGAACTGAAGAGGGCCCAGGAGGCCTTCTGGAAGGGCGAGCTGGATGAAGCCGGCCTGCGTGCCGTGGGCCGCCGCCTGCGCGCCGAGCACTGGCAGCTGCAGAAAGACGCCGGCATCGAGTTGCTGCCGGTGGGCGACTTCGCCTGGTACGACCAGGTGCTGACCCATTCCCTGACCTTCGGCGTCATTCCCGAGCGCTTCCGTCCCCATACCGGCAAGCCGGGCCTGGAGACCCTGTTCGCCATGGCCCGTGGCGCCAGCGACGGCTGCTGTGGCGGCGCCCATGCCCAGCCCCTGCTCGCACAAGAGCTGACCAAGTGGTTCGATACCAACTACCACTACCTGGTACCCGAGTTTTCCGCCGACCAGCAATTCGCCCTCGGCTGGGAGCAGCTCTTCGAGGAAGTGGAAGAGGCCCGGTCGCTGGGGCACAGCGTCAAGCCGGTGCTGATCGGCCCGCTGACCTACCTCTGGCTGGGCAAGGCCAAGGGTGAATTCGACAAGCTGGACCTGCTGGAGCGCCTGCTGCCGGTCTATGGCGAAATCTTCCAGCGCCTGGCCGCCCAGGGCGTGGAGTGGGTGCAGATCGATGAGCCGATCCTGGTGCTGGACCTGCCCCAGGACTGGAAGAATGCCTTCGAACGCGCCTACAACCTGATCCAGCGCGAACCCTTGAAGAAACTGATCGCCACCTATTTCGGCGGTCTGGAAGACAACCTCGGCCTGGCTGCCGGCCTGCCGCTTGACGGCCTGCACATCGACCTGGTGCGTGCACCCGAGCAGTTTCCCGGCATCCTTGACCGCCTGCCGGCCTACAAGGTGCTGTCCCTCGGGGTGGTGAACGGCCGCAACGTGTGGCGCTGCGACCTGGAAAAGGCCCTGGCCGTGCTGCGCCATGCCCATGAACGCCTGGGCGAACGCCTCTGGGTGGCGCCGTCCTGCTCCCTGCTGCACAGCCCGGTGGACCTGGCCCGCGAAGACCAGCTGGATGCCGAGCTGAAGGGCTGGCTGGCCTTTGCCGTGCAGAAATGCGAGGAAGTCGCCCTGCTGTCCCGCGCCCTCGCAGCACCGGAAGTTCCCGAGGTGCTGAAGGCCCTGGCTGACAGCCGCGCCGTGCAGGCCGGCCGCGCCGCGTCGCCGCGTATCCACCGGGCGGAGGTCCAGGACCGTGTCGCCGCCCTGCGACCGGAGGACAGCCAGCGCGCGTCGCCCTTCGCCGAGCGCATCGAGAAGCAGCGTGCGCGGCTCGACCTGCCGGCTTTCCCCACCACCACCATCGGCTCCTTCCCGCAGACCCCGGCCATCCGCCTGGCGCGCCAGGCATTCAAGCAGGGCGAGCTGTCGCAAGCCGAATACACCGAGGCCATGCGCCGCGAGATCCGCCACGCCGTGGACGTTCAGGAGCGCCTGGGCCTGGATGTGCTGGTGCACGGCGAGGCCGAGCGCAACGACATGGTGGAGTACTTCGCCGAGCAGCTGGACGGCTATGCCCTCACCCGCTTCGGCTGGGTGCAGAGCTACGGTTCCCGCTGCGTGAAGCCCGCGGTGATCGTCGGCGACTTGAGCCGCCCGCAGGCCATGACCCTGGAGTGGATCCGCTACGCCCAGGACCAGACCGCCAAGTGGATGAAGGGCATGCTGACCGGCCCGGTGACCATGCTGATGTGGTCCTTCCCGCGCGAGGATGTATCCCGCGAGGTACAGGCCAGGCAGCTGGCGCTGGCCATCCGGGACGAGGTGGTGGACCTGGAAGAGGCCGGCATCCGTATCGTGCAGATCGATGAAGCCGCCTTCCGCGAAGGCCTGCCGCTGCGCAAGGCCGGCTGGCAGCACTACCTGGACTGGGCCACCGAGGCCTTCCGCCTGAGTGCCAGCGGCGTGAAGGACGAGACCCAGATCCATACCCACATGTGCTACAGCGAGTTCAACGATGTGATCGAATCCATCGCCGCCATGGATGCCGATGTCATCACCATCGAGACCTCGCGTTCGGACATGGAGCTGCTGGATGCCTTCGAAGCCTTCGCCTATCCCAACGAGATCGGCCCTGGCGTCTACGACATCCACTCGCCGCGTGTGCCGGACAGCACCGAGATGGCCAAGCTGCTGCGCAAGGCCGCCGAACGCATTCCCGCCGAGCGGCTGTGGGTCAACCCCGACTGCGGCCTGAAGACCCGCGCCTGGCCGGAAACCGAGGCGGCGCTGGCGAACATGGTGGCGGCCGCCCGGCAGCTGCGCGGGGAATTCGACTGTCGTTGACGCGCACGCCCGTGAAGGGACCGCTGTTCTTCACGGGCGCCATGACCGTTCGGCGATGGTCATCAAATTGTCATGGTTCTGTGGCAGAGCGAAACACTGGAATTCATCAGAATCGCGTTTGACTGGGGTTTTGCGTTCTGGATTTCCAACATGCGTGTGCTCATTCTGCTCGCCGCGCTCATTTGCGGCCTGCCTTCCTTTGCTTTCGCCCGCTGCGACCTGACCGTGCCGACGGAGACCGTCGACCTGGGCGAGGTGCGCCTGGCGTACCAGAGCGTGGGGCGTGAGCGGGACCCGGCGCTGCTGCTGATCATGGGGCTGGGCGGGCAGTTGATCCACTGGCCGGACGAGGTGGTGCAGCGGCTCTGCGAAAGCGGTTTCCGGGTGATCCGCTTCGACAACCGTGACGTCGGACTGTCCGCCTGGACCGGCACCGAACCTTCGGTGAACCTGCCTTACGAGGTGCTGCGCTACCGCCTGGGCCTACCGGTTTCGGCGCCTTATGGCCTGCGTGACATGGCGCTGGATTCGTTGCGCCTGCTGGATGCGTTGCATGTCCGGCACGCCCATGTGCTGGGCGCCAGCATGGGAGGGATGATCGCCCAGTACCTGGCCGACATCGCCCCGGAAAGGGTGCTGAGCCTGACCCTGGTGATGACCAGTTCCGGCGCCGAGGGCCTGCCCGCACCCAGCCCGGCCCTGCTGGAACTGTTGGCCCGGCGTGAGGCGCCGAGCCGGGACGTGGCCATCCAGCAACAGGCGGACCTGCTGGCGGCATTGGGCAGTCCGGATGTCGCCGATGACCGCGGGCAGTTGCTGGAACAGGCGGCCAGGGCCTATGACCGCTCCTTCAACCCCGAAGGTGTGCAGCGGCAGATGCTGGCGATACTCGCCGAGCCCAGCCGCGTCGACCTGCTCAACCGCCTGCGGGTGCCCACACTGGTGGTGCACGGCACCGCCGATCCGCTGCTGCCGGTGATGCACGGCGTGCACGTGGCGGCCCATATCAAGGGTTCGGAACTGAAGCTCATCCCCGGCCTCGCCCATCGCTTCCAGGAGGCCTTCAAGGAGCCGTTGCTCTCTGCGGTGCTGCCACACCTGATGGCCCACCGCGCCGAAGGGCACGTGGCGCAGCTCTGACCGGGTCGTTTCGAGGGTTTTCTCTATCTGTGGGAGCGAATTCATTCGCGAATGAATTCGCTCCCACAGCCGTGTAGGGTGGAAACCCCTTTGGGGGTTTCCACCATCGGCGTCTTGCACGGCTTCGCTGGTGGATTGAAAAGCGCTATCCACCCTACACGGCTGCTTGAGCCTCCCACCTCTGTCCCGCTATCAAGCCGCATCCGCCCGCGGCCGGCGCGGATGTTCGGGATTCAGATAGTGGGCCAGGCGTGCCTGCTGGCTGCTGCTCATGAACAGCCCGAGCTTGGTGCGGCGCCAGAGAATGTCTTCGGCGCTGACCGCCCACTCATGCTGGCAGAGGTAGTCCACTTCCCGCGCATAGAGGCCGGCGCCCAGGTGTTCGCCGAGATCGGCCAGCTCGTGCACACCACGCAGCAGGTGCCAGCTGCGGCTGCCGTAGAGATTGGCCCAACGCCGGGCGATGTGGGTGGGCAGCCAGCCGAAGCTGGCGCAGAGTGCTTCCACCAGGGCGCTGCGGCTTTGCATCTGTTCGCCGCCGGGCAGGGGGGCGCTGGCCGTCCAGGACCCCTTGGCGAAAGGGAACCAGGGTGACAGTTGCTGCAGGGCGGCTTCGGCCAGCTTGCGGTAGGTGGTGAGCTTGCCACCGAACACCGAGAGCAGCGGCGCATCGCCCGGGTGGGCGGACAAGGCCAGGGTGTAGTCGCGAGTCACTGCCGACGGGTCGCTCGACTCGTCGTCGCACAGCGGGCGCACGCCGGCATAGCTGTGGAGGATGTCGTGCTCGTCCAGCTGGCGCTTGAAGTGACGGTTGACCACATCCAGCAGGTAGCGGGTTTCCTCGGGGGTGATCGCCACGTCGGCGGGATTGCCGTGGTACTCGCGATCGGTGGTGCCGATCAGGGTGAAGCGTTCGAGGTAGGGGATGGCGAAAACGACGCGCCGGTCCTCGTTCTGCAGGATGTAGGCCTGCTCGCCGTCATGCAGGCGCGGCACGATGATGTGGCTGCCCTGGATCAGGCGGATACCGTAGGGCGCCACCTGCTTGAGGTCCTGTTCGATGAAGCGTGCCACCCAGGGGCCCGCGGCATTCACCAGGGCGCGGGCACGAATCGACAGCAGGCTGCCATCGGTGCGTTCCAGGTGGATATGCCAGAGCCCCTTGCTGCGCCGGGCGCTGACGCAGCGGGTGCGGGTGTGCACGTGGGCGCCGCGCTCGCGGGCGGCCATGGCGTTGAGCACCACCAGGCGGGCGTCGTCCACCCAGCAATCGGAATACTCGAATCCACGGGTGATCTCTGGCCTGAGCGGGCTGCCAGCGCCGAAGCGCAGGCTGCGGGACGCGGGCAGGCGCTTGCGCTTGCCGAGGTGGTCGTAGAGGAACAGGCCGGCACGGATCATCCAGGCCGGGCGCAAGTGCGGCCGGTGCGGCAGGATGAAGCGCAGTGGCTTGACGATGTGCGGCGCCTTGGCGAGCAGCACTTCGCGCTCGGCCAGGGCTTCGCGTACCAGACGGAATTCGTGGTGTTCGAGGTAGCGCAGGCCGCCATGGATCAACTTGCTGCTGGCCGATGAGGTGTGCTGGGCGAGGTCGTCCTTCTCGCAGAGGAATACCGACAGGCCCCGACCGGCCGCATCGGCGGCAATGCCGACGCCGTTGATACCGCCGCCGACGACGGCGAGGTCATAGACTTCGGCGATGGGGGAGTGGTTGTGGTTCATGGGCAGGCACCGAAGTCGATATCGAACTTTCAATGTTCATTTTCGAAAATAGCCTAGTCGAGCGAACACGAGATGACCAGCCCGATGCGCGGTTTCGCGCCGGGTGGTCATGGAAAATTCATGCAGGGGATGGGGTCAGACCCGCTCCAGGTGCACCTTGTGCTCGGCCAGCAGGCGGGCCAGGGCGGGGGAGGGCTGGTGGTCGGTGAACAGCCGGTCGACCAGGGCGATCGAGCCCAGGCGTACCACGGCGTTGCGGCCGAACTTGCTGGAGTCGGCGGCGAGGAACACCTGGCGGGCGTTGTCGATGATGGCCTGGGAGACGCGCACTTCCTGGTAGTCGAAATCCAGCAGGCTGCCGTCTTCATCTATGCCGCTGATGCCCACCAGGGCGTAGTCCACCTTGAACTGCCGGATGAAGTCCACCGCCGCCTGGCCGACGATGCCGCCGTCGCTGCGTACCGTACCGCCGGCCACCAGTACCTCGAAGTCCGGCTTGTCGGCCAGTTGCGCGGCCACGTGCAGGTTGTTGGTGATCACCTTCAGGCCCTTGTGGCTCATCAGCGCACGGGCAATGGCTTCGGTGGTGGTGCCGATGTTGATGAACAGCGAGGCGTGGTCGGGAATGTACTCGGCGATGGCCTCGGCTATGCGTTGCTTTTCGTCGCGGTTCTGCCCGGCGCGCATGGCGTAGGCAGTGTTCTGGACGCTCGAGGATTCGCTGGCCGCGCCGCCATGGGTACGCCGCAGCAGGCCGTGCTCGGCGAGCTGGTTGATGTCGCGGCGGATGGTCTGTGGCGTCACGGCGAAGGCCTGGGCCAGTTCGTCGATGCTGACGTAGCCGCGCTCGCGGGCGAGGTCGAGGATGTCTTGTTGCCGTGGGCCCAGGTTCATGCTGGCTCCTTGTTTAGCGCGGCATTATAGCGGTGGGCTGTCGAATGACGGCTTTTCCCGTTAAGGTACGCCGAATCTGTCGCAGGATTTTCATAATCGAACATGACACCCGCCATCGATCTGCTGAAGAAAGCCAAGGCTGAGCACAAGGTGCACAGCTACACCCATGATCCCAAGGCGCCATCCTACGGCCTTGAGGCCGCCGAGAAGCTCGACCTGGACCCGGCGCGGGTCTTCAAGACGTTGCTGGCCACCACGGAAAAGGGTGAGCTGCTGGTGGCCGTGGTGCCGGTGGCGGGTAGCCTGGACCTCAAGTCCCTGGCCCAGGCCGCTGGCGCGAAGAAGGCCGAGATGGCCGACCCCAACCAGGCCCAGCGTGCCACCGGCTACCTGGTGGGGGGCATCAGCCCGCTGGGACAGAAGAAGCGCCTGCGCACCTTCATCGACACCACCGCGCGCAATTTCCCAAGCATCCATGTCAGCGCCGGTAGACGCGGGCTGGAAGTCGAACTGAGTGCCGACACCCTGGCCACCCACACCCAGGGCCTGTTCGCCGATATCGGCCGACCTTAAGACCAATAACAAGGAAGCATCGCCATGGCCCATTACCTGCTTGCCATCGACCAGGGCACCACCAGCAGCCGTGCCATCGTCTTCAGCGCCCAGGGCCTGCCGGTGGCGCGCGCCCAGCAGGAATTCAAGCAGTATTTCCCCAAGGACGGCTGGGTGGAGCACGACGGCGAGGAGATCTGGCTGACTACCCTCAAGGTTTGTCGCGAAGCCCTGGAGCAGAGCGGCCTGAACCCGGCCGAGATCGCCGCCATCGGCATCACCAACCAACGCGAGACCACCCTGGTGTGGGACGCCGTGACCGGTACCCCTGTCCATCCGGCCATCGTCTGGCAGGACCGCCGCACCGCCGACTACTGCGCTTCGCTCAAGGCCGCCGGCCATGAGGCGGATGTGGCCAATCGCACCGGCCTGCTGATCGACCCTTATTTCTCCGCCACCAAGCTGCGCTGGATACTGGAGAACGTGCCCGGCGCGCGCGACCGGGCCGAGCGTGGGGAGTTGCGTTTCGGCACGGTGGACTGTTTCCTGCTCTGGCGCCTGACTGGTGGCAAGGTGCATCGGACCGACGCCACCAACGCCTCGCGCACCCTGCTGTTCAACATCCACGAGCAACAGTGGGACGACGAGCTGCTACGGCTGTTCGACATCCCCGCCAGTCTGCTGCCGGAGGTGCTGGACTGCGCCGCCGAGTTCGGCGATACCGAGGCCGGACTGCTCGGCGCGAGCATCCCGGTGCGCGGCATGGCCGGCGACCAGCAGGCGGCACTGATCGGCCAGGCCTGCTTCCAGCCGGGCATGGTGAAGAGCACCTATGGCACCGGTTGTTTCATGATCCAGAACACCGGCGAGCAGCCGGTGGCCTCCCGCAATCGCCTGCTGACCACTGTGGGCTATCGCCTGAACGGCAAGGTGAGCTACGCGGTGGAGGGCAGCATCTTCGTCGCCGGCGCCGCTGTGCAGTGGCTGCGCGACGGTATCAAGCTGATCAGCCATGCCCGCGATACCGAAGCCCTGGCCGAGCAGACCGGCGATGCTTGCGGCGTCTATCTGGTGCCGGCCTTCACCGGCCTCGGCGCCCCTTACTGGGATCCGCGCGCCCGCGGCGCCATCTTCGGGCTGACCCGCGATACCGGCATCAAGGAAATCGTCACCGCCGGGTTGCAGTCGGTCTGCTACCAGACCCGTGACCTGCTGGAGGCCATGGCCCAGGACGGCGCCGCCGCGCCCAGCGCCCTGCGGGTGGACGGTGGCATGGTGGAGAACAACTGGGTGATGCAGTTCCTCGCCGACATTCTCGGGGTTCCGGTGGAGCGCCCGGAAGTGACCGAGACCACCGCCCTGGGCGTGGCCTACCTCGCGGGCTTGCAGGCTGGCCTGTACCGTGACCTGGACGAGGTGGCCAGCCACTGGCACCGCCAGCAGCGTTTCCTGCCGCGCATGGCCGAAAACCACCGGCAGAAGCTCTACGAGGGTTGGCTGGATGCGGTGAAGCGGGTGCGCAGCGAGGCCTGACGGGGCCACGCCGGCGCGCCGGGCGCCATGTCCGCCCTCCGCTAGACTGAGCAGGCTGTACCTCCGATCACGGCTGGCTACTGTACGGCGCGCGGGGCGCCTCTGGCTGGCATGCTGGATTAACGCCGTTTCCCACCTTCCCAGGAGCTCGTCATGCAGCTGGACTTCCATCAGGTCGATGCCTTTACCCAACATCCATTCGGCGGCAACCCGGCGATGGTGTATCGCCTCGACGCCTGGCTCGACGAGCAGCTCATGCAACGTATCGCTGCCGAGCACAACCTGTCGGAAACCGCCTTCCTGGTGAAGGAGGGCAGCGCCTGGCATATCCGCTGGTTCACGCCCAAGGCCGAAGTGCCGCTTTGCGGCCATGCGACCCTGGCCAGCGCCCATGTGCTGTTCGAGCTCTACCAGGAACCGGGCGACCGCCTGGAGTTCATCAGCAAGTCCGGCGAATTGCGCGTGAACCGCGAGGAGGAGGGAAGGCTGGCGCTGGATTTTCCCGCGCAGGTGCCCCAGGAAGTGGGGGTGACCCTGGAGTTGGAACACGCGCTCGGCGTCGCCCCGGTGGATGCCCTGGGCGCCAACTTCCTGCTTGCGGTGCTGGAGTCGGAACAGGCGGTACGTGATTGCGCGCCCGACCTCAGGGCCTTGGCCAGGCTGCCCTGGTCAGGGGTGATCATCACGGCGGCGGGGATGAAGCATGATTTCGTCTCGCGCTTCTTCGCCCCGGTGATCGGCATCGATGAAGATCCGGTGACGGGCGCTGCCCACTGTGCCCTGATTCCCTACTGGGCGAATCGCCTCGGCAAGTCCGTATTGCGCGCCGAACAGTGTTCCTCCCGCAGTGGCGACCTATGGTGCCGGCTGGATGGCGACCGGGTGAGCATCGCCGGGCATTCGGTGCTGGTGGCCAGCGGGCGGTTGTGGATTTAGTGCGGGGGCTGAGGGTGGTTCGCAACGGCCGCCCATGTGGAGATTCCATGTCAATCGGCGCGTAGGGTGGAAATCCCTTTTTGGGATTTCCACCGTCGGTGTATTGCACGGCCTCGTTGGTGGATAGAAAAGCGCTATCCACCCTACACGGTTACCTGACCAGTCTGGGGCATGCTTTTCTGTGGGGACGAATTCATTGGCCAAGCAGCCCGAAGGGCTGCCCGACGGAATCAATCGGGGCCGCTTTGCAGTTCTTTTCGCGTCACAGCGCGCCGCTGATGCGGCGCACTCCTGATTCCTGCGGCGTGTAGTGGGCGGCGACACTGCCCAGGGCGGGGAACACCACCAGGTGATCGGCGGCGATGCGGATGCCGACCTCTTGCCCCGGCTGGTGGTCGGCGTGGCTGGGGAAGATGGATTCCAGCTGGCTGCCGGTGGGCAGTTGCAGGCGATACAGGGTGGCGGCGCCGAGAAAGGTCTTGCCGATCACCTTGGCGCGCAGTTCGCTATCCGGAGCATGCACGATGTCGTCCGGACGCAGCAGCACATCCACCGCCGAGCCCTGGGGCCAGGTGTAGGCGCGGTTGCCGCGGATAGTGCCCAGCTCGGTGTTCACCGCATCGGCGGAGACCAGCTGGCCACGGATGAAATAGCCCTGGCCGACGAAACTGGCGACGAAGGGCGTCAGCGGCTCGTGGTACAGGTTGTAGGGGGTGTCCCATTGTTCCAGCAGGCCGTCGCGGAACACGCCGACGTGGTCGCTGACGGCGAAGGCCTCTTCCTGGTCATGGGTGACCAGGATGGCGCTGGTGCCCCGTGCCTTGAGGATCTCGCGGACCTCCTGACTGAGGCGTCGACGCAATTCTCCATCAAGGTTGGAGAAGGGCTCGTCGAGCAGCAGCAGGCGTGGCTCCGGCGCCAGGGCGCGGGCCAGGGACACGCGCTGCTGCTGGCCTCCGGACAGCTCATGGGGATAGCGCTTGGCCAGGTGGCCCAGCTTCACCAGTTCCAGGAGTTCGCCGACCTTGCGCTCGCCATCGGGCTCCTTGCGGATGCCGAAGGCGACGTTGTCGGCCACGGTCAGGTGGGGAAACAGCGCGTAATCCTGGAACACCATGCCGATACGCCGCTTCTCCGGCGCCAGGGTGAAGCCGGCGCGGGAGATAATGTCGTCGGCCAGCTGGATCTCGCCTTCCAGCACCGGCTCGAAGCCGGCGATGGCGCGCAGGGTGGTGGTCTTGCCGCAGCCCGACGGGCCGAGCAGGCAACCGATGTCACCGGCATTGAGATGGAGGTTCAGACCCCGCACAACCTGCTGGTCGTGGTAACCGCAGCTGAGGTTGCGCAGGCTGAGGAGCGTTTCGCGATTCATGCGTGATGGGCGTGTTCGACCAGCAGTTCGAGCAGGGCCTTCTGGGCGTGGAGACGGTTTTCCGCCTGGTCCCAGGCCACCGAACGCGGATCGTCGAGCAGATCGACGCTGATCTCTTCGCCACGGTGGGCCGGCAGGCAGTGCATGAATATCACGTCTTCCGCGGCCAGGTCGAGCAGCGCCTTGTTGACCTGGTACGGGGCGAAGAGCGCAAGGCGCTTGGCGGTTTCCTCCTCCTGGCCCATGGAGGTCCAGACATCGGTGCTGACCAGGTGGGCGCCGGCGACCGCTTCGCGCGGGTCACGCACCACCCGGACACGGTCACCGGCCCTGGCGAGGAATTCCGGGTTGGGCTCGTAGCCTTCCGGACAGGCGACACGCAGCTGGAAGTCGAACTGGATGGCCGCCTCTATATAGGAGTTGCACATGTTGTTGCCGTCGCCGATCCAGGCCACGGTCTTGCCCTGGATGCTGCCGCGATGCTCGAGGAAGGTCTGCATGTCGGCCAGCAGTTGGCAGGGGTGCAGGTCATCGGACAGCCCATTGATCACCGGCACGCGCGAATGGGCGGCGAACTCGGTCAGTGTGCTGTGGGCGAAGGTACGGATCATCACCGCATCGAGCATGCGCGACATGACGATGGCGCTGTCGCTGATGGGTTCGCCGCGGCCCAGCTGGGTATCGCGCGGGGACAGGAAGATCGCCTGGCCGCCGAGCTGGATCATGCCGGCCTCGAAGGAGAGGCGGGTGCGGGTGGAGGCCTTCTCGAAGATCATCCCGAGCACGCGGCTCTTCAGGGGCTCGTAACGCACGCCTCGGTTGCGCAGATCCTTCAGCTCGCTGCCTCGACGGATCAGGCTGTTCAGCTCCTGGGGAGTACAGTCCATCAGGGAGAGAAAATGCCTAGCGCTCATGGTTACTACCTTTCTTCTTTTGCCACTGGCCGCGTGTCCTGGCCGAGTGTTGCGGGAACAAAGCAGGCGGGACGGGCGGTTGAAGCCGCACGTGGCGACGATTTAGGGGGAAGGCGCGATCTTATAAGGAAATGTCGCGGTTTTCCAATATGTCCCGGAAGCCGCGTCGTCCGCGGCCATGGGGCTGTCGGGGCGGTGTATGCCGAAGCCCGCGACGGGCCGCTGCAGGTTTGCCGTTGCGAACCGGACAGGCGTTGTACAACGAGGCTGGAGGGTCTGGCAACCGTCGCCGAGCGGCAGGGCAAATCGGCAGGCCTGATGGCTGCCGATTCATGGCGCTGACCCTGCTGGCCGCGCGGTGCAACTGGTTCCATAGTCTGGTCTTTGCGACCCGACCGGTCGTCTCGAACAAGAACATGAGGCCAGGCGATGACCAAGACCCTCCACCACCGTGCGTGCCATCTCTGCGAGGCCATCTGCGGCCTGACCATCGAAACCGAAGACCTGGAAGACGGCAGCCGCCGCATTCTCTCCATCAAGGGTGATGCCCGGGACAGCTTCAGTCGTGGCCATGTCTGCCCCAAGGCCGTGGCCTTGCAGGACATCCAGAACGACCCCGACCGCATCCGCCAGCCCATGCGCCGCGCCGGCAACGAGTGGCTGCCGATCGACTGGGACGAGGCCTTCGCCCTGGTGGCCGAACGGTTGGCCGATATCCAGGCGCGCCACGGCAATGATGCGGTGGCGGTGTACCAGGGCAACCCGAGCGTGCACAACTACGGGCTGATGACCCACAGCAACTACTTCCTCGGCCTGCTCAGGACCCGTGGGCGGTTCTCCGCCACCTCGGTCGACCAGTTGCCCCACCACCTGATCAGCCAGCAGATGTATGGCCATGGGCTGCTGATCCCGATCCCCGACATCGACCACACGCAATTCATGCTGATCCTCGGCGGCAATCCGCTGGCCTCCAACGGCAGCATCATGACGGTGCCTGACGTGGAGAAGCGCCTGAAGGCCCTGCAGGCCCGCGGTGGCAAGCTGGTGGTGGTGGACCCTCGGCGCAGCGAGACCGCGGCCATGGCCGACCAGCACCTCTTCGTGCGACCGGGGCAGGACGCGGCGCTGCTGTTCGGCCTGCTCAATACCCTGTTCGAAGAGGGGCTTGGACGAAGCACCCATCTGCAGGTGGAAGGCCTGGAGCAGGTGCGTGATGCCATCGCTCCTTTCACCCCCGAGGCCATGAGCCGGCGCTGTGGTATCGCCGCGGGTCGGATCCGTCAGCTGGCGCGGGACTTCGCCGCCGCCGAGAGCGCGGTCTGCTACGGCCGCATGGGCGTTTCGACCCAGGCCTTCGGCAGCCTCTGCCAGTGGCTGATCCAGCTGATCAACCTGGTTACCGGCAATCTGGACAGCGTAGGGGGCGTCCTCTGCACGGAACCGGCGGTGGACCTGGTGGCCGCGACTTCGGGCGGTCATTTCAATCGCTGGCAGAGCCGCGTGTCGGGGCTGCCCGAGTACGGTGGCGAGCTGCCGGTGGCGGCCCTGGCCGAGGAGATGCTGACGCCGGGCGAAGGGCAGGTGCGGGCGCTGGTGACGGTGGCGGGCAACCCGGTGTTGTCCACCCCGAATGGACGCCGGCTGGAGCAGGCGCTGGATGGACTGGAGTTCATGCTCAGCATCGATCTCTACATCAACGAGACCACGCGCTATGCCGACCTGATCCTGCCGCCCACCGCGCCGCTGGAGCACGAGCACTACGACACCACCTTCAACCTTTTCGCGGTGCGCAACGTCACCCGCTTCAACGAAGCGGTGCTGGCCAAGCCGGCAGGGGCGCTGCATGACTGGGAAATCTTCGTCGGCCTGGCCAGGGCCTTCGCCGCGCGCACCGGCATCGAGCTGAAGCCCACCCTGGCGCCTGAGCAGATGATCGACCTGGGCCTGCGCGCCGGCGCCTACGGCGACCGCTCCGAGCACAAGCTCTCGGTGGCGCGCCTGCGGGAACACCCCCATGGCCTCGACCTGGGGCCGCTCAAGCCCAACCTGGTCGGCCGCATCAAGACCTCCAGCGGCAAGGTGGAAGCCGCGCCGGCCATTCTCCTCGCCGACCTCAAGCGCTTCGCCGAACAAGAGGCGCCAAAGGAAGGCGAACTGGTGCTGATCGGACGACGCCACGTGCGCAGCAACAATTCCTGGATGCACAACTACCACCGCCTGGTGAAGGGCAAGCCGCGCCACCAGCTGCTGATGCACCCCAGCGACCTGGAGGCCCGGGGGCTGGTGGACGGGCAGCGGGTGAAGGTGCGCTCCCGTGTCGGGGTGATAGAAGTGGAGGCCGCCGCCAGTGAGGACATGATGCCGGGCGTGGTCAGCCTGCCCCACGGCTGGGGCCATGCGCGTCCCGGTGTGCGTATGGGTATCGCCAGCGAACAGCCAGGGGCCAGCGCCAACGACCTCACCGACGAGCGCCAGCTGGACGCGGTCTCGGGCAATGCGGCGCTCAATGGCGTTCCCGTGGAAGTGGTGGCCGCCTGAAGGCATGCTAAGTCCGAGCAAGCCCCTCGGCTTTCCGCTACAATCCCGCCATCCTGCCGACTCGCCAGTCGGAAAGTTCAGCCGAGGTGCCCAATGGATATCATCGAAACCATCAAAGAGCAGATCGCCAACAACACTGTCCTGCTGTACATGAAAGGCTCGCCGAACGCTCCTCAGTGCGGCTTCTCGGCCCGCGCCGCGCAAGTCCTGATGGCTTGTGGCGAAAAGTTCGCCTACGTCGACATCCTGCAGAACCCGGAAATCCGTGCGAACCTGCCGAAGTACGCCAACTGGCCGACCTTCCCGCAGCTGTGGGTGGCCGGCGAACTGGTTGGCGGCAGCGATATCATGACCGAGATGTTCGAGAAGGGTGAGCTGCAGACCCTGGTCAAGGATGCCGTGAGCAAGGCCGGCGCCTGATCCGTCATCCAATGAAAGAGCCCCGCCAAGTGCGGGGCTCTTTCATTCCGGAAAGTTCTGGTTTATGTCCGGATGCTATTTGCCTATTGGAATAATTCCTCTCCGCTGTTCAACTTCCCAAAAAAGAGCCCCGCATTTGCGGGGCTTCTTGTTCCGGGGCGGATTATTCGTCCATCTGCGATTGCAGGTAGTTTTCCAGTCCGACTTTCTCGATCAGGCCCAACTGGGTTTCCAGCCAGTCGATATGCTCCTCCTCGGACTCGAGGATATCTTCCAGAAGCTCGCGGCTGCCGTAGTCGCCGACGCTTTCGCAGTAGGCGATGGCGGCCTTCAGGTCCGGTACGGCTTGCTGTTCCAGTTTGAGGTCGCTGGCCAGCATTTCCTTGGTGTTTTCACCGATCATCAGCTTGCCAAGGTCTTGCAGGTTGGGAATGCCCTCGAGGAAGAGAATGCGCTTGATCAGCGTGTCCGCATGTTTCATCTCATCGATGGATTCGTGGTACTCGTGGTCGCCCAACTTCTTCAGGCCCCAGTCTTCGTACATGCGGGCGTGCAGGAAATACTGGTTGATCGCAACAAGTTCGTTGCCGAGGATCTTGTTGAGATGCTGTATGACTTTCTTGTCGCCTTTCATGTGCAGTCCTGCCATGGGAAGAGTGGAAGATTATTGAATTTTGATCCTCGAAACTTGGTGTGTCAAATATAAGTCATTGAATTACAAATAAATTTGAATATTAATAAGAACGTTTAACTTCCGCGTTTAACGCCTAAACAGTTGAAAAATAGGCACAAAAAAACCGGACGCCGAGGTCCGGTTTTCGATGTCCCGCCGAGCGGTCAGGCGATGGCGTAGGCCGCAGGGTAGGCGAGGGCCGCCTGGCTGCTCTGCACCTCGGCCAGGGTCTCCTTGACCACCTGCTTGGCCAGGCAAGCGCACTTGCCGCATTGGGTACCCACTTCCAGGGTGTTGCGTACTTCGCGATAGCTGCAGCAGCCTTCGTAGATGGCTTCGCGAATTTGACCGTCAGTGACACCTAGACAGAGACAGACGTACATGGCGACTCGGGACTCAGGAGAGTGGTTGGATGGAAGGGATACTAATAGTAATGAGAATGATTGTCAAAGTTGTGGCTGAAAGGCGCGAAACAGAGGCGTTCCCGGGGGTGCCGGGGCCGGATCGCACAGGCTGACCTGGCAGTCGAAAGCGGTGTGCGGGGGATGTGGCTCGCGTGTATGATTGCGGGTCCTTGCGCAAGCGGGTGTCATGGCGCCGCCACATCGATCGGCCAAGCTGTGGCCCCGGAACCACTGATTACTCATGACAACAGGAGACATGGAATGAGCGTACTCGTAGGCAAGCAGGCTCCGGACTTCACCGTCGCCGCCGTTCTGGGCAATGGCGAAATCGTCGACAGCTTCACCCTGTCCGAGGCCATCAAGGGCAAATACGGCCTGGTGTTCTTCTACCCGCTGGACTTCACCTTCGTCTGCCCGTCCGAGCTGATCGCCCTGGACCACCGCATTCCCGAGTTCAAGGCACGCGGCGTGGAAGTGATCGGTGTTTCGATCGACTCCCACTTCACCCACAACGCCTGGCGTAACACCCCGGTGGACAAGGGCGGCATCGGCCCGGTCAAGTACACCCTGGCTGCCGACATGAAGCACGAGATCGCCAAGGCCTACGACGTCGAGTCCGAAGGCGGCGTGGCTTACCGTGGCGCTTTCCTGATCGACAAGAACGGCGTGGTGCGTTCGCAGATCGTCAACGACCTGCCGCTGGGCCGTAACATGGACGAACTGCTGCGCCTGGTCGATGCCCTGCAGTTCACCGAAGAGCACGGCGAAGTCTGCCCGGCCAACTGGAAGAAAGGCGACAAGGGCATGACCGCTTCGCCGGAAGGCGTTGCCCAGTACCTGGCCGAGAACGCTTCCTCCCTGTAAGCGTTTCGCCAAAGAAAGAAGCCCGGCATCTGCCGGGCTTCTTCGTTTCTGGGCTCTTCGTATGAGCGAGGGGGACGCCGAGTGCTTGCTCGCGAATGTTCGCCAGCAAGCTGGCTCCTGCAAGTCAGTCCTCGTCGTCGATCCAGCCGCCCATTTCCTTCCAGCGGTTGACGATGCCGCAGAACAGCTCGGCGGTCTTCTCGGTGTCGTAGCGCGCCGAGTGGGCCTCGCGGCCGTCGAACTCGATGCCGGCGGCCTGGCAGGCCTTGGCCAGCACGGTCTGGCCATAGGCGAGGCCGGCCAGGGTCGCCGTGTCGAAGCTGGAGAAGGGGTGGAAGGGATTGCGCTTGATGCCGGTGCGGTTCACCGCGGCATTGAGGAAACCGAGGTCGAAGCTGGAGTTGTGGCCGACCAGGATGGCGCGCTTGCAGCCGTTGGCCTTGATCGACTTGCGCAGGCCGCGGAAGATTTCCGTCAGCGCGTGCTCCTCGCTCACCGCCATGCGCAGCGGGTGGTCGAGCTTGATCCCGGTGAACTCCAGCGCGGCCTGCTCGATGTTGGCGCCCTCGAACGGCTCGACGCGGAAGAAGTGGGTGTGGTCCGGATAGAGGAAGCCCTGTTCGTCCATGGCGATGGTGGTCGCGGCGATTTCCAGCAGGGCGTCGGTGGCGGCATTGAAACCGCCGGTCTCCACGTCCACCACCACCGGCAGGTAGCCACGGAAGCGCGCCGCCATGGGGTGGCGCGGGCCGGAGGGCAGGCTGCCGTCCAGTTCGTCGTCGTAGAGGTCCTCGCTCACGCTTGTTCCTCCAGCAGGCGCCAGCGCAGCTTCTCGCCGGCGCGCAGCGGTACCACCATCTGTTCGCCCAGGGGCAGGGTGGCCGGGGCGGTCCATTCCTCGCGCACCAGGGTGATGCGGTCGCTGTTGCGCGGCAGGCCGTAGAAATCCGGGCCGTGGAAGCTGGCGAAGGCTTCCAGCTTGTCCAGCGCATCGCGCTGCTCGAAGGCCTCGGCATAGAGCTCGATGGCGGCGTAGGCGGTGTAGCAGCCGGCGCAGCCGCAGGCGGCTTCCTTGGCGTGCTTGGCGTGGGGCGCCGAGTCGGTGCCGAGGAAGAACTTGGCGCTGCCACTGGTGGCGGCGTCCAGCAGGGCTTCCTGGTGCACGTTGCGCTTGAGGATCGGCAGGCAATAGAAATGCGGACGGATGCCGCCCACCAGCATGTGGTTGCGGTTGTACAGCAGGTGGTGGGCGGTGATGGTGGCGCCGACGTTGGCCGGAGCCGACTGCACGAACTGCACCGCATCGCCGGTGGTGATGTGCTCGAACACCACCTTCAGGGTGGGGAAGCGCTGGACCACGAGGGAGAGGTGCTCGTCGATGAACACCTTCTCACGGTCGAACACGTCGATCTCGCCGCGGGTCACTTCACCGTGGACCAGCAGCAGCATGCCCACTTCGGCCATGGCTTCCAGGGCCGGGAAGATCTTGTCGATGCTGGTGACGCCGGAATCCGAGTTGGTGGTGGCGCCGGCCGGGTAGAGCTTGGCGGCGTGGACGAAGCCGGAAGCCTTGGCGGCGCGGATGTCCTCCGGGCTGGTGCGGTCGGTGAGGTAGAGCACCATCAGCGGCTCGAAGCGGCTGCCGGCCGGGCGGGCGGCCAGGATGCGCTGGCGGTAGGCGTCGGCCTCCTCGGCATTGCGTACCGGGGGTACCAGGTTGGGCATGATGATGGCGCGGCCGAAGGTACGGGCGGCATCGGCGACGGTATTGGCCAGCACGGCACCATCGCGCAGATGGATGTGCCAGTCGTCGGGACGCAGGAGGGTCAAACGGTCGGACATGGGGGGCTTCCAGGCGGGCAGAACTGGGCGAACATGCTACCGGAAAAGCCCTATAGGGGCACGTGGGGCTTGAGCCTGGCTCCGGTCGGGGCGCATTCGGCCCTCAAGTTCTGCCGGCGGGAACCGATATCCAGCAGGAATGCCGCCATTCCCCGTGGAGCCCGCCGTGCGCCAGCGCTATCTCGTCTTCCTGAGCTTGTTCGCCAGCCTGCCGGTCATGGCCGTCACCTTCCAGACGCGCCTGGAAAAGGTGGAATGGAAGGTCGAGGGCGACAAGTTCGAGTGCCGGCTGTCGCAACCCATCACCGACTTCGGTTCCGGCGAGTTCGTGCGCCGTGCGGGCGAGCAGGCCACCTTCCGCCTGAAAGCGCGCGAACGCTGGATGGGCGCCGGCTCCGCCACGCTGCTGGCGGCCGCTGCGCCGTGGCAGCCGGGCCGGGGCGATATCAACCTCGGGGTGGTCAGCGTCGGCGGCGGCGAAGTGCCGTTCAACAGTTCCCAACAGCAGGCCGGGCGCCTGCTCACCGGCCTGCTGGAGGGGCGCAGCCCGGTGGTGCGCCACCGTACCCTGCAGGGCGGCGATGCCCTGGAAGTGCGGCTGCTACCCGTGAGGTTCAACCAGGCCTACCAGGATTACCTGGCCTGTACCGCCAAATTGCTGCCGGTGAACTTCGACCAGGTCAAGCACGTGCAGGTCGGTTTCCCGGGCGGCGGTACCGAACTGGATGAGATGGCCCAAGCCAGGCTGGAGATCATCCTCGACTTCATCAAGGCCGACCCCAGCATCAACCACATCGAAATCGACGGGCATTCCGACAACAGCGGCAACCGCCTGACCAATCGCGACCTCTCCAGGCGCCGCGCCCTGGCGGTCCATGACTATTTCAAGGCCAAGGGTTTTCCCGAGTCGCAGATGGTCATGCGCTTCCACGGCGAACGCTATCCGCTGGCGCCGAACGACAGCTCGGCGAACCGGACCAGGAACCGCCGCGCCACCGTGCAACTGTCCCGCGTGGAGCTGCCTGCGCAAACGCCGGCTGCCGAACCGGCTCCGGCCCCGGCCGAGGCGCCAGCTCCCTCCGCCACGCCCGGTGTTCCGGCGGCCGCGCCTGGTACGCCCGCCGCTGTCCCCGGTATCAGGGAAGAGGCTGCCAGCCCGCAGTCGCCGACTGGCCCCTGAGTCCGCCGCTCGTCGCGCAGCCGACAGAATCTGTCGCCTCGTCGTCATTAGCTGTCGCGCCACTGTAATTTGGCCGCCAGGGCCAGTAGAATCACGGGTTTTTCGTACAACCCCCGTGGAGTTGATGGCATGGCGGACGTGAAGAAGGTTGTCCTGGCTTATTCCGGTGGCCTGGACACCTCGGTGATCCTCAAGTGGCTGCAAGATACCTATAACTGCGAAGTGGTGACCTTCACCGCCGACCTCGGCCAGGGCGAGGAGGTCGAGCCGGCCCGCGCCAAGGCCCAGGCCCTGGGCGTCAAGGAAATCTACATCGACGACCTGCGCGAAGAATTCGTCCGCGACTTCGTCTACCCGATGTTCCGCGCCAACACCATCTATGAAGGCGAGTACCTGCTGGGTACTTCCATCGCCCGTCCGCTGATCGCCAAGCGCCTGATCGAGATCGCCAACGAAACCGGCGCCGACGCCATCTCCCATGGCGCCACCGGCAAGGGCAACGACCAGGTGCGTTTCGAGCTGGGTGCCTACGCCCTCAAGCCCGGCGTGAAAGTCATCGCCCCCTGGCGCGAGTGGGACCTGCTGTCCCGCGAGAAGCTGATGGACTATGCCGAGAAGCACGGCATCCCGATCGAGCGCCACGGCAAGAAGAAGTCGCCGTACTCCATGGACGCCAACCTGCTGCACATCTCCTACGAGGGCGGCGTGCTGGAAGACACCTGGACCGAGCACGAAGAAGACATGTGGCGCTGGACCAAGTCTCCGGAAGCCGCGCCGAACACCCCGACCTACATCGAGCTGACCTACCGCGCCGGCGACATCGTCGCCATCGACGGCAAGGACATGACCCCGGCGCAGGTGCTCACCGAGCTGAACCGCATCGGTGGCGAGAACGGCATCGGCCGCCTCGACATCGTCGAGAACCGCTATGTCGGCATGAAGTCCCGCGGCTGCTACGAGACCCCCGGCGGCACCATCATGCTCAAGGCCCACCGCGCCATCGAGTCCATCACCCTGGACCGCGAAGTGGCTCACCTGAAAGACGAGCTGATGCCCAAGTACGCCAGCCTGATCTACACCGGCTACTGGTGGAGCCCGGAGCGTCTGATGCTGCAGCAGATGATCGACGCCTCCCAGGCCAACGTGAACGGCGTGGTGCGCCTGAAGCTGTACAAGGGCAACGTCATCGTGGTCGGCCGCAAGTCCGACGACTCCCTGTTCGACGCCAACATCGCCACCTTCGAGGACGATGCCGGCGCCTACAACCAGGCCGATGCCGCGGGCTTCATCAAGCTCAATGCCCTGCGCATGCGCATCGCCGCCGGCAAGGGCCGCAAGCTGTTCTGATAAGCTTGTCTGCATGAGCCTACGAACCCCGGCCACGAGCCGGGGTTTGTGTTTATAGCCCGGTACAACGGGCAACCGATGAGGAGCCAACGATGAGACTGCTGCATACCATGCTGCGAGTCGGCGACCTGGACAAATCCATCGCCTTCTACACCGAAGTGCTGGGCATGACCCTGCTGCGACGCAAGGACTATCCGGACGGCCAGTTCACCCTGGCGTTCGTGGGGTACGGCGACGAAGCCCACAATAGTGTGATCGAGCTGACCTACAACTGGGGTGTGGACAGCTACGAGCTGGGCACCGGCTACGGCCACATCGCCCTGGAAGTGGCTGACGTCTACAAGGCCTGCGAGGACATCCGTGCCCGTGGCGGCAAGATCACCCGCGAGCCGGGGCCGATGAAGCACGGCACCAGCATCCTGGCCTTCGTCGAGGACCCGGACGGCTACAAGATCGAGCTGCTCTCGCCATCACGCAAAGACTGAGGTCATGTGCTGATATGAATCCGGGGCGCCATGGCCCCGGTCCGCAAGCGTGGGTCCATGGATGGTTCCGCAGCGCCTGCGTGCCGGCCTGGGAGCCTTCAACCGCGTTGCGGACACGCCCCTGGCGCTACGCGTAGGCCATGCCGAGTCGACCCGCGGGCAGGGGCTCGAGCAGTCGCTGCAGGAAGCCGAATGCGCGGTTCAGCGCCTTGGACAGGGCGAGGCGGGGGCCTGATCCTGGCTGGCCGCCAGGCTTCGCTATATAGTTCGCAACACAGCGAAATCTGATCATTCGGCCAACCCATGACCCTTCCCCTCGATCGCACCGACCTGGCAGCCATCTGGCTGACCCTGGAGCTGGCGACCCTCACCACGCTGCTCCTGCTGGTGCTGGGCACCCCCATCGCCTGGTGGCTGGCACGCACCAGCTCGCGCCTCAAGGGGCCGGTTGCCGCCGTGGTCGCCCTGCCGCTGGTATTGCCGCCCACCGTCATCGGCTTCTACCTGCTGGTGAGCATGGGACCCCATGGCGTCATCGGCCAGTTCACCCAGAGCCTCGGCCTCGGCACCTTGCCTTTCACCTTCGCCGGCCTGGTGGTGGGTTCGGTGATCTACTCCATGCCCTTCGTGGTGCAGCCGCTGCAGAACGCCTTCACCGCCATCGGCGCGCGTCCGCTGGAAGTCGCCGCCACCCTGCGCGCCAGTCCCTGGGACACCTTCTTCAGCGTTGTGCTGCCCCTGGCGCGGCCCGGTTTCGTCACCGCCTCCATCCTCGGCTTCGCCCACACCGTGGGCGAGTTCGGCGTAGTGCTGATGATCGGCGGCAACATCCCGGAGAAGACCCGGGTGGTCTCGGTGCAGATCTTCGACCACGTCGAGGCCATGGAGTACGCCCAGGCCCACTGGCTGGCCGGCGGCATGTTGCTGTTCTCCTTCCTCATCCTGTTGGCGCTCAATACCAGCCGGCGCCTGAAACCCGGCTGGAGCTGAGCCATGCAACAGATTCGCGCACGTTTCCGCCTGCGCCATCCGGGCTTCGCCCTGGATGCCGACCTCGAGCTGCCCGGCCGGGGTGTCAGTGCCCTGTTCGGCCATTCCGGTTCGGGCAAGACCAGCCTGCTGCGCTGCATCGCCGGCCTGGAGCGCGC
Organism: Pseudomonas sp. GCM10022186; assembly: GCF_042656385.1. Taxonomy (NCBI): domain Bacteria; kingdom Pseudomonadati; phylum Pseudomonadota; class Gammaproteobacteria; order Pseudomonadales; family Pseudomonadaceae; genus Pseudomonas; species Pseudomonas sp. GCM10022186. The sequence goes on from NZ_JBHSOU010000052.1 coordinate 66,102, forward strand.
CGCCGAGGGTTTCCTGGAGATCAATGGCGAAGTCTGGCAGGACAGTGCCCGCGGCCATTTCCTGCCCACCCACAAGCGCCCCCTGGGCTACGTGTTCCAGGAGGCCAGCCTGTTCGAACACCTTCCGGTGCGGCGCAACCTGGAGTTCGGCCAGCGGCGCATTCCGGCGCGGGAGCGCCGCGTGGAGTTGGAGCAGGCGGTGGAACTGCTGGGCATCGGCCATCTGCTGGAGCGCATGCCGGACGGGCTCTCCGGAGGCGAGCGGCAGCGCGTCGGCATCGCCCGTGCGCTGCTGACCAGTCCGCGCCTGCTGCTGATGGACGAGCCCCTGGCGGCCCTGGACCTCAAGCGCAAGGGCGAGATCCTGCCCTACCTCGAGCGCTTGCACGACGAACTGGATATCCCGCTGCTCTATGTCAGCCATTCGCCGGACGAGGTGGCGCGGCTTGCCGATCACCTGGTGCTGCTGGACAACGGCCAGGTGCTGGCCAGCGGTCCGCTGGACCGGACCCTGGCGCGCCTGGACCTGCCCACTGCCCAGGAGGATGAAGCCGGTGTGGTGATCGAGGGGCGGGTGCAGGGCTTCGATGAGCGCTACCAGTTACTGGCCCTGGCGCTGCCCGGCAGTTCCCTGAGCATGCGCGTGGCTCATTCACCGATTGCCGAAGGGCGCACCCTGCGATTCCGGGTGCTGGCGCGGGACGTCAGCCTGAGCCTCGAGAAGCAGCGCGACAGCAGCATCCTCAACCTGCTGCCGGCGCGGGTGGTGGACGAGGTGCCGGCGGCGAACCCGGCCCATGTGCTGGTGCGCCTCGATGTGGATGGCACGCCCATGCTGGCGCGCATCACCCGCTATTCCCGTGACCAGCTGGGCCTCTACCTCGGCCAGGCGCTCTGGGCGCAGATCAAGTCGGTGGCGGTGCTGGCCTGAGGATTCGGCTGCTCGAATCTTGTGGGAGCGCGTAGGGTGGAAATCCCTTTGGGGATTTCCACCATCGGTGTCTTGCACGGCCTCCCTGGTGGATAGAAAAGCGCTATCCACCCTACACGGCTGTGGGAGCGAATTTATTCGCGAATGAATTCGCTCCCACAGGTTCAGAGGGCGTCCTGGTGACCGGACGGTTCCACGCACACGCAATTGCGGCCGGACTGCTTGGCGCGGTAGAGGCCACGGTCGGCGCGGCCGATCAGGCTGTCCAGGGAATCGTCCGGGTGCATTTCGGCGAGGCCGATGCTGGTGGTCACGTGGAGATTCACGCCCCTGAAGGGATGGCGCTGGATAGCCACCCCGCTGCAGACCTTTTCCGCCAATTGGTGCGCGGTGGTGTTGCCCGTGTCCTTGAGCAGGATGATGAACTCCTCGCCGCCCCAGCGACAGATGATGTCCGACTTGCGCAGGGAGTCGCGCAGGTTCTGGGCGAAGCCCTGCAGTACCTGGTCGCCGGCCTGGTGGCCGTAGGTGTCGTTGAGCAGCTTGAAGTGGTCGAGGTCCAGCAACAGTGCGGTGAGTGGCCGGCGGTCGCGGCGGGCTTCCTGCAGCGCCTGGCCGGCGAGCAGCTCGAAGCCGCGGCGGTTGGGCAGCCCGGTCAGGCTGTCGGTGGTGGCCAGGGCGGTGATGTTGCGCTGGTAGCGCCCCATCAGGCGGCCGACCAGGAACAGCATGATGGCGGTGACGACCAGGCAGATCAGCAGGTTGAGGTAAAGCGTGTTGCGGATGCCGGCGAGCAGGCCGCCCTCCTGCTTGTCGACGAAGAGGAACCAGTCCAGCTCGGGGATGTAGCGCACGTTGAGGTAGTGATCGCGGCCGCGCTCCTGGTACTCGAACTTGCCGGTCTGCGGGCGGCCCAGCCGGGCTTGCAGGTCTTCCAGGCCGGGCACCTCGGCGAGCGACTGGCCGGCCCGCGCGCCCGTTGGGCCGCCCTCGGCACCGGTGAGGACGATGCGCCCGCTGGTGTCGACGAAATAGACGCTGCGGTCGTAGCGCCGCTGGTATTCGTCGATGAGCTTGATCACCGCGTCCACCGTCAGGCCCACGCCCGTGGCGCCGAGGAATTTGCCGTCGTAGTCGAACACTTTGTAGTTGATGAAGATGGTCAGCCGATCCTGGTTGGCCATGTCGACGTCGACGTTGATCTCGTAGGGCTCCTTCATGTCACGCACGCGGAAATACCAGATGTCCCTCGGTTCGTCGCGGCGTATGTGCTTGAGCACACCCTTGGTCTGGTAGTAGGTGAGGGTGCGGTCGGAGATGAAGAAGCTGGTGAAGGCGCCGTAGTGCTGCTGGACTTCGCTCAGGTAGCGGGTCATCTGCTCGACGTCCTTCTCGCCGCGCATCACCCAGTCGCGGACGAAGGTGTCGCGGCTCATCATCGAGGAGATCAGGATGGGGCGCACCAGATCCTTCTGGATCTCCGAATAGACATTGTCCGAAGTCAGCGGCAGCTCGGTGTTGACTATGCTGCTGCGGATCGACTTCAGCGACGCCTGGTAACTGACCAGGGAGGTCGCCAGGAATCCGCAGCCGAGCAGCAGGACCAGGGCGAGGAACAACAGCCGATGGCTGTGCTTGGTGTGTTCTCGTAACGGCATCGGGAAACGCAACCTCCGAATAGTGGCGCAATGCTATCCTGCGCTGACACAGGCGTCACGGACGGGTACTTGACGCCAGGCTTTCGGCGACTCAGCCCTTTCCTTTACCCTCCGCCCGCTCCAGCGCCGGTGCCTCGCCCATCCAGGGTTCGAGGTGCTGGCCGAAGCTGACTCGCACCTGGAAGGGGGCCGGCCGGTCGCGTTCCAGCGCCTTGTCCAGCGTATGGCGCCAGGCATGGGGCACGTTGATGGCGGTGATCCGCAGCTCGCTGATCTGGCCGGTCAGATGTCCGTCGCGGACCCAGGCATGCACACTGCCGGGCACGATGGCATAGCGGCTGCGGTCGGGGTAGCGACTGCGCAGCGCTTCTCGATCCAGGCCGAGGTCCACGGCGAACAGGCGGCTGTCGCGCTGCTCTTCATGATCAAGGTAGTCGCGGGCGGCGCGCTCGGCGTCCTGCCGACGCTTGTCGTTGGGGTTCGCGCGCAACTCGATGCGGGCGTTCTGCAATCCTTCGCGTACGCGCTCCAGTTCGGCCTTGCGGGCCGGGCCGTCCAGTTCCAGCACCACCAGTGCCTGGCGTTCCTGGCTGTCATGGCGAGGGTCACCATTCTCCGGGGCGATGAATCCGAGGGCCAGCAACCTGGCCTCGTCCAGCATCAGGCGCTGGTAGCGGTCGTCACTGGCGGGATCTCTGGGCCGGCGCCACTCCAGGCGCAGAGCGAGGCCACTGTTCTCGTGCCGTGACCATTCATGGCTGCGGCGCAGCTCGCGCTCGGAGAGCAGCAGGCTGCTTTCCGGCTCGCCGCTGCGGTTGTACCAGACCCCGCCCAGGGCGACGGCATTGGTCAAGGCGATCAGTGCCAGACCGGCGATGAGTACGGTGCGGGTCTTCATCGGCGCGGTCCTCCCTTGCGTGCCTCGCTTCGCCGCAGGCGGCCAAGTACCAGCAGGATGAGCACGGCGATCAGCCCCAGGACCAGGAAGAACAGGTACTTGGGCATCAGGTCCCACCACCAGTCGAACAGCTTGATGAAGAGAAAGAGCACGAAGAACAGCAAGCCGCCGTACATCACGTCCGGCCAGTCGCGGCGGTTGCCGAGCCAGATGGCCAGTGCCGAGCCGATGAAGCCTGCCAGCTGGTAGAAGGATTCCACATCGGCCCGTGGCCAGGGCAGGTAGCTGGCCGATCCCCAACTGGCCAGTGCCAGCATCGGCACGAACAGGCCCAGCAGGCCGAGCACCCGGTACACCGCGGCGAAGCCGCTGTAGCGCGCCTGGGAGATGAGCCGTGGTACCAGGAAGATCAGCAGCCCGGCGGGCAGCAGGTGCTCCGGACGTTCGATGCAATCCAGCCAGTAAAGGCCGGTCCAGCTCGCCAGCCGCGTGGCGAACAGGGCCATGATGCAGGCCAGGCCGGCGCCCAGCAGCAGGCGAACCTCGCACGCATAGGCCAGCAACAGGGCGTAGGCGGCCCAGGGCAGTAGCGCGCTGTCGCTTGGGGTGATGTTGAAGATCTGCCCGAGCATGGAGACGTTCAGCACGAAGCAGGCAAAAGCGAGGACCGCCGCCAGCCTGGCGAAGTAACCGGACGTGTCGCGCTCTCGTAGCAGCAGGGTGAGCAGCAGGCTACCGGCGGAAAAACCGGCCAGGATGCCTACCTGGGCGGCTTCGGGGAACAGCCCCCAGAACTGGTAGAAGAAGAACAGCAGGCTGGCGGCCAGCGCCAGGGCGCCCAGCAGGGAGGTGATGCGCATGCCGAGGGACAGGCGGCGCGCCTGGGCGTCCGGGTCGATGTCATAGGCGCTGCGATAGCCCGTCAGCAGGCGGTGATGGTGTTCACCCAGGCGCTCGATCTGTTCGGGATCGAGCTGCAAGGCCTGCTCTTCGCGCAGGCGCTCCACTTCCCGGTAGAAGGCCTGGATATCGTCGGCGCGGCGTTGCGCCTGGTCGCGGCTGAGCGGCGGCATTGCGGGTCCTTTTGCGTGCGGTGCCGCTTGAACTCTAGCGGTTAAGAACCCGAGGAGCGAGCAGGTGGGCAGATGTGCCTGTAGGGGCGATTTCAATCGCCAAGCAGGCCGCAGGCCTGCCCTGGGAGTTTCCGGAAGGGGCAGCTGCGCCGCCCTTGGCGAATGAATTCGCCCCTACAGTGAACCCCTGCTCAGCTCTCCTCCATCACCACCACCCGCTGCCCGGCGCGCACCGGCGAGCCGGGCTGCACCCGCACCTCGCGCACCACGCCGTCGCGGGGGGCGATGAGGGGGATTTCCATCTTCATCGATTCGAGGATCACCAGGATGTCGCCGGCCTTCACACTGCTGCCTTCCTCCACCTGCACCTGCCAGAGGTTGCCGGCGATATGGCTTTCCACCGCGTGCTGGCCGGAGCCGAGTGGCGCGTCCTCGCCCAGGTCCGGCGCCGGCTCCTCGCTTTCGAAGTGGGCCTGGCCGGAGGCGATCCAGCGTTCCCGTTCGGCATTGAAGGCCGCCTGCTGCTGCGCGCGGAAGGCGGCGATGCCCTCCGCCTCGCGGGCGAGGAAGGCCTGGTAGTCGGCCAGATGCAGCTCGTTTTCCTCGATGCGCAGCGGGTAGCGGCCGAGGGGGAAGTCGCGGCGGATGCGCGTGAGTTCCTCGGCGGAAACGGGGTAGAAGCGGATCTGGTCGAAGAAGCGCAGCAGCCAGGGCTTGCCGGCGAAGGCTTCCACCTCGCGGTAGCGGTTCCACATCTGCAGGGTGCGGCCGACGAACTGGTAGCCACCGGGGCCTTCCATGCCGTAGACGCACAGGTAGGCGCCGCCGATGCCCACCGAGTTCTCGGCGGTCCAGGTGCGCGCCGGGTTGTACTTGGTGGTCACCAGGCGGTGGCGCGGGTCCAGCGGCGTGGCCACCGGCGCGCCCAGGTAGACGTCGCCCAGGCCCATCACCAGGTAGCTGGCGTCGAACACCGTGCGCTGCACCTCGTCGAGGTTCGGCAGGTCGTTGATGCGGCGGATGAACTCCAGGTTGCTCGGGCACCAGGGCGCGTCCTTGCGCACCGTGGTCATGTATTTCTCGATGGCAAGCGTGCAGGCCGGGTCGTCCCAGGACAGCGGCAGGTGGACGATGCGCGACGGCACCTTGAGGTCGCCGGCGGCGCAGACGCCATCCCAGAGGCTGGCGACGGTTTCCAGCAGGCGCTCCAGGGGCAGGGTTTCCGGCTGGTAGTGCACCTGCAGGGAGCGGATGCCGGGCGTCAGGTCGATCACTCCATCCAGGGCCAGGGCCTCCAGCGCCTGCATCAGCGCATGGGCGCGGAAGCGCAGCACCAGGTCCAGCTCCGGTGCGCCGATTTCCAGCAGCAGGTGGGTGTCGCCGGAGAGGCGGGCGACCAGGCGTTTGTCGGCTTGGCCGAGGTCGAGGACGATGGGTGAGCTGAGCTGCGGACGGCCCCCTCTCCCTCCGGGAGAGGGTTGGGGTGAGGGGAGTTCGGTGTGCGCGGACGCATCCCTCTCCCCTAGCCCCTCTCCCGGGGGGAGAGGGGAACAGGCGCGTGCCTCGGCGATGCCCACTGCCACGAAGCGCACCTTGTCCCCGGCTTTGAGCTGGCCCAGTTGCCAGAGGTCCGCCTCGATGATCGTCACCGGGCAGACGAAGCCACCCAGGCTCGGGCCGTCCGGGCCGAGGATCACCGGCATGTCGCCGGTGAAGTCCACCGCGCCGATGGCGTAGGGGTTGTCGTGGATGTTGGAGGGGTGCAGGCCGGCTTCGCCGCCGCTTTCGCGCACCCATTCCGGCTTCGGCCCGATCAGCCGTACGCCGGTGCGGCTGGAGTTGAAGTGCACTTCCCAGTCGGTGGCGAAGAAGCGGTCGATGTAGGTCGGGGTGAAGTATTCCGGGGCGCCGTGGGGGCCATGGATCACCCGCAGTTCGCGCACCGCCGGTAGCGGCGTGCGCAGGGGCGGCGGCAGGCTGGCGCCGCTTTCGCGGTCGGCCAGGGGCGCCAGGTGCAGCACGTCGCCGGCACGCAGGGCGTGGCCGCCGTGGCCGCCGAACTGGCCGAGGGTGAAGGTGCTCTTGCTGCCGAGGTAGTCCGGCAGCTGCAGGCCGCCGCGCAGGCACAGGTAGCTGCGGGCGCCGGCGCCGGGGATGGTGCCCAGGGTGAGAGTGGCGCCAGCCGGCACAAGGAAGGCAGTGTCCATGGGCTGCGGCTGACCGTCGAGGGTCAGGGGAATGGGCGCGCCGGTGACGGCGACCACTGCATCGCAGTTGAAGCGCAGGGTCGGGCCGCTCATGGTGATTTCCAGCCCGGCCTCGCCCTCGGCGTTGCCCAGCAGTCGGTTGCCCAGGCGCAGGGCGCGGCTGTCCATGGGGCCGGACGGCGGCACGCCCACGGCCCAGTAACCGAGGCGGCCGGGATAGTCCTGCACCGTGGTCTGGGTGCCGGCGGCCAGCACTTCGAAGGTGTCGGCGCGGTAGGCGAGGCCCTCCAGGCAGCGGGTCCAGGGCGAGCCGCTGGCGAAGGGGGAATCCGCCAGGATCTGCCGCAGATAGTCGCGGTTGGTCTCGACGCCATAGAGGGTGGTGCCTGCCAGGGCGCGGTCGAGGGCGGCGCCGGCCTGCTCGCGGCTCGGCGCCCAGGTGATGACCTTGGCGATCATCGGATCGAAGTAGGGAGGGATCTCGCAGCCGGCTTCCACCCAGGTGTCGATGCGCAGCGCCGTGCCGTCCGCCTCGGGGAACGCCACGGCGGTGAGCAGGCCTGGGCAGGGCTGGAAGTCGCGGCCCGGGTCCTCGGCATAGAGGCGCGCCTGGATGGCGTGGCCAGCGGGCGAAAGGCCCTTCGCCAGTTCGGCCAGCGGCGGCAGGGTGCCGGCGGCCAGTTCGATCATCCAGCGCACCAGGTCTACGCCCCAGACCTGTTCGGTGACGCCGTGCTCCACCTGCAGGCGGGTGTTCACTTCGAGGAAGTAGAAACGCTCGGCCTCGCTGTCGTAGACGAATTCCACGGTTCCGGCGCTGCGGTAGCTCACGGCCTTCGCCAACTCTATGGCGGCGGCGCAGAGCTCCTCGGCCGTGCCGGCGGGCAGGTTCGGCGCCGGGGTTTCCTCCAGCACCTTCTGGTTGCGCCGCTGCACCGAGCAGTCGCGCACGCCCAGGGCCAGCACCTCGCCGCGGCCATCGCCGAACACCTGCACTTCCAGGTGGCGGGCACGCTGGATGTACTTCTCGATGAATACGCCGGAATCGCTGAAGTTGTTCTGCCCCAGGCGCTTCACCGCCTCGAAGGCGTCGCTCAGCTCGGCGGCCGAACGGCACACGCGCATGCCGATGCCGCCGCCGCCGGCGGTGCTTTTCAGCATCACCGGGTAGCCCACCTGCTCGCCGGCAGCCAGGGCCGCGTCGAGGCTTTCCAGCAGCTCGGTGCCTTGCAGCATGGGCACGCCGTTGGCCTTGGCCAGGGCGCGGGCGGTGTGCTTGAGGCCAAACAGCCGCAGCTGCTCCGGGGTGGGGCCGACGAAGGCGATGCCGGCAGCTTCGCAGGCTTCGGCGAAGGCGGCGTTCTCGGAGAGGAAGCCATAGCCGGGGTGGATGGCCTGGGCGCCGCTGTCGCGGGCGGCTTTGATGATCTTGTCCACCGCCAGGTAGGTGCTGGCGGCGGGGCCTTCGCCCAGGCTGATGGCCTGGTCCGCCTGCTGGATATGCAGGCTGGCGGCGTCGGCTTCGGAATACACGGCTACGCCGCGCACATCGAGCTGGCGCAGGGTGCGCAGGATGCGGCAGGCGATGGCGCCGCGGTTGGCGATCAGGAGTTTGTCGAACATGAGGCTTTCCCCATGAGTGGCGGGCCGTCCCGCCGGTATTCGGTCTGCACCACGGTCGTCCGTGGTTGGAGTCTTGGCTCCCTCTCCCTTTGGGAGAGGGCTGGGGTGAGGGGCGTAGGATGGGGCGGGCGGCGTTCCGCGAGCGGAGCGAAACCCATCACCGCTTGATGGGTTTCGCAGGCTCTACCCATCCTACGGGGGGCTTGCGCAGGCATTGGCCTGCGCGGCTCTGGCAGAGCAGGAAGAGCCAGCGCCGCACCGCTTGCGGCTTCACTCCCATACCAGCACCTCCGCCGGAGTCGGGTTCCAGCCGTTGCAGGGGTTGTTCAGCTGCGGGCAGTTGGAGATCAGCACGATGATGTCCATGTGCGCGATGAGCTCGACGTACTTGCCGGCGGCGGAGATGCCGTCCTCGAAGGTCAGGCCGCCTTCGGGGGTGACCGGCACGTTCATGAAGAAGTTGATGTTGGCGCCGATGTCGCGCTTGCCCAGGCGGCCGTCGTGCAGGCTGGCGCGCAGGAAGTTGTCGCGGCAGCTGTGCATGTAGCGCCGGTCGAGGGCGTAGCGCACGCTGTTGCTTTCCTGGGCGCAGGCGCCGCCGAGGGTGTCGTGGCGGCCGCAGGTGTCGGCGGCGATGGTCAGCATGGGGTTGCCGAGGTTGGACCAGAGCACGCTGCCGGGGCCGAGGTAGACGCGGTTCTGCTTGCGCAGGGTGCGCTGCACGTCGTAGCGCTCGCGCGGGTTGCGCGCATTGTAGAAGAGGGTGTCCACCGCCTGGTTGCCTTCCAGGTCGGAGAGGCGCAGGGTCTGGCCGGCCTTCACCTCGGTGATGAAGGGTTCGCCGGCGGCGATCACGGCGCGGTAGACGGCGGCTTCGGGGTGCTTTTCGCTGGGGATCGGGTTCATGGGGCGGTCCTCAGATGTACAGGCGTTCGGTGTTGTGGAAGCCGCGGCCGTTCTCCGGGCGCGAGGTGCGGCAGAGCAGGGTGATGCCGTCGCTCTGCACCTGCTGCCAGGTCAGCTGCACGGGCTTGGGGGCGTAGGCGGGGTTCGGGTCCATGGGGTGCTGCAGGGCGGTGAGCACCACGAGGCAGTCCATGGGGGCGTAGAGCTCGAGGTAGTCGCCGGCCTTGGAGTTGCCCGGCGCGAAGTGGAAGCAGCCGTCACCGTCCACCGTCACCTTGCTGAACAGGTTCAGGCACATCAGCAGGTCCTGCAGGTTGAGGTCCCACTTGCCCATCTCCACCAGCAGGTTGTCCACGCCGTTGCGGAAGAAGCCGTTGCGCAGTTCCTGGTAGCGGCCGGTGCCGTACTTTTCCTTCACTTCGTCGGCGTTCAGCACGCCGCCGAAGCTGTCGTGCCAGCCGCAGGTGTCGGCGGTGATGGCGGCCAGCACCCGGCCCATGTCGGAGTAGAGGCAGTGGCCGGTGGTGAGCCTGGCGGTGTGCTGGCACTTGAGGCTGTCCGGCAGGTTCAGGCGCTCGCTTTTCTCATGGGCGTTGAGCAGCAGCAGGCTGACGTTGGCGCCGCCCTCGATGTCGGTGATGCGCAGCAGTTGGCCGCGCTTGAGCACGAAGGAGGCATGGCCGCCACCGGGGACGGTTTCTTCGTAAAGGGTCGGGCGCAGGGCCAGGGATTCGCTCATGGGCAGGCTCCTTGTCAGTGGGCGATGGCGGGCCGCAGGGCGGTGGCGAGCCGCTCCGGCAATGCCTCGACGGCCGCGCGGGCGCTGCGGCGGTCGGCGTTCAGGGGGATGTCGTAGGTGATGCGCGCGCCATAGGCGTTGGGCGCCTGCGGGTCCTGGCGCACCTTGTCGAAGACCAGCAGGCGGGTGCCCAGGCTGAAGCCTTCGGAGAGGTCGTGGGTGACCATGAACACGGTCAGCCGGGTTTCCCGCCAGAGCCCCAGCAGCAGTTCATGCATGTCCTTGCGGATGCCCGGGTCGAGGGCGCCGAAGGGTTCGTCCAGCAGCAGCACACGGGGCTTCATCACCAGCGCCTGGGCGATGGCCAGGCGCTGCTGCATGCCGCCGGAGAGTTGGCTCGGGTACTTGTCCAGGGCATGGCCCAGGCCGACCTTGGCGAGGATGGCGGCAGCCTCTTCGCGGGCCGCGCGCCTGGCGCCGCCGAATAGGCGGCCGAACAGCGGCGCGCGGGGCAGTTCCAGGCCGAGGGCGACGTTGTCCAGCACGTTCAGGTGGGGGAACACCGAGTAGCGCTGGAATACCACGCCGCGGCTGGCATCGGGTTCGGCTAGCAGCGGCTGGCCGTCCAGTTGGATGCTGCCGCGACTGGGAGATTCCTGGCCCAGCAGCATGCGCAGGAAGGTGGATTTGCCGCAGCCGGATGCGCCCACGAGGGTGCAGAACTCGCCTTCATTTACCGACAGGTTGAGGTTCTCCAGCACGACCTGGTCGCCATACGCCTGCCACAGATTGCGAACGCAGATGAAGCTCATGCCTTGGCTCCTTCGTACCAGGGGAAGGCCAGGCGGGTGAGCTGGCGCAGGCCCAGGTCCATCAGCCAGGCGAGCAGGGTGATCCAGGCCACGTAGGGCAGGATCACGTCCATGGCCAGGTAGCGGCGGACCAGGAAGATGCGGTAGCCCAGGCCATCGGTGGAGGCGATGGCCTCGGCGGCGATGAGGAACAGCCAGGCCGAGCCGAGCACCAGGCGCAGGGAGATGAGCAGGCGCGGCAGGAGCTGCGGCAGCACCACGCGCAGGATCAGGGTCCAGGTGTTGGCGCCCAGGGTCTGCGCCTTGATCAGCAGCTCGCGGGGGATTTCCCGCGCACGCTGCTCCAGGTCGCGGGCGATGGACGGGGCGATGCCGATGACGATCAGCATCACCTTGGACAGCTCGCCGAGGCCGAAGACGATGAACAGGATCGGCAGGATCGCCAGCGGCGGGACCATCGATAGCACCGTCAGCAGCGGCGACAGCGGCGCGCCGAACAGCGGCAGGGTGCCGGCGGCGATACCCAGGGCCAGCCCCAGCAGGGCGGCGATGCACAGGCCGATGGCGAGGCGCTTGAGGCTGGAGGCGCTGTCCTGCCAGAACAGGTAGTCGCCCGAGCGCTTGTCTTCGGTGAAGGCCAGGCGCTCGATGGCGTCCGCCATCTGCGCGGCGCCGGGCAGCAGCTTGTCGTTGGGGTTCTCCGTGAGCCGGGCCGCCGAGCCGGTGAAGTAGGCCAGCAGCAGCAGGGCGAACGGCAGCAGGACCAGGATCAGGCGGCCGGCGCGGTCCGGTTGGCGGTTGATCAGGCGCATGGCGGGTTCTCGGTTGTGTAGGACGGGTAGGTTGGTGCCGAGCGCAGCGAGGCCCAACGAATGGCCGCGTTGGGCCTCGTTTCTCGGCGCCAACCTACGGGGTTGTCAGAGCTTGCCGTCGGCGGCCAGCTGCACGTAGGTCGGGTCGAAGCGCAGCTTCACGTTGCCCTTGTCGCCGGTGATCAGGCCCTTGGCGAAGCTCATGCCCACCGCGCTGGCGTCCTTGGCGCCTTCGCCCAGCAGGCCGTGGCTGAAGCTGAAATTGGCCACCTTGTCCATGGTTGCCGGCAATTTCGGGCTGGTGACGAAGGCCAGGGCATCGGCCGGCGTGTAGAACATGCGGGTGGCGGCCAATTGCGCCTGGTAACCGGCCAGGTCGGTGCCGGAAGCCTTGGCCATGTGTTCCAGGGCGGCGGCGCTTTCGGCGGTGCCGGCATTCATCAGCGCGACGATCTCGAACCAGGCGCCGGTCAGCGCCTTGCCCAGGGCGGGGTTGTCCTGCAGGGTCTGGGTGTTTACCACCATCATGTCCATGATTTCCCCGGGCACCTTGCTGGAGTCGAACACCAGGCTGGTGCCGGGCTTGCCCTTGAGTTCGGCGAGCATGGGGTTCCAGGTGGTCACCGCCTGGACCTCGGCGGTGTCGAAGGCGGCGGCGATATCGGCATCGGAGGTGTTCACCACCTGCACGTCCTTCTCGGACAGGTCGACGCGCTCCAGGGCGCGGGCCAGCAGGTAGTGGGAGACGGACAGTTCCACCAGGTTGATGGGCATGCCCTTGAGGTCGGCCAGGGTCTTGCCTTCGCCCTTCACCACCACGCCATCGTTGCCGTTGGAGAAGTCGCCGACGATCAGCGCGGTGCTGTCCACGCCGCCGGCGGCGGGGATGGTCAGGGCGTCCATGTTGGTCATGGTGCAGCCGTCGAACCCACCTGCGGTGTACTGGTTGATGGATTCGACATAGTCGTTGAGCTGGGTGACCTGGATCTCGATGCCGTACTTCTTCGCCCACTTGTCGACTATGCCTTGGGTGGCGCCGTACTCCCAGGGCATCCAGCCGGCGTAGATGGTCCAGCAGACGTTGAAGCTGTCCTTCCGGGCGGCGGAGGTGTTGAAGCTGAGGGCGGCGGCCAGGACGGCAGCGGCGAGGGCGAACAGACGGGGCTTGCGCATGGAGAACCTCCAGTTCGGTTGAGGGCGGGCGGAGCGGCGCGGCACTTCCCGGTCAAGGGGCGCGTTCTCCCGGGCTTTTGTCCCGCCGTGTAACCTCGCTGGAGGTCGCCAGCTCTCGGACCAGTCATCCGCCTGCGCGGACCGGAACCCTAGCCAGCCATTGCAAATTGTGGTGCCGCGGGCCCGGTGATCCGGGCAGCTCCTGCACGCCTTTGCCAAAGCGAAGGCCGTGCCAAGATGGCCAGATACGCCTGGTACGGGCCTTTGGGCGAGCAATGAGGGATTCGTGACGCTGCGCGATGCCCGCTCATGGGGCGTCGGGCGTCAACTTGGTGCGTTGCAACAAGTGGAAAAGGATTTTTCCGACAGATGCCGCGCGTTGTTCCGTAGGGCCCGTTGTCCAACGCAGTGGGAGCGATCCCGATCGCCGACATCTGTCTGCGCTCGTCCCTCGCGGTCGAAGGAGGCCGCCATGTCCTATCGATCCATTTTCCTTGCAGTACTGAGCCTGGTTCTGGGCGGCTGTGCCGTCTATGACTACGACGACGATTACTACGGTCGCGGTTACCACGACGGCTACCGAGTGGACCGCTACTACGACGACCCGCCACGCAAGCACTACTACATAGTCGACCACCGCTACGACAAGCACCGCTATTACGACCGCCGCAAGTACGACGGCCGCAAGGACTACTACTACGACAAGCCCTACAAGCGATACGACAAGCACTACTACGACCATGACCGCAAATACCGGCATGACCGTCGCTACTATCAGCCGCGCTACGACAACTTCCAGGAGCGCCGCCACGACTATTCGCCGCGCCTGCGGACCTGGGGCAAGAACAACGTCCAGCCGGACAACCGCCAGTACTACCGGGTACAGCCGGGCTACGAGGCGCGCCCGCACAACAACCACCGCTACAACAACCGCAGCGACTGGTCGCAGCAGTACCGCCGCTAGGCGGGCGGGAAGCGCCGGTCCTCGTCCAGCAACAGCTCCCTTACCACCCGCGCAGCCGGAGAGAGGCTGCGCGCGGCATGGCTGACCACGCCATAGGCCGATGACGACAGCTCATTGGCGGGAATTTCCAGGACTGCCAGGCGCCCTGCAGCTATGTCGTCAGCCACCACATCCCAGGGTGCCATGCTGATCACGTCGCTCTCGGCCACCAGTGCCTTCAGCACCATGAAGTTGTCGCACTCGATGCCCAGCGGTTTGTCGCTGCCGGCCAGTTCACCAATGGCCCGTGCCACCTCCGTCGGCAACTGAGTGCCGGCCAGGGCGTAGCGGGCGAGGTCGGCGAACCGCAGTCGGCCCTGATCCAGCAGTGGATGCCCGGGCCGGCAGAAGAGGGTGCCGGGGTGGCGGCGCAGGGGGGTGATGTCCAGCAGCGGATCGTCCGTGAGTTCACGGATATCGGCGACGAACAATTCGATGGTGTCGTCCAGGAGGAGCTGGCGCAGGCGGTGCCAGTTGTCCAGGCTGAGCTGCACGCGCACGCCGGGGTGGCGACTGGCGAAGCGGCCCAGGGCGCGGGGCACGAGGCGTGCGGCGGGGTAGGGCCCTGCGCCCAGGCGCAGTTCGCCGCTGTCGAGGTTGTCGAGCTGGGTCACCGCGCTGCGCAGGGCGCGGCTGCCGTCCAGCAGGCGCCGGGCGTGTTCCAGCACCAGTCGTCCGTGGGCGGTCAGGCTGATCTGCCGTGGCCCGCGATCCAGCAGGCTGCAGCCCAGGCTTGCCTCAAGGGCCTGGATGCTGCGGCTGAGCGCCGGCTGGCTGAGATTGACCGCTTCGGCCGCGCGGGCGAAGTGGCCGTATTCGGCGAGGGCGACGAAGTGGCGGAGCTGGCGAAGGTCGTTCATGCGTCATCTGCATCGGAAGTTGAAGGGGAATGCATTGGAATTATTAGCTGCCTGCTGCCAGCCTGTCTGCGCCCATCACAACAATTCCCGAGCGAACCATGCGCATCACCACCCGTTTCAGCGGCCTGCTCCTCGCCGCCGCGCTGCCCCTGGGCGCCGACGCCGCCCTTCCCGAGGAAAACATCCAGCCCAGCATCAACCCCGAGCTGGCCGAACACACCCGGCACTTCAGCGAGAAGGTCTACAAGATCGCCGACAACGTGTATTCGGCGGTGGGCTGGAACCTCGCCAACAGCGTGATGATCGAGGCGCCCGAGGGGCTGATCATCGTCGACACCGGCGAGTCCGCCGAGCAGTCGCGCAAGGTGCTGGCCGAATTCCGCAAGATCAGCGACAAGCCGATCAAGGCCATCGTCTACACCCACTTCCACCCCGACCATATCAACGGCGTGAAAGGCTTCGTCAGCGAAGAGCAGGTGAAGAATGGCGAGGTGCAGATCTACGCCCAGGAGACCCTGTTGGAGAATGTGGTGACCCAGGGCGCCCTGGTCGGCCCGATCCTCGGCATGCGTTCGGGCTACAGCTTCGGCGTGGCGTTGCCGGAGGCCGACAAGAAGGACATGAATGCCGGCCTCGGCCCGCTGGCCCATGAAGGGGCCTCCACCTTCATCGCCCCCACCGTCACCTTCAAGGACCGCCTCGACACGCGCATCGCCGGCCTGCCGGTGCAGTTCCTCCATGTGCCCAGCGAGGCGCCGGACGAGATCGTGCTGTTCCTGCCCGAGAACAAGGTGCTGATCAGCGCCGAGGTGACCCAGGGCCCGACCCTGCCGAATATCCACACCCTGCGTGGCACCAAGTTCCGCGATCCGGTGGTCTGGGTGAAGAGCCTGGACAAGCTGCGGGACTTCCAGGCCGACTATATGGTGCCGCTGCACGGCCAACCGGTATCCGGCAAGGACAAGGTGGAAGAGGTGCTGCGCATGACCCGTGACGCCATTGCCTACGTCCACGACCAGACCGTGCGCTGGATGAACAAGGGACTGACTCCGGACGAGCTGGTGGAGAAGGTCAAGCTGCCGCCTTACCTGGCTGGCTACACCCCTTACCTGCGCGAGTACTACGGCACCGTGAAGCACAGCGTGCGGCAGATCTACCAGGGCTACCTGGGCTGGTTCCAGGGCGACCCGGTGGAGCTCGACCCCACCCCACCGGCCGAGAAGGCCAAGCGCCTGGTGGAGATGATGGGGGGGCGCGACAAGGTGCTGATGGCGGCCGGCGAGGCCTACCTCAAGGGCGACTACCAGTGGGCCGCCGAACTGGCCGGCTACGCCATCCGCATCGATCACGACGACC
Organism: Pseudomonas sp. GCM10022186; assembly: GCF_042656385.1. Classification (NCBI taxonomy): domain Bacteria; kingdom Pseudomonadati; phylum Pseudomonadota; class Gammaproteobacteria; order Pseudomonadales; family Pseudomonadaceae; genus Pseudomonas; species Pseudomonas sp. GCM10022186. The sequence goes on from NZ_JBHSOU010000052.1 coordinate 82,153, forward strand.
AGCTGGCCCGCGAGATCAAGGCACGCAGCTTCCGCCGCCTGGGCTATGCCAGCATGAACATCAACTGGCGCAACTGGTACCTGATGAGCGCCATGGAGCTGGAAGGCAAGCTGGATGGCGACGCTGCGCTGCAGCTGTCCCAGGGCATGCGCGATGCCTTCCTCTCGCCGGACATGCTGAAGAATCTGCCGGCGCGCATTTTCCTGCAGAACTGGGTGACCCGCATCGATCCCGATAAGAGCGCCGATGTGAACCTGACCCTGGGCTTCGTCTTCCCCGACATCCAGGAGGAGTGGGCCCTGGAAGTCCGTCGGGGTGTTGCCCAGCTGCACAAGGGCATACCCGAGGGTACCAGGCTCAAGCTGACCTTCGACAAGACCTATCTCGACACCGTCATCAGCGGCGAGAACGGCCTGCTCAAGGGGGCCCTGCTGGGTGACGTGAAGGTGGATGGCAACCTGCTGGACATCAAGGCCTTCCTCGCCTGCTTCGATTTCGAGGAAGCGCCCATCGCCCTGACCCTGCGTTGATCGAAGGCAGGCAGGCGCCAATCGAAAGTGCGGAGAGTCGCAAGACAGCAGTCGGCACACTGGCCGCCTGATCCGCACCTTCGGGAGATCCCATGCACCTGCCTTCCTTCCTCAAGGGCACCCTGGCCATGTTCTGGCTGGTGGCCCTGCTCAACCTCGTCTATCCCTTCGGCGAACCCCTGCATCGGCCGCTGTTGCTGACGGCCGGCGTCATCCTGCTGGCCCACGTGGGCGAAGCCGCATTGTTCAACCGCAGACTGCAGGCGCGGCCGTTTCCCTGGCTGGAACGGCTACAGGTCCTGCTGTTCGGTTTCCTGCACCTGCGTGGACTGCGCTGACCCGCCGCCCACGCCGATCCCGGCAACGTCGGGCCGCATCACTCTGCGGCCCCTTCGGCCCCGGCAAACACAGGATCGATGCCTGGCAGGCGATCCTGGCGACGGAGCTGATCTGGTGGGGCGAGTGCAGGAGTTTTGCCCCGGGGGAGTTCCCCCGGCAGGCCTGTGGCCTGCATGGCGAGTAAACATCCACGTTCGTAGAACCTGGACTTGCGCTAGCCCCCTGGAAGGGGGCGAATCCTCCCCGTGCACAAGACCGCCCCCTTTCGCCTGGCCTGGACCCTACCGCATCGGCTTCATCCTGCTAGCCTGGGTATTCGAATCGTCACAGGCAGAGTCGCTGACTCATGACCACGTCCCCAGGACGTGGTTTCCCAAGTGCAAATGAATTCGCCCCCACAAGAGAACGGCGGTCGGCCGGACTCAGATCAACCCCGAGCCCGCTTCGTCCTCTTCCTCGACTATCAGCCGCGAAATGCCGCCCAGGGCTTCACGCGCCTGGTTTCGGCTGAGCAGCTTGGACTGCGCCGCCGGAGGCAGGTCAGTGATGCGGATGATGCCCTTGGCCATCAGCACCGTGATCAGGTCGTCGAGCACCCGGATCATGTCCAGGTCGCTCTGCTTCAGTTGCAGGAGGCTGCTCTGCATCGCCAGGTTGGCGTACCAGGCCTGGATCTCCTGATCGTCAGCGGGCAAGGTGCCGGTCATTTCGTCGAACGCAGCCGCTTCGACGCGCGCCAGGTTTCCGTCTTCGTCGCGCTGGATGTAGAACATGGTGAGTCTCCCTTCTGGACTGCCGCGAGCATGAGGGCAGGCGCCCCCCGTCCGCAACCACCGTGGCGGTTGCGGACGGGCTGGGGTGTCAGTTCTGGTCGACCTTGATGGTCGGGTCGGCGCCCGCGATCAGCGAGTTGATGGAGGAGCCGCTGAGCTGCGAGGCCGCGCCTTCCAGGGTGACACTGAGGTCGGCGTGGCTGGCGGCGCTGCCGCCATCGTTGAGGTGCCCCTCCTTGCTGACCAGCAGGGTGGCGTTGCCGGTGCCGGAGTCGACGATCAGCTTGAGATAGTTGTCGATATTGCTGGTCGTTTCCCCGTGCAGCAGGTCGCTGAGGTCCAGCCGGTCCTGTTCCGTCTGCGGCTTGAAGTCCTTCACCACGTCCAGGTCGGGGCTGCCCGCGGTGCCCGCATCGCCGGACTTCCAGGTGAAGGTGTCGGCGCCAGCGCCGCCGGTCATGGTGTCGTTGCCGCTGCCGCCAGTGAGGATGTCATCGCCGCTGCCGCCGATCAGGTTGTTGGCGCCGCTGCCTCCACCCAGAGCGGAACCGCTGGAGCCGGCCTGGATGGTGTTGTCCGAGTCGAAGGTGATCTGCATTGACTGGCTGGCCGTGCTGTCGAGATCGCCGTCGGCGGCCTTCATGCCCAGGGTGATGCGCTGGTCGTACGCCTCGGTCTGCCCGGTGATGGCGCTGATGAGCAGCTTGTAGGAGGTACCGGCGCCGGCACCGAAACTGATCGAGCTGAATTCATGCTCGCCGCTGTTGAGCTTGCTGGAGTCGATGGTGAAGGAAGCGCTGCCGCCCGACACGCCGTTCACCGTGCCGCTGCCAACGGCAATGCCGGCGCTGTCGAAGGCGGTCCAGGTGAGTTTCTCGCCGCTACCGAGCTTGTCGGTGGTCAGCGAAACGGACGTCATGTCGGTTGCCTGGTTGGTGCTCTTGTCGATGAAGGTGAATTTGAGCACATCGCCCGTGTCGATCGATTGGCCGCTGCCGACGCCGAAGCTGTTGTCGCTGGTGTTCACCGTGTCGGTTACCACCTGGTTGCTCGAGTTGATGGTGGTCGCCGTGGCCTGGAGGCTGAACTGGCTGCCGACGCCCAGATCATAGGCCCCCGAGTTGCCGCCGGAGAGGTCGAAGGTGGTGAAGGTCGAGGAGGGCGAGTCCAGGTTCACGTAGTTGGTGACCTGGTACTGGCCACTGACCGGGTCGGCCGTGATCTTGAACACCTGGGTGCCATCCGCGCTGACAGCGGTCAGGGAGTTGGTCCCGGTCACGTAATGCAGCTTGCTGCCCTGGTAGGTCAGGTAGCTCGACGAACTGATCACAGTCCCGCTCTTGTCCAAGGTGGTGCTCAGGATGTAGCCGCTGGCATCGACGGAAACGCCCGTCGTCGTGCTGAACTGCACTGAGCTACCGTTGGCATCGGCGCCCGTGGACAGGTTGAGATCGCCAATGGCCGTGGCCCCGGAACTGTCCAGCATGATGCTTTGCATCGGGGTCGCAAGGACGGGGGCGTCGTCCTCGACGCTGACTTGCAGGGTCCCGCTGGCGCTGCTCGCGCCATCGCTGGCCGTCACGCCCACCGAGAAGCTGAGCACATCTTCCAGATTGGCCTGCGGATGATCCACCTGGCCGAGCAGGGTCACGGTATAGGCCCCCGCACTGGTGATGCTGATAGTCATGACCGGCTGGCCGCCGGCGCTGGCGCTCAGTGTCGAGGTGCCGTTGCCCGACCAGGTCAGGGGCACTCCATTGGAGGTCAGGGCGGTGGCCGGCGCCGTCAGTGTCACCGACAGGCTCGGACTGTCGATATCGCTGATGGCGAAGGTGCCGGTGGCGACCAGCGCGTTGGTCGTGTCGCTCGGCGATCCCGTGCTGTCCACCAGGCCGGCTGCCAGGCCTTCCTCCGAAACAATGGCCGTTCCGGTGGGCGTGCCGAATACCGGTCCGTCGTTGACCGCGGCAACGCTGAGTGTGGCGGTGGCCGGGCTGGCGTCTTCCAGGCCGAGGTTATCCACTGCGGCGTATTGGAAGCTGGTGGAGCCGTTCCAGTTGGCGTTGGGCACGAAGGTGACGCTTGCGGCATTGCTGCTGGCCGGCACTTCGGCGCCGACGGCCAGGGCTACGCCATTGAGCAGCAGGGTGCCGTTGGCGGGCAGGGACTTGATGACGAAGTGGTCGATGCTGCCATCGCTATCGCTATCGCTGCCGCTGAGGGCGACCGGAATGCCGGCCGAACCCTCAGCGCCAGAGGCGGAGGTGGCAGCAGTCTCGGGTGCATCGTTGACGGCGGTAATGCTGATTGTGGCGGTGGCCGGGGAGCTGTCTTCCAGACCCCCGTTGTCCACCGCGGCGTACTGGAAGTCGGTACTGCCATTCCAGTTGGCGTTGGGTACGAAGGTGACGCTGGCGCCGTTGGCGGTGGCCGGCACTTCGGCGCCAATCGCCAGGGCTACGCCGTTGAGCAGCAGGGTGCCATTGGCGGGGAGGGACTTGATCACGAAGTGGTCGACGCTGCCATCGCTATCGCTACCGGTGAGGGCGACTGGGATGCCGGCGGCATCCTCCGCGCCGGAGGCGGAGGTGGCAGCAGTCTCGGGCGCATCGTTGACCGCCGCAATGTTGATCGTGGCCGTGGCTGGGCTGCTGTCTTCCAGACCCCCGTTGTCCACCGCGGAGTATTGGAAGTCCGTGCTGCCATTCCAGTTGGCGTTGGGCACAAAGGTGAGAGTCGCGCCATTGGCGGTGGCTGGGACTTCGGCGCCGACGGTCAGGGCCACGCCATTGAGCAGCAGGGTGCCATTGACCGGCAGCGACTTGATGACGAAATGGTCGACCGAGCCGTCCAGGTCGCTGCCGCTCAGCGCCACCGGAATGCCGGCGGCATCCTCCGCGCCGGAGGCAGAAGTCGCTTGAGTTTCAGGGGCATCGTTGAGCGAAGCGACTGTAATGGTGGCAGTAGCCGGAGAGCTGTCTTCCAGACCGAGGTTATCCACGGCGGCATACTGGAAGTCCGTGCTGCCATTCCAGTTGGCGTTGGGCACGAAGGTGACACTGGCTCCGTTGGCGCTGGCCGGCACTTCGGCACCGACGGCCAGGGCCACGCCGTTGAGCAGCAGGGTGCCATTGGCCGGCAGCGACTTGATGACGAAATGGTCGACCGAGCCGTCGAGATCGCTGCCGCTGAGGGCCACTGGAATACCCGCGGCATCCTCCGCGCCGGAGGCAGAAGTCGCTTGAGTTTCAGGGGCATCGTTGAGCGAAGCGACTGTGATGGTGGCAGTGGCCGGGGCGCTGTCTTCCAGACCGAGGTTATCCACGGCGGCGTATTGGAAGTCGGTACTACCATTCCAATTGGCGTTGGGCACGAAGGTGACACTGGCGCCGTTGGCGGTGGCCGGCACTTCGGCACCGACGGCCAGGGCCACGCCATTGAGCAGCAGGGTGCCGTTGGCCGGCAGCGACTTGATGACGAAATGGTCGACCGAGCCGTCAAGATCGCTACCGCTGAGGGCGACCGGAATGCCGACGGTATCCTCAGCGCCGGAGGCGGAGGTGGCCGCGGTTTCCGGGGCATCGTTGACCGCCGCAATGTTGATTGTGGCCGTGGCTGGGCTGCTGTCTTCCAGACCCAGGTTATCCACCGCGGCGTACTGGAAGCTGGTGGAGCCATTCCAGTTGGCGTTGGGCACGAAGGTGACACTGGCGCCGTTGGCGGTGGCCGGCACTTCGGCACCGACGGCCAGGGCCACGCCATTGAGCAGCAGGGTGCCATTGACCGGCAGCGACTTGATGACGAAATGGTCGACCGAGCCGTCGAGATCGCTGCCGCTGAGGGCCACTGGAATACCCGCGGCATCCTCCGCGCCGGAGGCAGAAGTCGCTTGAGTTTCAGGGGCATCGTTGACCGACACGACATTGATAGTGGCGGTGGCTGCGCTGCTGTCTTCCAGACCGAGGTTATCCACGGCGGCATACTGGAAGTCCGTGCTGCCATTCCAATTGGCGTTCGGCACAAAGGTGACACTGGCGCCATTGGCGGTAGCCGGCACTTCGGCACCGACGGCCAGGGCCACGCCATTGAGCAGCAGGGTGCCATTGACCGGCAGCGACTTGATGACGAAATGGTCGACCGAGCCGTCCAGGTCGCTGCCGCTCAGCGCCACCGGAATGCCGGCGACATCCTCCGCGCCGGAGGCAGAAGTCGCTTGAGTTTCAGGGGCATCGTTGACCGACACGACATTGATAGTGGCGGTGGCTGCGCTGCTGTCTTCCAGACCGAGGTTATCCACGGCGGCGTACTGGAAGTCGGTGCTGCCATTCCAATTGGCGTTCGGCACGAAGGTGACACTGGCGCCATTGGCGGTAGCCGGCACTTCGGCACCGACGGCCAGGGCCACGCCATTGAGCAGCAGGGTGCCATTGACCGGCAGCGACTTGATGAC
>NZ_JBHSOU010000052.1:88254-254741 GCF_042656385.1 Pseudomonas sp. GCM10022186
CTCGCTTGAGTTTCAGGGGCATCGTTGACCGACACGACATTGATAGTGGCGGTGGCTGCGCTGCTGTCTTCCAGACCGAGGTTATCCACGGCAGCGTATTGGAAGTCGGTGCTGCCATTCCAATTGGCGTTCGGCACAAAGGTGACACTGGCGCCATTGGCGGTAGCCGGTACCTCTGCGCCAATCGCCAGGACTACGCCGTTGAGCAGCAAGGTGCCATTGGCCGGCAGTGACTTGATGACGAAATGGTCGACCGAGCCGTCGAGATCGCTGCCGCTGAGGGCCACTGGAATACCCGCGGCATCCTCCGCGCCGGAGGCGGCGGTAGTAGCAGTCTCGGGCGCATCGTTGACCGGGGTGACTGTGACGGTCGCGGTGGCCGGGGAGCTGTCTTCCAATCCCAAGTCATCCACCGCGGCGTACTGGAAGCTGGTGGAGCCATTCCAATTGGCATTCGGCACGAAGGTGAGAGTCGCGCCATTGGCGGTAGCCGATACCTCTGCGCCAATCGCCAGGGCTACGCCGTTGAGCAGCAAGGTGCCATTGGCCGGCAGGGACTGGATCACGAAGTGGTCGATGCTGCCGTCCACGTCGCTGCCGCTCAGCGCCACCGGAATGCCGGCGGCAGCCTCCGCGCCGGAGGCGGCGGTAGTAGCAGTCTCGGGCGCATCGTTGACCGGGGTGACCGTGACGGTCGCGGTAGCCGGAGAGCTGTCTTCCAAGCCGAGGTTATCCACGGCGGCGTACTGGAAGCTGGTGGAGCCATTCCAATTGGCATTCGGCACGAAGGTCACAGTGGCGCCGTTGGCCGCGGCCGGCACTTCGGCGCCGACCGCCAGGGCCACGCCGTTGAGCAGCAGGGTGCCATTGACCGGCAGCAACTTGATGACGAAATGGTCGACCGAGCCGTCGAGATCGCTGCCGCTCAACGCCACCGGAATACCGACGGTATCCTCCGCGCCGGAGGTGGAGGTGGCAGCAGTCTCGGGTGCATCGTTGACCGCGGCAATGCTGATCGTGGCAGTAGCCGGGGTGGCATCTTCCAGGCCTTGGCCATCCACCGCGGCGTAGTCGAAGTTGGTCGAGCCATTCCAATTGGCAGCCGGCACAAAGGTCACGGTCGCGCCGTTGGCGCTGGCGGGCACCTGGGAACCGACCGCCAGGGCTACGCCATTGAGCAGCAGGGTGCCATCGGCGGGCAGGGACTTGATGACGAAGTGGTCGATGCTGCCGTCGATATCCGAGCCTCTCAGGCTGACACTGATCGGATTGTCCTCGTTGCCGGAGGCGGAAGTCGCATGAGTCTCCGGTGCATCGTTGACTGGGGTGACCGTGACGGTCGCGGTGGCCGGGGAGCTGTCTTCCAGACCGAGGTTATCCACGGCGGAGTATTGGAAGTCCGTGCTGCCATTCCAGTTGGCGTTGGGCACGAAGGTGACGCTTGCGGCATTGCTGCTGGCCGGCACTTCGGCGCCGACGGCCAGGGCCACGCCATTGAGCAGCAGGGTGCCGTTGGCCGGCAGCGACTTGATCACGAAGTGGTCGATGCTGCCGTCCAGGTCGCTGCCGCTCAGGGCGACCGGGATGCCGACGGCATCCTCGGCGCCGGAGGTCGAAGTCGCTTGAGTCTCAGGAGCATCATTGACCGGCGACACATCGGCAAGGCTCAGCTCGGCGGTGTCGGTCAGGCTGCCGTCGCTGACGGTGTATGTGGCGATCGGTAGCGGACCGGTGTAGTTCGGTGCCGGGGTGAAGGTGTAGGAGCCATCGCCATTGATCACCAGCGATCCGACGCCATCGATCACGGCGACCTGACCGGCCTGGTAGTTGCTGCCGCCAATGCTGAACTGGGTAACGGTCAGGCTGTCGCCGTCGACATCGCTGTCGTTGGCCAGGACATTGCCGGTCGTCGAGGCGTCCTCGGTGACGGCGGCCGGGCCGTCGTCAGCTGCGGCAGGAGCATCATTTACCGGGTTCACGCCGATGGTGATGGTGATGGTGGCGGTGCCGCCCTTGCCGTCGTCGACGATGGCGGTGAAGCTGTCGCCGCCGTTGAAATCCTTGTTCGGGGTGTAGGTGTAGGAGCCGTCCGGATCGATCAGCAGCGATCCATTGCGCGGCCCATCGCCCAGGCTGTAGGCAAGGGCGTCGCCGTCCGGGTCGGTCGCGCCCAACTGCCCGTGCACCGGGGTGTCTTCGTTGGTGGTAATGCTGGCGTCCTGGCCTTGGGGGGCGCTGTTCGGCCCATCCGGTACCGGTAGGGGCTCTACCGGCAGCGGGCTTTCCGGCAGGGGCACTGGCGGCAGCGGCGCTTCATTCAGCGGCGTCGATTCTTTCTCTGGCCGTGGCTCGCCGGCTACGGGGGCGGCGCCGGTGAGGAAGCCGATGGTGGCATCAACGCGAGCGGCGGTGGTGTCCAGCATCACGAAGCTGTGGCCACCACCGGCGGAACCGCCACCAGCGCCACCAGCACTCGCGCCGGCTGCGGTGGCTTCGAGTTCCCGGGTCGGGTCGATGCCGGCCTCGATCGCTTTCTGCAATTGCGCCACGCCATCGGCTGGTGTCTGGGGCGCTGCTTCGACGGCCCGGGGTTCAACGGCGGCAATGGCGTCCGCTTCGCTCCATTGGGTGCCGTGGCCCAGGTCAAGGGTGCGGCCGTCAGCCAGTTCGAGGGTCACCATGCCTTCGAGGCCGGTCTGCAGCTGGTCGCCTTCGAATAGGCGGTCGCCTTCCACGAGCAGGCGCTGGAATCCTTCCGGCGACATGGCCATGACCTGACCAACAATGCTTTTGACGATCGCAATCACACTGCTCATGGATAACTCTCCTGAATTGACTCTCAGTTGGCTGTCGTCGCTGGGGTCGTGGATAACGACTACCAGGCGCAGGACTCACATTCCCTTCTATAGTTAAGGCATGGCATAAAGCCGTCGCCAATATTTTGGCTTATTGCAAATGGCTATTAGCTATATGCCAAACTATTGACCAATTGGCTTTCATCCTAAACAATCGAATGCATGCTGTCACTTTGATATTCATGTCCTCGTCTCGCGTCATGCAGTGCGCGAAACAGGAACCTTGACGGGAAGCAAGAACCGCTGAATTGCCCGGACCTCGAATTCAACGAAAAGGAAGCCCAGAATATGCGTCTGCGATTCTCCACCCTTCTTCCGTTTGCTTTGGTCGCAAGCCTTCCCGTCCACGCCCAGAGCCTTTCCGAGGCAATGCAGCGGGCCATGGATGTCCACCCGGAAGTCCAGGCCGGAGTGAACAGCCGCCTGTCGGCCGACAAGCAATTGCAGGCTGCGAAGGGGGGCTACCTGCCTTCCGTGGACCTGCTGGGCGGATACGGCCGCGAGGGCACTGATGACGTGACCACCCGGGCCACCGGCAACGACCACTGGAAGACCATGACCCGGGGTGAGTCCAGCCTGCGCTTGCAACAGATGGTGTTCGACGGTTTCGCCACCAGGAACGAAGTAGGCCGCCAGCAGGCCACCGTGAACTCCCGCGCCTATGCCCTGCTGGGTACGTCCGAGCGCACTGCGCTGGATGTGGCCGAGGTCTATCTCGATGTGCTGCGCCGCCAGGACATGGTGCGCCTGGCCCAGGAGAACCTGCGTAGCCATGAGCGCATCTTCGATCAGATCAGCCTGCGCAGCGAGCGCGGGGTAGGGCGCCTGGCCGACCAGGACCAGGCCGAGGCGCGCCTGGCCCAGGCCCGTAACAACCTGATTACCGAGCAGACCAACCTCAGTGACGCGCGTACGAACTTCTACAGCGTGGTGGGCATCGAGCCTGCCGACCTGAGCGAGCCGGCCGGCCTGCCGGGGCAGTTGCCGGCGTCTCTCGAGGACGCCCGCCAGACCCTCCTGGCCAACAGCCCGATCCTGCGTTCGGCCGAGTCCGATGTGGCCGCGGCCGAGAAGCAGTACGAAGCCGCCAAGTCCTTCTTCTACCCGCGCTTCGACGCTGAATTGTCCCGTGGAGCGGACAATGACCTGGACGGGGAGAACGGCCATGTGAACGAATGGCAGGCAATGTTGCGCATGCGTTACAACCTGTTCGCCGGCGGCAGCAACAAGGCCGACCTGGAGTCCAAGGCCTTCCAGATCAACGAGGCGCTGGACATTCGCAACAACGCCTTGCGTGTGCTGAACGAAGAGCTCGGCCTATCCTGGAACGCCCTGGGCAATGCCCGCGAACAGCTGCCGATCGCCCAGCAGTACGTCGACTACAGCACCCGCGTGCGCGAGTCCTACCAGCAACAGTTCAGCATTGGCGAGCGCACGCTGCTTGACCTGCTGGACAGCGAGAACGAGCTTTTCACCGCGTCGCGCCGCCTGGTGGATCTTCGTTACACCGAGCTGTTCACTCAGTACCGCGTCAAGGCGACCATGGGCGAGTTGCTGAAGAGCCAGGGAGTGGTGGCACCTATGGCATCGGTCGTGCAGACCGAACTGAAGCCGCAGGCAACCCTTCCAGGTCTGAACTAGGAGCCTGATTCGGACCTGTGCGGTGCAGCGGGGTCGTCCCCTCCCTCCTGCGCCGTCACGGTCCGGCCCAGGTCCTGTCTCCCATAGCATTCCGAGCGGAGAGCCCAGGCGTGGATCCAGAAGTCAGTCGAGTCCATCTCAATAGCGATCCCCGTGGGCAGCATGACGATCCCTTGCTGGACTCGTTGCTGGCCCTCTGCGTCCTGCACCGCAAGCCCGCCAACCGGGCCATGCTCACCAGCGGCCTGCCTCTGCCCAAACAGCGCCTGACCGTCGAATTGCTGCCCCGGGCTGCCGCCCGTGCCGGCCTGCAGGGCCGCCTGTTGCAGCGTCGCCTGGAGCAGATCCCGAAGATCGCCATGCCGGCCCTGCTGCTGTTGAAGGAAGGCCGCTGCGCGGTGATGCTCGGCTGGAGCGACGACGGCAGCGCGCGCCTGCTGCTCAGTGAAAGCGATGGCGGCGAAGTGAAGGTCTCCCGCGAGTTGTTGCAGGAGGACTACAGCGGCCAGGTGTTCTTCGCCCAACCCCAGCACAAGTACGATCTCAACCAGGGCAGCCTGATCCCGCGCACCCGGTCCTGGTTCCGCGACACCCTCAAGCGCTCCCGCTGGCTCTACATCGACGCCGTGGCGGCCAGCCTGCTGATCAACCTGATCGGCCTCGCTGCGCCGCTGTTCGTGATGAACGTCTACGACCGCGTGGTGCCCAACCAGGCCGCCGCGACCCTCTGGGTGCTGGCCATCGGCATTTCCGGCGCCTACATTTTCGACCTGCTGCTCAAGACCATGCGCGGCCTGTGCCTGGACCTGGCCGGCAAGAAGACCGACCTGATCATCTCCGCCACCCTGTTCGAGCGCATTGTCGGCATGGCGATGAAGTACCGGCCCATGCGGGTCGGCAGCTTCGCCCAGAACATCCACGAGTTCCAGACGCTGCGGGATTTCCTCGCCTCGCTGACCCTCACCGGCGTGATCGACCTGCCCTTCACCCTGCTGATCCTCCTGGTGATCGGCCTGCTTGGCGGACACCTGGTCTGGGTGCCGCTGCTGGCCTTTCCCCTGGCCATGGGCATCAGCTGGGTGCTGCAGAAACCCCTGGTGGCGACCATGGACCGCACCATGGCGCTGGCCGCCGAGCGCCAGTCGAGCCTGATCGAGACGCTCGCCGGGCTGGACGCGGTCAAGGTCAATAACGCCGAGAGCGATCGCCAGTACCTCTGGGAGCAGACCATAGGCACCCTCGGCCGCCTGGAGCTGCGGGTGAAGATGCTCTCCAGCCTGGCGATGAACCTCACGCTGCTGATCCAGCAGTTGGCCGGCGTGGTGATGATAGTCGCCGGCGTCTACCTGATCATGGCCGGCGACCTCAGCATGGGCGGGCTCATCGCCTGTTACATGCTCAACGGACGCGCTCTCGGCCCGCTGACCCAGCTCTCCGGCCTGTTCACCCGCTACCAGCAGGCGCGGCTGACCATGCACTCGGTGGATCAGATGATGGGCCTGCCGCAGGAGCGCCAGGAGGGCGAGCAGCCGTTGGTGCGGTCCAGGCTGCAGGGCAGTCTCGAGCTGCGCCAGGTCAGCTTCACCTATCCGCACCAGCAGAATCCGGCGCTGAGCGAGGTGAATCTGATCATCCGCCCGGGGGAGAAGATCGGCATCATCGGCCGCAGCGGCTCGGGCAAGAGCTCCCTGGCGAAGCTAATCGTCGGACTCTACCGGGCCGACTCCGGCAGCCTGCTGGTCGACGGCACCGATATCCGCCAGCTGGATGTCAGCGAACTGCGGCACAACATCGGTTACGTGCCCCAGGACATTCAATTGTTCAGCGGCACCCTGCGCGACAACCTGATGTCCGGCGCCCGCTACGTCGAGGATGAACTGGTGCTCCAGGCCGCCGAACTGTCCGGGGTGCACGAGTTCGCCCGGTTGCACCCGCAGGGTTACGAGCTGCAGGTGGGCGAGCGCGGCCAGAACCTGTCCGGCGGCCAGCGGCAGAACGTCGCCCTGGCCCGCTCGCTGCTTCTCGATCCGCCGATCCTGCTGCTCGACGAACCCACCAGTTCCATGGACAACCCCGGTGAGGAGCGCCTCAAGGAGCGCCTGGCCGCGGTGATCGCCAACAAGACGCTGCTGCTGGTCACCCACCGTGCCTCCATGCTCTCGCTGGTGGACCGCTTGCTGATCATCGACCGTGGCCGGGTCATCGCCGACGGTCCGAAGGAGTCGGTCATGGAAGCGCTGAAGAAGGGGCAGATCAGTGTCGCATAAGGGATTCGGCGTCCTGCGCCAGTATTTCAAGGGCGGCGAGTCGCTGTCCGACCAGCCCTTGCCGGAAGTCAACAAGGCCTTGGTGGAAGATGCGCCGCGAGTGGTGCGCCTGACGATCTGGAGCCTTATCGGCTTCACCCTGTTCATGCTGCTCTGGGCGCACTTCGCCCAGGTGGACGAGGTCACCCGCGGCGAGGGCAAGGCGATTCCCTCGTCCAAGCTGCAGAAGGTGCAGAACCTGGAGGGCGGCATCGTTTCCGAGCTGTTCGTCCACGAGGGCCAGGTGGTGGAGATCGGTGACCCGCTGCTGCGCCTGGACCCGACCCGCTTCGAGTCCAACGTCGGTGAAACCGAGGCCGATCGCACCGCCATGCAGCTGCGGGTCGAACGCCTGGGCGCCGAGGTGGACGATCGTCCCCTGCAGATATCCGAGGAGCTGCGCAAGCTCGCTCCGGAACAGGCCAACAGCGAGGACGCCCTCTACCGCAGCCGCCAGCAGCAGTTGCAGGAAGAAGTGGCCGGGCTCGAGGAACAACTGGTGCAGCGCCGCCAGGAACTGCAGGAGTTCATCTCCAAGCAGGGGCAATATCGCAACAGCCTGCAGCTGCTGCGCCAGGAGATCGCCATCTCCGAACCGCTGGTGGCCCAGGGCGCCATCTCCAAGGTGGAAGTCCTGCGCCTGCGCCGTGCCGAGGTGGAGAACCGCGGTGAGCTCGAAGCGACCAGCCTGGCCATTCCCCGCGCCGAATCGGCGATCAAGGAAGCCGAGCGCAAGATCGCCGAGACCCGTTCACGCTTCCGCAGCGAGGCCCTGGCCCAGTTGAACGAGGCGCGCACCGAGCTGAACAAGGCCAATGCCACCGGCAAGGCCCTGGAAGACCGGGTCAAGCGCACCCTGGTCACCTCGCCGGTACGCGGCATCGTCAAGCAGTTGCTGGTCAATACCATCGGCGGTGTGATCCAGCCAGGCAGCGACCTGGTGGAGATAGTGCCGCTGGACGATACCTTGCTGGTGGAAGCGCGGATCAGGCCGCAGGACATCGCCTTCCTGCATCCGGGGCAGAGGGCCATGGTCAAGTTCACCGCCTATGACTACACCATCTATGGCGGGTTGAACGCCGACCTGGAGCAGATCGGCGCCGACACCATCACGGATGACGAAGGCAACAGCTTCTACCTGATCAAGCTGCGCACGCAGAAGAGCCACCTGGGCACGGACCAGGACCCGCTGCTGATCATCCCCGGCATGGTCGCCTCGGTGGACATCATGACCGGCAAGAAGAGCATCCTGAGCTACCTGCTCAAGCCCATCATCCGCGCCAGGGCGGAGGCGCTGCGGGAACGCTGATCCTGGAATCCCGGAGAGGGCACTAGACGTCACTCCGTGAACAGCTTCTGCACCACCGAGAAGTCCTTCTTGCCCTTGCCCTGCTTGAGCAGCAGGCGGTAGATCTGCAGCGCCAGGGCGCCCATGGGCGTGCTGGAGAGGCTGTTCTGCGCGGTTTCCTGGGCCAGCCCCAGATCCTTGGCCATCAGCTCGGCCATGAAACCGCCTTCGTACTCCTTGCTCGCCGGTGCATTGGGCATCACCCCCGGCCAGGGGTTGTAGCGTTCCAGCACCCAGTTGCCGCCCGAGCTCTGGCGCATGATCTCGGCGAGGATGGCCGGGTCCAGGCCGTTGGCCACGCCGAGGGCCATGGACTCGGCGGTGCCGATCATCTGCACCGCCAGCAACTGGTTGTTGCAGACCTTCGCCACCTGCCCGGCGCCATCGAGGCCGGCGTGGAAAATGTTCTTGCCCATGGCCTCGAAGATCGGCCGTGCCTTTTCCAGGGCGGCCGCATCGCCACCCACCATGAAGGTCAGGGTGCCAGCCGCCGCGCCGGCGGTGCCGCCGGACACCGGCGCGTCCAGCAGCTCGATGCCGAGTGCCTTGGCCGCCGCGTGTACCTTGCGCGCGGACTCGGGGGCGATGGTGGAGCACTCCAGCACCAGGCTGCCGGGAGCGATGGACCCCAGCAGCCCGCCATCGCCCAGCAGCAGGCCCTCCACATGCCTGCTCGCGGGCAGCATGGTGATCACCACCTGTACGCCGCTGACCGCATCCCGCGCATCCCGGGCCGGCTTGGCCCCCTCGGCCGCCAACTCGTCGACGGCGGCCTGCACCAGGTCGTAGACCTTGAGCTCGTGGCCGGCCTTGAGCAGGTTGCGGGCCATGGGCAGGCCCATGTGGCCGAGTCCGATAAAGGCGATCTTGCTCATCGTGATTCTCCTTGGCCCGGGCTGCACGGCAGCGGGCGTTCTGTCAGAGATCGTCCAGCGGGTGCCGGCCTTCCCACACCGGCTCGAAATGGGCCTCGATCACCGCCCGGGGGATGGCCGCCACGTCCGGCCAGTGCCAGCGCGGAGCGTTGTCCTTGTCGATCAGCCGGGCGCGCACGCCTTCGGGGAATTCCGGGTGGCGGCAGCAATTCAGGCTCATGGCGTATTCCATGCGGAACACTTCGGCGAGCGACAGGTGCCGGGCCCGGCGGATCTGCTCCCAGACCAGGTGGGCGGTGAGCGGGCAGCCGGCGGCCAGGGTCTTGGCGGCGCGGGCCAGGGGAACGTCGCTGTCGTGCTGCAAGGCGGTCATGGCCTTCCAGGCGGCGGGCAGGTCGGCCACGTCGAGCAGCTCGTCGATGCGCTTGCGCCGGGGCAGCCACTGGGCTTCCGGCAGCTGGCCACGGGCTTCGTGTTCCAGCGCCTTGAGCAGACTGTTGAGCTGGGCTTCGGGCTTGTCCTGCCAGTTGAGCTGGACCAGGCCGGCAACCAGGGCATCCTGATGCTCTTCCAGGAGGAAGCGGTCGGCCAGGCCGAGGTCCAGGGCGTCATGGGCGTTGATGGTGCTCGCACCCAGGCCGAGGAACAGGCCGAGCTTGCCCGGCAGGCGCGCGAGGAACCAGCTGCCGCCGACGTCGGGATAGAGGCCGATGCTGATTTCCGGCATCCCCAGGCGGCTCGATGGGGTGACGATGCGGATCGAGGCGCCCTGCATCAGGCCCATGCCGCCGCCCAGCACATGACCGTGGGCCCAGCAGATCAGCGGCTTGGGATAGGTATGGATGCGGTGGTCGAGGCGGTATTCATCCGCGAAGAAGCGGCCGGCCAGGGGCGGAACCACACCGGGATGTTCACGGCAGGCGTCCACCAGCCTGCGCACATCGCCGCCGGCGCAGAAGGCCTTGGGTCCATTGCCGCGCAGCAGCACGCAGACGATCTCCGGATCCTTGGCCCAGGCGCGCAGCTTCGCGTCCAGGGCCTCGATCATCGGCAGGGACAGCGCATTGAGGCTGGCCTCGGCATCCAGGCTGGCGATGCCGATGCGGGCACCGTGCAGGCCGCTGCGTTCTTCGAAACTCACATTCATGGTCGTTCTCGTTCGGCTCTGGGTTATTTGTTGCGCCAGTGCGGGTCGCGCTTTTCCAGGAAGGCGTTGACGCCTTCGCGGGTGTCTTCGGCGTCGAACAGGTCGACGAAGCGCTCGCGCTCCTCGGGCAACCAGCCGTTCGGCCCGCGCTCCCGCGCGCCCTGGATCAGCGGCTTGATGGTGCGCACCGCCACCGGGCTCTGCCGTGCCACCTTGGCCGCCAGCAGCAGGGCGGTGCCGCGGGCTTCGCCGCTGTCCACCACCTGTTCCACCAGGCCGATGCGCAGGGCGGCCTCGGCGTCCACGCGCTCGCCGCAGAGGATCATCCGCTTGGCCCAGCCTTCGCCCACCAACCAGGGCAGCGCCTGGGTGCCGCCGGCGCAGGGCAGCAGCCCGACGGCGGCTTCCGGCAGGGCCATCTGCGCCTGGCGCTCGGCGATGCGGATGTCGCAGGCCAGGGCGCATTCCAGGCCACCGCCCATGGCGTAGCCGTTGATCGCGGCGATGGACACGCCACGGAAGTCCCGCAGGGCCTCGAAGGCTTCGCCGAAGCGCCGGGCCATCTCGCGGGCGCGGGCCTTGTCGCCGTCGGCGAACAGGTTGAGGTCGGCGCCGGCGCTGAAGAACTTCGGTCCCTGGCCGGTCACCACCAGGGCGTAGATGTCGTCATCGTGGTTGAGGTGCTCGATCAACTGCTTGAGGCCGATCAGCGACTCGCGGTCCCAGGTGTTGGCCGGCGGGTGGTTGATGGTGATGAGCGCCGTGTGGCCATGCTTCTCCACCGTCAGCTTGTGGGTCAGGTCGAAGATTCCCGGCTGGTAGGGTTCAACGGCAGTGGTCATTTGCATCTCCTTACAACAGGCGGTCGAGGGCTCCGCCCTGTTCCAGTAAACGACGCGCCACGATGACGCGCATGATTTCATTGGTGCCTTCGAGTATCTGGTGCACCCGGGTATCCCGCACCCAGCGTTCCAGAGGATAGTCGTTCAGGTAGCCGTAGCCGCCGTGCAGTTGCAGGGCTTCATTGCAGAGCTCGAAGCACTGGTCGGTGGCGAAGCGCTTGGCCATGGCGCAGTAGAGGCTGGCCTCGGCATGGCGCTGGTCCAGGCGGTGGGCCGCCAGGCGCACCATCTGCCGGCTGGCGGTGAGTGCCGTGAGCATGTCGGCGAGCTTGAACTGCAGGGCCTGGAAGTCGGCCAGGGGCTTGCCGAACTGCTTGCGCTCCTCCACATAGCGCAGGCTCTGCTCAAGGGCCGCCTGGGCGGCGCCGAGGGAGCAGCTGGCGATGTTCAGGCGGCCGCCGTCCAGGCCCTTCATGGCATAGACGAAGCCCTGGCCCTCCGGGCCGATGCGGTTGCCGACCGGGATGCGCACGCTCTCGAAGGTGATGGTGCGGGTGGGCTGGGCGCGCCAGCCCATCTTGTCTTCGTTGCGCCCGTAGCGGATTCCCTCGGCATCGGCGGGCACCAGGAAACAGGAAATGCCCTTGGCGCCGTCTTCCCCGGTGCGTGCCATGACGATCAGCACCTGGGTGCTGCCAGCGCCGGAAATGAAGCATTTGCTGCCATCGAGCACATAGTGGTCGCCGTCGCGGCGGGCGCGGGTGCGCAGGTGGGCGGCGTCGGAGCCGGCGTCGGGTTCGGTCAGGCAGTAGGAGGCGAGCAGTTCGCCGCCGATCAGTCCGGACAGCCAGCGCGCCTTGAGTTCGGCATCGCCGAAGGAGGCGAGCATCCAGGCAGCCATGTTGTGGATGGTCAGGTAGGCGGTGGTGGCCACGCAGCCGGCGGCCAGCTGTTCGAAGATCAGTACCGCCGACAGGCGGGACAGGCCCAGGCCGCCGTCTTCGTCCGCGATGTAGAGGCCGAGGTAGCCCTGTTCGGCAGCACGGCGGATCACCTCCAGCGGGAAGTGGTGGCCGCGGTCCCAGTCCGCGGCGAAGGGCGCCAGCTCGTGGCTGGCGAACGCGCGGGCGCTGTCCACCAGCAGGCGTTGCTCTTCGGTGAGGTCGAAATCCATATGTTTGCCTCGGTTTCTTAAGGTCGGAGCTCGACCCGTATTCGGAACTGTAGGAGCGAGCTCTGCTCGCGAACCTTGCTCCGGAGTCTTTCGCGAGCAGAGCTCGCTCCTACGATTTTCATCGTGACCCTACTTCAAGTGGATGGTCATGTTCGGGCCGGTGACCGGTGTGTCGTCGAACCAGCGGGTGGTGACCGTCTTGGTCTCGGTGTAGAAACGCACCGCCTGCTTGCCATAGGCATGCAGGTCGCCATAGAAGGAGCCCTTCCAGCCGGTGAAGGAGAAGAAGGGCAGGGGCACCGGGATCGGCACGTTGATCCCCACCTGGCCCACCTCGACGGCGTGCTGGAAGTGCCGCGCGGCGCCGCCGGAACGGGTGAACAGGCTGGTACCGTTGCCGTAGGGGTTGGCGTTGACCAGGGCGATGGCTTCTTCCAGGCTGTCCACCTCCATGCACACCAGCACCGGGCCGAAGATTTCCTCGCGGTACAGGCCCATCCTGGGCGTCACGCCACGGAACAGGGTGGGGCCCAGCCAGTTTCCGTTCGGGTAGCCCGGCACCTGGCACTGGGAACCGTCCAGCAGGCACTCGGCGCCTTCCGCCTTGCCTTCGGCGATCAGCCGCAGCACGCGTTGCCGCGCCTGCTGGCTGATCAGGGGGCCGAAGGCCGAATGTGCATCCTTCCAGTGTCCCGGACGCAGCTCGGCCATCTGCGCGGCCAGTTCGGGAATCCACTGGCGCGCCTCGCCGACGAAGATCGCCACGCTGATGGCCATGCAACGCTGGCCGGCGGCACCGCAACTGGCCCCCACCAGGTTGCTCAGCACCTGGTCCTTGTGGGCGTCGGGCAGCACCACCATGTGGTTCTTGGCCCCGGCGAAGGCCTGCACCCGTTTCAGGTGCGCAGTGCCGGTGCGGTAGATGTGCTGGCCCACCGGCACCGAGCCGACGAAGGAAATCGCGCGCACGTCGGGGTGGGTGAGCAGGGCGTCCACCTGTTCACGGCCGCCGTGGATGACCTGCAGCACGCCCTTGGGCGCGCCGGCTTCGATGAAGAGTTCGGCCAGGCGGTTGGGGGTCAGCGGGTCCTGCTCGGAGGGCTTGAGGACGAAGGTGTTGCCACAGGCGACGGCCAGGGGAAACATCCACAGCGGGATCATCGCCGGGAAGTTGAAGGGGGTGATGCCGACGCACACGCCCAGCGGCTGCACCCAGCTGGCGGTATCGATTTCACGGGCGACGTTTTCCACCGTCTCGCCCATCATCAGGCTGGCCACGTTGGCAGCGTGCTCGGCCACTTCAATGCCGCGCCAGACGTCGCCCTTGGCATCGGCGAAGGTCTTGCCGGTCTCGCTGGCCAGGAGCTCGGCCAGTTCGTCATGGTGCTCCTTGAGCAACTGCTGGTAGCGCAGCATCAAGCGGGCGCGTTCGGGAACCGGCACTTCCCGCCAGGTCTGGAAGGCTTCCTTGGCGCTGGCGACGGCGGCCTCGATCTCTTCGGCCGTGGCCTTGGGCGCCAGGGCCAGTACCTCCTGGGTCGCCGGGTCAGTGACTTCGATCAGCTCGCGGGCGCGGCTTTCGCGCCATTCGCCATCGATGAGAAGCGGGATTGCCTTGGCCATCTGGTCCTCCACCCGTGAGACGGGACCTTGTTGTTTCTTGTTCTTATAGCGGCCGCCGATCCACTTGTGGATTGACGATCTTGGTCAAGGGATGGACGATCTTGGGATTGCAGGCCCCCACAAGAGCCCATATGAGCCGTTCCGTGGAAACCTCCAACTGGCCCTTGCCGGCCAATGGCGTGCGCTTCACCACGCCGCCCAGGCTGCGCCGTCTGCTGGCCCGCCATCCGCTGACTTCGGCCTGTTATCCGCTGGCCCTGGGCTATTATCCGGAGGCCGAGGGCCACCGCATGCAGCGCCACGAGCCCGACGACAACCTGCTGATCTACTGCCGCTCGGGGCAGGGCTGGCTGGAGTACGGGGATGGACGATTCGAGGTGGGCGGCGGTGACCTGCTGCTGCTGCCCAAGGGACGCTTGCACGCCTATGGCGCCGATGCCCAGCGGCCCTGGAGCATCTATTGGGTGCACTTCGAGGGCGAGCAGGTGGAGGAATACCTGCGCCCATTGGGGCCGGCCGCGTTACGTCGCATCGGTGTGCAACCCCGTCTGCTGGCGGACCTGGACGCCCTGCTCGGGCTGCGCAAGCAGGGCCTCAACCTGCCGCACTTCATCCATGCCGCCCACCAGCTGCAGACCCTGCTGACCTCATTGGCGGTACTGCCGGTGCGCGGGTTCCTCAAGTCCGGGCGGGTGCTGGACGTGGATGCGGTGCAGTCGGTGATGCGTGCCCACCTGCACGACAGTCTCAACCTCGACCAGTTGGCGGCGCAGTTCAAGCTATCGCGCTTCCACTTCGCCAAGACCTACCGCGCCCTCACCGGCCACGCGCCGATCCAGGATTTCATCCAGCTGAAGATGGCCCACGCCTGCCGGCTGCTGGATGAAGGCGACCAGGGGGTGCGGCAGATCGCCGAACAGCTGGGCTACGAGGACGTCTATTACTTTTCGCGGCTGTTCCGCAAGGTGGTGGGCATGGCGCCCAGTCACTACCGGGCGCTGCACCAGGGCTGAGCCGCATGGCTCTTGTAGGGGCGATTCCAATCGCCAAGCGGACCGCAGGTTCGCCCTTGCGGCTTGCAGGGGGCAGCTACGCCGCCCTTGGCGAATGAATTCGCCCCTACAGAGTCGTACGGATGAAATCCGGGAGTGGCGGTGGGATTTCCCCGGATTTCATTGGGCTACTGACTGTAGGTTGTGGCTGAGCTCCGCGAAGCCCAACGTCCACGGTCGGACTCGGGTGTTGGGCTTCGTTCCTCAGCACCAACCTACGGGACCGCTGCGCGGTCTTTCGCGAATGAATTCGCTCCTACAGGTCAATCCGCTTCGATGGGCCTGCCACCCAGCAGCTTCAACCACAGCGCCACCACCTCCGCCAGTTCCGCGCGCAGCGCCTGCGGCGCCGGCAGTTCCATGCGCTGGTAAGCGGGCAGCCTGGCCAGGCGCTCGTCGTTGCGGGGTTCGTCCAGCAGCTGGCCGGCTACCTGCACCACATCCGCCAGGTCCACCGGGCCCTTGTGCTGGCGGCACCAGTCGCGGCGCAAGCGTGCGCAGTCCTGCAGGGCCACGGGCAGTTTCCAGGCGCTCAGCAGCAGCACGCCCAGCTCGGCGGAAAGCTGCTCGCAGAGGCGCTGCAGGTCGACCTCCAGGCGCGACACCTGGGGCCATTGGTGCAACTCCTGCAGCAGCGGCAGGCTGCCGACGTCCTGCAGCAGGCCCGCCAGCAGCGCATCCTCCACTTCCAGATGGGGCAGGTGCTGGGCCAGGCCGGCGCTGAAGGCTGCCCGTTGCAGACCGAGGCTCCAGCGCTTGTTGAAGACCTTCTGCAGGCTGGGTTCGCTACCGTCGAACAGTTGCCGCAGTTCGAAGGCCAGCACCAGGTTGGCCAGGCGCCGGCCGTCCAGCTGCCGCACCACATCCAGCAGCCTGGCGCCCGACTGGATATGGCCGAGCAAGGGCAGGGCGGCGAAGTGCATCAGGCGTTCGGCCAGGGCAGGGGCTCCAGCCAGCAGGGCGCTGATCTTCTCCGGGGAAGGCTCGTCGGTCGTCAGCAGCCGGCGCAGGTGCAGGGAGGTATCCGGCATAGCTGGCAGGGCGCCGGGGTCCTTGAGGAAGCGCTCGTAGAGCGCAAGTTTCACGGCGTCGTGGCGATTGTCCATGCGGGCGTGTTCCAGGTGTCCTTGATTGACAAGGGTAGTGGGCATTTCTTAGGGTGCCCGACCATCGGGCGGGAAGCGCCCCGGCCACCGCCATGGAACAGAATGAGCAATGACTGAAAGCGAAGACCGGATCAAGCTCGAGGAGAGCTGGAAAGAAGCCCTGCGGGACGAGTTCGACAAGCCCTACATGAAGGCCCTGGGGGATTTCCTGCGCCAGGAGAAGGCTGCCGGCAAGGTGATCTTCCCGCCGGGACCACTGATCTTCAATGCGCTGAATTCGACGCCGCTGGAGCAGGTGAAAGTCGTCATCATCGGCCAGGACCCCTACCATGGTCCGGGCCAGGCCCACGGTTTGTGCTTCTCCGTGCAGCCGGGCGTGCCGGCGCCACCGTCCTTGCAGAACATCTACAAGGAACTCAAGCGCGACCTGAACATCGAGATCCCGTCCCACGGCTATCTGCAGTCCTGGGCGGAGCAGGGTGTGCTGCTGCTCAACACCTCCCTCACGGTCGAGCAGGCGCGTGCCGGCTCCCACGCGGCTGCCGGCTGGCAGCATTTCACCGATCGGGTGATCCAGGTCGTCAGCGAGAAACGCCCGCGCCTGGTGTTCCTGCTCTGGGGCTCCCACGCCCAGGGCAAGGAACGGCTGATCGACCCCACCAAGCACCTGATCCTGAAATCGGCGCATCCGTCGCCGCTCTCGGCCTATCGGGGATTCCTCGGCAATGGCCATTTCAGCCGCTGCAACAAGTTCCTCGTCCAGCATGGGTTGCAGCCCATCGATTGGCGCCTGCCCGAGATTTGAGCGCCCCGGTGCCTATCCCGGGTAGCACTCCAGCCCCTTCAGGTCCTCTGCGATATCCTCGATACGCTCGCGCAGTGCGCTGCGCTGGCGTTGGTCGGCGCTGTTGAACAGGTCGGCCAGCAACTGGGCCATGGCTTGTTCCGCGGCGGGAAAGGCCTTGCGATAGGCTGGCGTCCAATGGGTCTCGGGCTGTTGCAGCAATGACGTCAGGCGCTGCCGGAAATCCGGCGAATGGCGGCCATAGAGTGTGTTGCGCAGTTCCTTCTGCCAGTTGTCCCGGTTCTCTGCCCAATGCCTGTTGTAGTCGCCCTGGGATCTCGCCCAGGTGTCGATGCGCGCCTGCTGGCTCGGCCGCAGCGGTCCCAGCCATTCCTCAACCCGCTCGCGCATGCGCCGGGCTCGTGCCGTGATCTGATCCTTCACCGACAGGGCGACGTGTTCGGAATGTAACTCGGCGTTGCGCTCGTCCATGGCCACGTAGAGCTCACCCATCTGCCGGGGGCTCAGGCTTGCGGCCAGGCCCAGCACCGTGGGCGTGATCTCCACCGCGATGTCCTGCATGGCGTCGCGCACCTGGCTGAACTGGCCCTGCAGGTCCGTCGCTGTCAGCTTCGGCTGCTGGCTGAGCTGATCGAGTTGTTCCAGCCAGGCGACGTAACCGGGCAACTGGGTACTGCAGTGCCAGGCGAGGTGTTTCTCGAGGCGCGGTTCGAGCCAGCGCTTCTGCGTGTCGTCGAGGCTGACATAGTTGCTGATCCACCAGGGGATCACCAGGTCCAGGTTGCTATAGACCAGGTCGAGGCGGCTGCAGGCGGCCAGCAGCAGGCCGGCGATCGCGAGCAGCAGGTAACGGAGTGGGGCGATGCGTCCGGACATGGTTCAGCCTTGGCAAACAGCGAACAGAGGAGAGCATAGGCGGTCTCGTTTTCAGTGGACCCGCGTGCGCAACCGGATGTTGCAGAAAAAAGAGCCCGCACGAGGCGGGCTAAGCGTGGGTCTCTTGCTTCTGCCAGCGGCGGAACACCGGTTCGGCGAGGAACAGCACCAGGAGCAGTCGCAACACCTGCAGCGCGGTGACCAGGGGCACCGACAACTGCAGGGCCTCGGCAGTGAGGCAGAGCTCGGCGATGCCCCCGGGCATCATGCCGAGCATCAGCGAACGGTGGTCGAGTCCGTCCAGCCAGCCGAGCAGTTCGGCCGCCACGGCGGCGAAGGCCATGCCCAGCGAGGTGGCCAGCAACGTGCGGGCGATGAAGGAGGGGGCGTGGCGAAAGAAGGCGCGGTCGAAGTGGCAACCCAGGGCGCTGCCGATCAGCCACTGGCCGAGCTGGCTGGCGCCTTGGGGCAGGCCCAGTTGCAGATCGAAACCGATGCTCATGGCCGCGCTCACCAGCAGCGGGCCGATCAGCCAGGGATTGGGCTGGTGGAAGCGCTGCATGAGGCTCGCCAGCAGAGCGCCGCCGGCCAGCAGCAGGGCCAGCCAACCCCAGTCCACATGCGCCGACTGGTGCTGCACCGCGGGGACGCCGACGAACAGCTGGAACAGCGCCGGCACGCTGAGCACCACCAGCAGCAGGCGCAGGCTCTGGCCGGCGGCGACGCGGCTGAGTACCGCGCCGTTGCGCTGGCCGAGGTTGACCATCTCGCTGGCACCGCCCGGCATGCTGGCGAAGAAGGCCGTGGCGCGATCCTCGCCGCTGCGCAGCATCAGGCCGATGCCGATGACGCTGGACAGGGTGGTGGCCAGGGCACCGACCAGGATGATGGCGCTGTTGGCCAGCACCTGCTCGATCACCGCCGGGGTGAAGTGCAGGCCGATGCCCACACCCACTATCCACTGGCCGCATTTGCGCCCGCCCGGCACTTCCGCCAGGGGGCGGTTGCCGATGCAGCGCACGGCAATGACCGCCAGCAAGGAACCGACCATCCAGGGCAGCGGCCAGCCCACCAGGCTGGCCAGCCAGCCGCCGGCGGCGCCCGCAAGGGGCGTCAGCCACCACTTAGGCATGGGCTACCAGCTTCGCCTTGGCCCGACGTGCGCGCATCCAGCGAAGGCCCGGCAGGGCCAGCATCAGCACGGTGAGCACCCAGAGGGCGATGGTGATCGGGCTGCTCCAGAGGATGGCGAGATCGCCGTTGGTGATGGAGAGGGCGCGGCGCAGGTTGGACTCCATCAGCTCACCCAGGACGAAACCGAGGATCAGCGACGACAGCGGGAAGTCCATCTTGCGCAGCAGGTAACCGAACACGCCGAGGGCGGCCATCAAAACCAGGTCGAAGGTGGTGCTGTGCACGGCATACACCCCCACCACGCTGACCACCGTAATGGCCGGCACCAGGATCCAGGTCGGCACGCTGAGCATGCGCGCGAACAGGCCCACCAGCGGGATGTTCATCACCAGCAGGATCACGTTGCCGATGAACAGCGAGGCGATCAGGCCCCAGACCACATCCGGCTGCTGTTCGAACAGCAGCGGGCCGGGGGTGATGTTGTAGAGGGTCAGGGCGCCGATCATCACCGCCGTGGTGCCCGAGCCGGGTACGCCCAGGGTCAGCATGGGGATCAGCGAACCGCAGGCCGAGGCGTTGTTGGCCGCCTCGGGGGCTGCCACACCGCGCAGGTCGCCGTCGCCGAAGCGGCCGGAGCTGCCGGCCATGCGCTTCTCGCTCATGTAGGTGATGGCGCTGGCGATGGTGGCGCCGGCGCCGGGCAGCACGCCGATGACGAAACCGGCCAGGGAGCTGCGCACGCTGCTCCACCAGGTGAAGGCGAACTCCTTGAGATTGAACAGCATGCGCCCGCCGGTCTTCACCGCCTGCTGGCCGGTAGTGGTGTGCTCGAGCATCAGCAGCATCTCGCTGACGCTGAACAGGCCGATGACCACGATCACGAACTGTATGCCGTCGGACAGGCCGACGCTGTCGAAGGTGAAACGGTAGACGCCGGTGGTGGCGTCCACGCCCACCGTGGCCAGGCCCAGGCCGATCAGTGCCGAGAGCAGGGTCTTGACCGGCTTGTCGCCGACCATGCCGCCCAGGCAGGCGATGGCGAAGACCATCAGCATGAAGTATTCCGCCGGGCCGAAGGCCACCGCCCAGTTGGCCAGGATCGGCGCGAAGAGCACTACGCCGATGGTGGCGATGGTGCTGCCGATGAAGGAGCTCATGGCCGACAGCGACAGGGCGATTCCGGCCTTGCCCTGGCGTGCCAGCGGGTAGCCGTCGAGGGTGGTCATGATGGCGGCGGCATCGCCCGGCACGTTGAGCAGGATGGCCGAGATTCGCCCGCCGTACTCGCAGCCCAGGTACACGGCGGCCAGCAGGATCAGTGCGGTTTCCGGTGGCAGGCCGAGGGCGAATGCCAGTGGCAGCAGGATGGCCACGCCGTTGATCGGTCCCAGGCCCGGCAGCAGGCCGACCACGGTGCCGATGAAGGCGCCGAACAGCGCCACCAGGAGGTTGATCGGGCGCAGGGCGACGTCGAAGCCCTGGGCCAGGAAGTTCAGGGTTTCCATCTCAGTTCTCCAGGAAGGCCAGCAGGCCCATGGGCAGCGGAACGTCCAGCAGGTAGTCGAACAGGCCGTAGAGCAGGGCACCCATCAGTACGCCGCTGGCCAGGCTCGGCAGCACGCGGCCTTTGAACAGGATGCCCAGGCCGAAGCCCGCCAGGGCGGTGCTGAGGATGAAGCCCAGCGGCTCGAAGAGCAGGGCATAGGCGAACATGGCGATGATGAAAATCGCGACCTTGCGCGCCAGGGACCAGGAGATCGGCAGGTCCTCGGCGTCGCCCGGCTTGTAGATCAGCCAGAGGGCGGCCACGGCCATCAGGAACAGCAGCAGCAGGGGATAGGCGCGCGGGCCCACGGGGTCGTAGCTGAAGGGCGCCTGGAACCCCCAGGCGACCACGGCGAGCAGGGCACAGACGAGCAGCCAGACCGCAGCGAAGATTCGTACGTACATGGCGGTTTACCTAGGAATGCGGAAGCCACCCCTCTCCCGGGGGAGAGGGGGCCGTGATTGGGGGGTTACTGCGCCAGGCCGAACTCGCCGGCGAGCTGCTTGTACTGCTTCACCTGGTCGAAGACGTAGGCCTTGAGCTGGTCGCCGGTGAGGCTCAAGGGGAACAGGTCGCGCTGTTCGCGCAGCTTGGCGAAATCCTCGCTGGCCAGCAGGGTGTCGAACTGCTGCTTCCACCAGTTGAAGTCCTCGTCGCTGACTTCCGGGCCCATGTAGAAGCCGCGGATCACCGGCCAGGTGATGTCGAAACCCTGCTCCTTGGCAGTGGGGATGTCGGCCAGCTTGCCCGGCAGGCGCTGGTCGGAGAGCACCGCGAGGATGCGGATCTTGCCGGCGGCCAGTTGCGGGGTGACTTCGCCCAGGCCGCTGCTGGTGACCTGGACGTGACCGCCGAGCATGGCGGTGAGGGTTTCGCCGCCGCCCTCGAAGGCCACGTAGCGCAGCTTCTGCGGGTCGATGTCGGCGGCGCGGGCGATCAGCGCGGTCTGCATCCAGTCCTGGCCGCCGATGGTGGCGCCGGCGCCGAAGACAATGCTGGCCGGGTCCTTCTTCACCGCTTCGACCAGGTCGGCCAGGGTCTTGTAGGGGGAGTCGGCGCGCACCGAGATGGCGCCGTAGTCGGTGCCGATACCGGCCAGCCAGCGCACCGCGTTCTCGTCATAGCGGCCGAACTTGCCCTGGGCCAGGTTGAGCAGGGAGCCGGAGGAGAAGGCGGTGATGGTGCCGGCATCCTTCGGCCGCTGGGCCACTACGGCGTTGTAGGCCACCGCGCCCACGCCGCCCGGCATGTAGGTGACGCGCATCGGCGCCTTGAGCAGGCCGCCGTCCTTCAGGCCGCTCTGGGCCAGCTTGCAGGTCAGGTCGAAGCCGCCGCCGGGCTTGGCCGGGGCGATGCACTCGGGGCGCTTGGGCTCGGCCAGCAATTGGGTCGACAGCAGCAGGCCCGAGGTGATCAGGGCGATGCGGGAGAGGGCGGTTTTCATCGGTTTTCTCCTGTGGAGTCTTATTGTGGTTCAGGCGTTACCAGATCGGCAGTGCGTAACTGACGATCAGGCGCAGTTCATCCGCGTCGCGGGCGAAGTTGGAGCGGAATCCGGCGTGGCGGGCGCGGAAGGTGAGGTTCTTCAGGCTGCCGCTGGGCACCACGTACTTGAACTCGACATCGCGTTCCCACTCGCGGCCTTCTTCGCTGCTGCCGGCCACCTCGGCGTTGTCGCTGGTGATGTAGCGGGTCATGAAGCTCAGGCCGGGCACGCCCATGGCGGCGAAGTCCAGGTCGTAGCGGGCCTGCCAGGAGTGCTGGTCGGCGTTGGCGAAGTCGTTGATCTGCACGAAGTTGACCAGGAAGGGGTCGCTGCCATCGATGTAGGCGTAGCCGGTGTCGCCGCTCATGCGCTGGTAGCCGAGGCCGAGCTTGTGACTGCCCTGGCCGTAGCTGAGCATGCCGTTGAGGGCGCGGTTGTCCACCCTGCCGGCTTCGGCACGGCCGCTGTCGTCGCTGACGGCATAGCGCAGGTCGGCGCTCAGGGTGCCGGCCCCCAGCGGCTGGCTGGCCAGCAGGCCGAAGAAGTGCTGGCGGTAGACCTCGTCCAGTTCGGCGAAGTAGTAGCGGCCGGTGTAGTGCTCGCTGAACGCATAGTCCGCACCCGCGAGGTCATAGTGATCGCCGGTGGCGGCTGCGGCGAAGCGCTTGTTCTTGTTGCTGATGGCGAGATCTTCGGAGTCGGTGGAGGCGCGGTCCTTGACCTCCGACAGGCGCCCGCCGGTGAAGGTCAGGTTGCGGACTTCCTTCGAGGTGAGCAGGCCGCCCTCGAACACCTGGGGCAGGATGCGGCTGTCACTGGCTTTCACCACCGGGAGCTCGGGAATATGGGTGCCCAGGCGCAGTTCGCTCTTCGAGGCGCGGACCTTGGCGGTCAGGCCCAGCTTGCTGTATTCGTCCGGGGTGCCGCCGTCGTCCTGCACCGGCAGCAGGTCGGTGCCGCTGCGGCCCGGGCTTGAGTCCAGCTTGATGCCGAGCATGCCCAGGGCGTCGAGGCCGAAACCGACGGTGCCTTCGGTGTAGCCGGATTCGAGGTTGAGGATGAAGCCTTGCGCCCATTCTTCCCGCTTGGACTGGCCGCTGCCGTCGCGGAAGTCGCGGTTCAGGTAGATGTTGCGTGCTTCGAGGGTGGCCGAGCTGTCCTTGAAGAATTCGGCCTGGGCCATGGGGGCCAGGGTGCAGCTGGCGATGGCGAGGCTGAGGATGCGAACAGGCGGCAGTGCCCGCCGTGCGGCAGTGAGCATCGAGTGGTCTCCATTTGTTGTTCTTGTCTGCCGGCGCAACCACGGGCCGGCTTTTTACGGGTGGTCCTTGCCACCCTGCCCTGATGCTATGCAGCGAAACTTTCGCCAGGCTTTCAGCGTGAAAGAAAGTCGCCTCGGCATTCACAGGGTCCGGCTGCCCGTTAAACTGCTGGTCGATAGCTGCCATTTCGGAGACTCTCTCGTGCGAATCCTGCTGGTCGAAGACCATCCCCAGCTGGCCGAAAGCGTTGCCCAGGTGCTCAAGGGCGCGGGCTGGACGGTGGACGTACTGCATGATGGCGTGGCTGCCGACCTGGCCCTGTCCACCGAGGACTACGCCCTGGCGGTGCTGGATGTGGGGCTGCCGCGCATGGACGGGTTCGAGGTGCTGGCGCGCCTGCGCGGGCGCGGCAAGACCCTGCCGGTGCTGATGCTGACCGCCCGTGGCGAAGTGAAGGACAGGGTCCATGGCCTCAACCTGGGGGCGGACGATTACCTGGCCAAGCCCTTCGAACTGTCCGAGCTGGAGGCCAGGGTCAAGGCGCTGCTACGCCGCAGCGTGCTCGGTGGCGAACAGCAGCAGCGCTGCGGGGCGCTGGTCTACGACCTGGGCACCCGGCGTTTCAGCCTCGACGACGAAATCCTCAGCCTGACCTCCCGCGAGCAATCGGTGCTGGAGGCATTGATCGCCCGGCCGGGCAGGGTGATGAGCAAGGAACAGCTGGCCTCCCAGGTATTCGGCCTGGACGAGGAGGCCAGCCCTGATGCCATCGAGATCTACATCCACCGCCTGCGCAAGAAGCTGGAGGGCAGTGCGGTGCGCATCGTCACCTTCCGTGGCCTGGGCTACCTGCTGGAGAGCCCGGATGCGTGAAGCCGGCAGCCTGCGCGGGCGGCTGTTGCGCCGCCTGGCGCTGATGCTCGGCGCGCTGCTGCTGATCGCCAGCCTGAGTTCCTACTGGAACGCCCGCGGTGCCGCCGATACCGCCTATGACCGCACCCTGCTGGCCTCGGCCCGAGCCATCGCCGACGGCCTCTACGAGGCCGACGGCCGCCTGAACGCCGACGTGCCCTATGTGGCGCTGGACATCTTCGCCTACGACAGTGCCGGCCGGATTTTCTACCAGGTACTGGACCCGGACGGAAAACTGGTCTCGGGCTACGACAACCTGCCGCCACCGCCGCCGGGCACCAGACGCACCGACGACTACCCGGCACTGGCGCGCTTCTATGATGGCGAATACCAGGGTGTGGGCGTGCGGGTGGTCAGCCTGTTGCAGCCGGTGAGCGAGCCGCGGTTGAACGGCATTGCCGAGATTCGCGTGGCCGAGACCGAGAGCGCCCGCGAACGCCTGGCCCGCGGTCTGCTGGTGGATAGCCTGTGGCGCCTGGCGTTGCTGGTGGTGGCGGCTCTGGTGCTGGTCTGGTTGGCGGTGAGCGCCGCCCTGCGTCCGCTGAACAAGCTGCGCCTGGCGGTGGAAGAGCGCCAGGCCGACGATCTGCGGCCCCTGCCGGAAGTCGCCGTGCAGCGTGAATTGCGACCGCTGGTGGATGCCCTGAACCAGTTCACCGAGCGCCTGCGCGGGCTGTTCCAGCGCCAGGCGGACTTCATCGCCGATGCCTCCCATGAGTTGCGCACGCCCCTGGCGGCCCTCAAGGCCCGGGTCGACCTTGGCCTGCGCGAGCAGGACCCGGCCGTGTGGCGCGCCACCCTGGAGGAAGCGGCGCAGAACACCGATCGCCTGACCCACCTGGCCAACCAGCTGCTGTCCCTGGCGCGCATCGAGAGTGGCGCGCGGGCCATCGCCGAGGGCGGCGCCGAACGCATCGAGCTGGGCCAGCTGGCTCGCGAACTGGGCATGGCCCTGGCGCCCCTGGCCCACGCTCGTGGTGTCGCCCTGGCCCTCGAGGCCGAGGACCAGGCCTGGGTCATGGGCGAACCGACGCTGCTCAACGAACTGCTCTGCAACCTGGTGGACAACGCCCTGGCCCACACGCCCAAGGGCGGCAACGTGGTGCTGCGGGTGAGCTCGCCGGCGGTGCTGGAAGTGGAGGACGACGGCAGCGGCATCCCGCCCGAGGAGCGCGAGAAGGTGTTCCAGCGCTTCTACCGGCGCAGCGTGCAGGGCCGCGGGGCGGGGCTGGGGCTGGCGATAGTCGGCGAAATCTGCAGCGCCCACCAGGCGCAGATCAGCCTGCATGACGGCGATGCGGGAGGCCTGAAGGTGCGGGTGAGCTTTCCGCCGGCCTGAGGTGTGCTGCGTGGATGGGGTCTTTGTGGGGGCGAATTCATTCGCCAAGGGCAGCGCAGCTGCCTCCTCCGCACTCTGAAGGGCGAACCTGCGGTCCGCTTGGCGATTGAAATCGCCCCTACAGGGGGCAACTACGGCGCCAGGAGCCCGGTTCAGAATCGCCGGTTGATCGGTAAAGCGTGATCCACCCTACGGCGCCAGACTGAGGGGTTGCTGCACTTCCATCAGGTACTGCGCCATCCTGCCGCTTTCCCGTAGCTGGGCGAGGCCCTTGTTGAAACGCGTCATCAGCTCGGCGTTGCCCGGCACCTCGCGGGAAAGCATCAGGTGCAGGCTGTCGCTGCGCAGGGGCTGGGGGTGGAAACTCATCCGGGCGCGTTCGGCGGAACTGAACTGGTCGTTGAGCAGGGCGAAGGCGACCACCTTGTCCATCGGGAAGGCGTCCAGCCGGCCGGCAAGGACCATGCGCAGCCCCTGTTCCTCGCCGCTCAGCCGCTGGACCTGGATGCGTCGTTCGAGTTCCGCCTGCTGGAAGGCCGCACCGTAGTCGTAGCCCAGCGCGCCGCCCAGGCGCAGCCCGGCAAGGTCGGAGACCTGCCGCCAATCCAGCGGGCGGTCCTTGCGGTGGAAGAAGTAGTAGGTGCTTTCCACCACCGGGTCGCTGATGTAGAAGCGCCGCTCCCGCTCCGGGCTGCGCAGCCAGACGGCGGTACCGGCGCGCTCACCCTGTTCGGCGAGGTGCAGCGCGCGGGCCCAGGGATAGAATTCCCAGCGCACCTGGACGCCTTCCAGGGCAAAGGCTTCCGCGACTATGCGCGAGGCCACGCCCTGGTGGGGAAGCCTGGCGCCGAGGTAGGGCGCCCACTCGCCATTGGTCAGGCGCACGTCTTCTGCGGCGGCGACGCCCTGGCAAAGCAGGCAGAAGACGAGGAGCAGCAGGCGCATGCGGTTCCATCCAGCGACGGCAGGGGAAGCCTGAGTCTAGCGCTGGACGGGATGCGCGCAACCCTTACTGGAGCATGCCCATGGCCGCTTCCATGGCGGCGGAGAGGTCCTCGTCGGCCTGTATGTCGACGTTGGGATCGAGGCCGAGCTTGGCGAAGGCGGACACCTGGCTCCAGTCGAGTTGGGTGTAGGGGTGTTCGCTGCCGAGGTAGCTCTGCAGGGTGGCGACCTGGACGATGTCGATGTAGTCGGCCCGTGGGGAATTGCGGCTGAAGTCCAGGTACTGGCTGGGCACGGCGGCGATCGGCTCGGGGAATTCCCAGGTGCGCAGGATACGGTCGCCAATCAGCGGATGGATGCGCTCGATCACATGGTTGAGGCTGATGGAGTCGGCCAGCAGCTCGTTGTGTTCTTCCGCGTAGGTGAGGATGGGCAGCACGCCTATCTGGTGCACCAGGCCGGCCAGGGTGGCCTGGTCGGGCATCAGGCGGGTGTAGTGGCGGCAGAGCACGTGGCAGATGCCGGCGATCTCGGTGCTCTTGTTCCAGACCTCGCGCATCTTGCGGTCGACCACGTCCGAGGTGGCCTGGAACATCTGTTCCATGGCAAGGCCGGTCGCCAGGTTGCTGGTGTAATTCATGCCCAGCCGGCTGATGGCCATCTGCAGGTCGGTGATTTCCTTGTTGGTGCGCAGCAGCGGGCTGTTCACCACCTTGATGATGCGCGCGGTCAGCGCGGCATCGTTGCCGATCACCTTGGTCAGGTCCTGAATGCTGGCATTCGGGTCCTCGGCGGTTTCGCGCACGCGGAGCGCTACTTCCGGCAGGGTCGGCAGCACCAGCTCATCGTTGTCGATGGCGCGGATCAGATCCTGTTGGACTTTATCGGCAAGCTTGCTCATTGGGGTTCTCATCAGGGCCGGCAAGGGCGGGCTAGCGTTGGATTTCCCGGTCGGCGTCCAGGGTATAGGGCAGGCTGAGCAGGCTCAGGGCGGGGCCGTCGGCAGCGCCCAGCTGGATGCGGCCGTCGTTCGCGGCATCTTCCTGGAGCACCGCCAGCAGTTCGCAGCCGTTCGTCGCCGGGGCCGCCAGCACCACTTCGCCCACGGAGCTCTGATGCACCGGGGAAAAGAGTTCGGCGCCAGGCAGGGGCGCTTCGCCTTCCGCCAGCGCCAGGCGGTAGAGGCGGCGCTTGAGCTTGCCCAGGTACTGCATGCGGGCGACGATTTCCTGGCCGGTGTAGCAGCCTTTCTTGAAGCTGACGCCACCCAGGGCCTGGAGGTTGATCATCTGGGGAATGAACAGCTCGCGGGTGGCGCCGAAGACCTGGCCGATACCCGCGCGCACCTGGGCCAGCAGCCAGGCGTCCAGCGTTGCCAGGGGCAGTTGGGCGGCGAGTCGCGATTCGAGGCTGGCGGCCTCGGAACGGGGCGCCCAGAGTTCGGCGCGGCCATCGGCAAGGCGCAGGGCGATCAGCCGGCCGTCACGGGCGACGCTGTCGGCGGTCTGCGGCAGGGCCAGCCCCAGGGACAGCAGGGCACCATCGCCCTGGCTGAGGCCGAAACGCACCCATTCGGCGCTTTCATCGGTCAGGGTGGACTTGGAGAAGACGGCGTATTTCCTGAGGTCGGCCAGTTGGGCCTCGACCAGGTCGCCGGACATGGCCAGGAGGAGTCCGTCGCCCTCCTGGATGATGCGGAAGCTGGAGATCATCCGGCCCTTGGGTGTGCAACGGGCACCCAGGCTGCTGGTGGCCAGGTCCAGGTAATTCAGGTTGCAGGTCAGCTGCCCCTGGAGGAATTTCGTGGCATCCACGCCGCGGACGGCGAGCAGGCCTTCATGGGTGAGCGGACAGAAGAATGCTGAGTCGGCCATTGCGGATCGCTGGAAAAAAGTCTGGGGCGCCATCATAGAGTCCCGCCGGGGGCTTGTCAGCGGGTGCCCGGGCCGGCGGCTGTGGTTATAATGCCCGCCTCTTCCCTGGAGGCGCTGTGATGGCCGACGCAATTGAACTCAACCGACTCTTCTGGCACAGCCGTCGTGGCATGCTCGAACTGGACGTGCTCCTGGTGCCCTTCGTGAAGGAGGTCTATCCGGACCTCGATGCCGAGGACCAGGCCCGCTACCGCAAGCTGCTGGAATGCGAGGATCAGGACCTGTTCGGCTGGTTCATGCAGCGCGGCGAGCCGGAGGATGCGGATCTGCGACGCATGGTTCGCATGATCCTGGACCGTGTCCAGCCCAAGTAACGCCTTCGAATGCCACTGGCGCCCGTCGCGGCGCCTGCTGGCCCTCTACCTGATCCTGTGGTTCCTGGCCGTCCTGGCCCTGTCGCTGGCCGAACTTCCCCCGTGGGTGCGGATGGCCGGCCTGTTCGCCTGCGTGCTTCATGCGGCCTGGTGCCTGCCCAGGCAGATTCTGCTGACCTCGCCCAAGGCCTTCACCGGCCTGCGCCTGGATGGCGACGGCTGGCAGCTGTGGCGGGAGTCCGAAGGCTGGCGGCCGGTGCAATTGCGCCCGGACAGCCTGGCATTACCGCAGGCGGTGATCCTGCGTTTCCGTCTGTCGGGAGAGTGGTGGGCAAGAGGGCTGTGCATACCGGCGGATGCCCTGGAACGGGATCAGCACCGCCGGTTGCGGGTGAGGCTGGGGTTCAGTCGCCGAAGGTGGGCGGCACCAGAATAGTGTCCTTGGCCTCGGGCAGCAGGTCCGGATAGTCCAGTGTGTAGTGCAGGCCGCGGCTTTCGTGGCGCTGCATGGCCGAACGTATCATCAGCTCCGCGACCAGTGCCAGGTTGCGCAGTTCGATCAGGTCCCGGCTCACCTTGTAGTTGCTGTAGAACTCGTCGATCTCGCTCAGTAGCAGGCGCACCCGGTGCTGGGCGCGCTGCAGGCGCTTGCTGGTGCGCACGATGCCCACGTAGTCCCACATGAAACGGCGCAACTCGTCCCAGTTGTGGGCGATGATCACGTCCTCGTCCGAGTCGGTCACCTGGCTGGCGTCCCAGGTGGGCAGGTCGAGGGGCATCGGCACCTGGTCCAGCTGGCTGAGCATGTGTTCCGCCGCCGAGCGGCCGTAAACGAAACACTCCAGCAGCGAGTTGCTGGCCATGCGATTGGCGCCGTGCAGGCCGGTGAAACTGGTCTCGCCGATGGCGTACAGGCCAGGTATGTCGGTGCAGCCGTGCTGGTCCACCACCACGCCGCCGCAGGTATAGTGCGCCGCCGGTACCACCGGGATGGGCTCGCGGGTGATGTCGATGCCGAAGTCCAGGCAGCGCTCGTAGACCGTGGGGAAATGGCTCTTCACGAACTCGGCGGGCTTGTGGCTGATATCCAGGTAGACGCAGTCGACGCCCAGGCGCTTCATCTCGTGGTCGATGGCGCGGGCCACCACGTCGCGCGGGGCCAGTTCTGCGCGCGGATGGAAACGCTGCATGAAGCGTTCGCCGTTGGGCAGCTTGAGCAGGCCGCCTTCGCCCCGTACCGCTTCGGTGATCAGGAAACTCTTGGCCTGGGGGTGGTAGAGGCAGGTGGGGTGGAACTGATTGAATTCCAGGTTGCCCACCCGGCAGCCGGCGCGCCAGGCCATGGCGATGCCGTCGCCACAGGCGCTGTCGGGGTTGCTGGTATAGAGGTAGACCTTGGCGGCGCCGCCCGAGGCGAGCACCGTGAAGCGTGCATGGCAGGTGTCCACCTCGCCGTTGTTGCGATTCAGCACATAGGCGCCCAGGCAGCGCTGGCCCTTGCGGCCGAGCTTGCGCTCGGTGATCAGGTCGACCGCGACCCGCTGCTCGAGCAGCTGGATGTTCGGCCGTTTCTTCGCCTGCTCCAGCAGGGTATTGAAGATCGCCGCCCCGGTGGCGTCGGCGGCGTGGATGATGCGCCGGTGGCTGTGGCCGCCTTCACGGGTGAGGTGGAACTCGAAGCCGCCGTCTTCGCGGGTGTTCTCGTCGTCGCGGGTAAAGGGCACGCCCTGGTCGATCAGCCATTGGATGGCCGCCCGGCTGTGTTCTACCGTGAAACGTACGGCGTCCTCGCGGCACAGGCCGGCGCCGGCGACCAGGGTATCTTCGACATGGGAATCGACCGTGTCGGTGTCGTCCAGCACCGCGGCCACGCCGCCCTGGGCCCAGTAGGTCGAACCATTGCTGAGGTCGGCCTTGCTCAGTACGACGATATTGAGGTGCGACGGCAGGGTGAGTGCCAGGGTCAGGCCGGCGGCGCCGCTGCCGATGACCAGGACGTCATGCTGGAAATGTTGGCTCATATCGGTTCCCGCAAGAAGAGCGGCGGCTAGTATATAGCCGGGGTGGGCGGCACAATAGCTCGCTTATGACCATGTATGGTGCCGGGGAACTTTTTTAGTCGTTCAGGTTCCATTCAGGGTCACCATTTTGAAGAGACGCTGCTTGCTTACATCGATGCAACGAATGCACATCAAATGTGCAGCCCGGATGCCTGTAGATCAAGCGATACATATTCGGCGCAGCATGGCCGCGGGCCCTGCTGCGCCATTCCGTGCAGGTAAGAAAACTATCTGCAGGAAGCTTGCTTGGAGGGGAGAACTTTTGCGCAACGCCCGAGTCTATTTTGGCAAGCCGATCCACTGGCTGGCGCGACACCCCTTCGAGATCGACGAGGAGTGTTCATGCTAACCCAGGAACAGGATCAGCAGCTGGTCGAACGGGTGCAGCGGGGCGACAAGCGGGCTTTCGATCTGCTGGTGTTGAAGTACCAGCACAAGATCCTCGGGCTGATCGTGCGTTTCGTGCATGACGCCCAGGAAGCCCAGGACGTGGCTCAGGAAGCCTTCATCAAGGCTTACCGCGCACTCGGAAACTTCCGCGGTGACAGCGCCTTCTATACGTGGCTGTACCGCATCGCCATCAACACGGCGAAAAACCATCTGGTGGCGCGTGGAAGACGCCCGCCGGACAGTGATGTAAGTGCAGAGGACGCCGAGTTCTATGACGGCGACCACGCTCTCAAGGATATCGAGTCGCCCGAGCGAGCCCTGCTTCGCGACGAGATCGAGGCCACAGTGCACCGGAGCATCCAGCAGTTGCCGGAAGATCTGCGCACGGCATTGACGCTGCGCGAGTTCGACGGCCTGAGTTACGAAGACATTGCGAGTGTCATGCAGTGTCCGGTCGGTACTGTGCGATCCCGCATCTTTCGGGCGCGGGAAGCCATCGATAAAGCCTTGCAACCCTTGTTGCATGGAACCTGAGACAGCGGCGACAGCCAAGAGGGGAACCGCCATGAGTCGTGAAGCTTTGCAGGAATCGCTGTCCGCTGTAATGGATAACGAGGCGGACGAACTGGAGCTGCGTCGAGTTCTCGCCGCCAGCGAAGATCAAGAATTGCGGGCCACCTGGTCGCGTTACCAGATCGCTCGTGCCGTGATGCACAAGGAGTTGCTGGAGCCGCGCCTGGACATCGCCGCGGCGGTTTCGGCCGCCCTGGCCGAGGAAGCGGCGCCGCCGGCCAAGGCCGTGCCTGGTCCGTGGCGCAACCTGGGCCGCCTGGCCGTGGCTGCCTCGGTGACCCTGGCCGTGCTGGCGGGGGTACGCCTGTACAACCAGGACGAGGTCGCGGGCACCCAGCAGCTGGCGCAGCAGCAGGCTACCCAGCCGGCGATGGTGATGCCGCAGGCGCAGCAGGGTGCCGTACTGGCCGGCTATAGTGAAGGTGGCCAGCAGGCGCAGCAGCCGATCGGTGCGACCCAGTCGTCTTCCGGCTGGCACGAGAAACGCTTGCCGGCCTACCTGCGGCAACATGCCCAGCAGGCCGCGATGAGCGGTAGCGACAGCGCGCTGCCCTATGCTCGCGCCGCCAGTCTGGAGAGCCGCTGAGGAGGAACATGCGCGCACTTCCGGTATTCATCTTGCTTGGCGGCTGGCTGACCCAATCAGCCCAGGCCGCCGACGCTCAGGACTGGCTGCAGCGCCTCGCTGACGCGGAGCAGCGCCAGAGTTTCCAGGGAACGTTCGTCTACGAACGAAATGGGAGTTTCTCCACTCACCAGGTCTGGCACCAGGTCCAGCAGGGTGGAGAAGTGCGCGAGCGTCTGCTGCAGCTCGATGGTCCGGCGCAGGAAGTGGTGCGCGTCAACGGGCGCACCCAATGCGTGAGCGGGTCCCTGTCCGATCAGATGGCCGATGGTCAGGTATGGCCCGCCCGCGGACTCGACGCCAAGCAGCTCTCCGAATGGTATGACCTGCGGCTGGCGGGCGAGTCCCGCGTAGCCGGCCGGCCGGCCGTGGTCCTGAGCCTGGCGCCACGTGACCAGCACCGCTACGGTTTCGAGTTGCATCTGGACCGGGACACCGGTCTGCCGCTCAAGTCGCTGCTGCTCGGCGACAAGGGTCAGTTGCTGGAACGATTCCAGTTCACCCGCATCGACACTGCCGGCACCCCGGCCGACACTGACCTGCAGCCTGGTGCGGCCTGCAAGGCGGTGCGGGTCAGCGAGGCACCGAACGAGAAGTCTGCTCTCTGGCGTTCCGAATGGCTGCCGCCGGGGTTCAGTCTGACCAGTGCGCAGGAGCGCCGTAGTCCGGCCTCTTCCGACTCCGTGTCGAGTCTGCTCTACAGCGATGGCCTGGCACGATTCTCGGTATTTCTCGAGCCCCTGCACGGTGCCGTGGTCGAAGATGCCCGCAGCCAGCTGGGGCCCACGGTCATGGTGTCCAAGCGGGTCAGTACGGCCGATGGCGATGTGATGGTGACCGTGGTCGGCGAGATCCCACTGGGGACGGCCGAGCGTGTGGCCCTGTCCATGCGGGCAGCGGAGGCTTCTGCCACGCAATGATCCGCGCTACAGGATCTACTACCTTTTCAAGGCGCGGGGGCCTCGGCTCCCGCCTTGTCTTTTTCACGATGTTCCACCGGGCCTGGGGCTGATGCTCCGGGCTCGTTTTGCTTTTGTGTTTATGTTTTGCTCGCAGGGCCGGGTGGCCCGGCGAGTTCATACCACTCGTTATGCGACGGGAGCTGTATGTCGATGCTTAACCTCAAATCCTGCATGACCGCTGTGGCAGCCCTGCTGCTGCTTGGTCAAACCCTCGTGGCCCGTGCCGAACTGCCGGACTTCACGCCCCTGGTCGAAGAGGCGTCCCCGGCGGTGGTCAACATCAGCACCCGGCAGAAGCTGCCCCAGCGCGCCGCCGGTGCCCAGGCGATGCCCGACCTGGAAGGGCTGCCGCCCATGCTGCGTGAGTTCTTCGAGCGCAACATGCCGCAGATGCCGCGCAATCCCCAGGGTGGCCGCCAGCGCGAGGCCCAGTCCCTGGGCTCCGGCTTCATCATCTCCGAGGACGGCTATGTCCTGACCAACAACCACGTGGTGGCCGACGCCGACGAGATCTTCGTGCGCC
This sequence comes from Pseudomonas sp. GCM10022186, assembly GCF_042656385.1. Classification (NCBI taxonomy): domain Bacteria; kingdom Pseudomonadati; phylum Pseudomonadota; class Gammaproteobacteria; order Pseudomonadales; family Pseudomonadaceae; genus Pseudomonas; species Pseudomonas sp. GCM10022186. The sequence goes on from NZ_JBHSOU010000052.1 coordinate 121,910, forward strand.
TGTCCGACCGCAGCGAGCTGGAGGCCAAGCTGATCGGCGCCGATCCGCGCACCGACGTGGCGCTGCTGAAGGTCGCGGCCAAGGACCTGCCCACCGTCAAGATCGGCAAGTCCGACGATCTCAAGGTGGGCAGCTGGGTGCTGGCCATCGGTTCGCCCTTCGGCTTCGATCACTCAGTGACCGCCGGCATCGTCAGCGCCAAGGGGCGCAGCCTGCCGAACGAGAACTATGTCCCCTTCATCCAGACCGACGTGGCCATCAACCCGGGCAACTCCGGCGGTCCGCTGTTCAATCTGGATGGCGAAGTGGTCGGCATCAACTCGCAGATCTTCACCCGTTCCGGCGGCTTCATGGGCCTGTCCTTCGCCATCCCGATCGACGTCGCCATGAGCGTTGCCGACCAGCTCAAGTCCGAAGGCAAGGTCAGCCGCGGCTGGCTGGGCGTGGTGATCCAGGAAGTGAACAAGGACCTGGCCGAGTCCTTCGGCCTGGACAAGCCCGCCGGCGCCCTGGTGGCCCAGGTTCAGGAAGGTGGTCCGGCGGCCAAGGGCGGCCTGCAGGTGGGCGACGTCATCCTCAGCATGAACGGCCAGCCGATCGTGGTCTCCGCCGACCTGCCGCACTTGGTGGGTAACCTCAAGCCGGGCAGCAAGATCAGGCTCGAAGTGGTCCGTGGCGGCAGCCGCAAGACCCTCGACATGGCCATCGGCGCCCTGCCGGAGGACGGCGACGAGATGGCCGCTGCAGCCGGCGACGGCGTCGAGCGCAGCAGCAACCGCCTCGGCGTCAGCGTGGTCGAGCTGACTGACGAGCAGAAGAAGGCCCTGGACATCCAGGGCGGCGTCGTGATCAAGGACGTGCTGGAGGGCCCGGCCGCCATGATGGGCCTGCGCCCGGGCGACGTCATCACCCACCTGAACAACCAGGCGATCACCTCCGCCAAGACCTTCACCCAGGTCGCCAAGGACCTGCCGAAGAACCGTTCGGTATCCATGCGCGTGCTGCGCCAGGGACGCGCCAGCTTCATTACCTTCAAGCTGGCCGAGTAAAGCGGTTCCCGCGCCAAGGGGCGGCCAATGGCCGCCCTTTTTCGTTTCCGCCGTCCGCCGCATGGGCGTGACGGGCTGGCCGCCGATCAGGTAAACTCCCCCGCTATTTTTCGGCGAGCAGCCTGCTCGCGGCTTTTTCGAGTGTTCATCCGTGAGTGACCTGAGTCATATCCGCAATTTCTCCATCATCGCCCACATCGACCATGGCAAGTCGACCCTGGCAGACCGCTTCATCCAGATGTGCGGCGGCCTGTCCGACCGCGAGATGGAGGCCCAGGTGCTGGATTCCATGGACCTGGAGCGCGAGCGTGGCATCACCATCAAGGCCCACAGCGTCACCCTGCACTACAAGGCGCAGGACGGTAAGACCTACCAGCTGAACTTCATCGACACCCCCGGCCACGTGGACTTCACCTACGAAGTCAGCCGTTCGCTCGCGGCCTGCGAGGGCGCGCTGTTGGTGGTGGACGCCGGCCAGGGCGTGGAAGCCCAGTCCGTGGCCAACTGCTACACCGCCATCGAGCAGGGCCTGGAGGTCATGCCGGTGCTGAACAAGATGGACCTGCCCCAGGCCGAGCCGGAGCGGGTCAAGGACGAGATCGAGCACATCATCGGCATCGACGCCACCGACGCCGTACCCTGCAGCGCCAAGAGCGGCATGGGCGTGATCGACGTGCTGGAGCAACTGGTCAAGGTCATCCCGGCGCCGGAAGGCGAGGTGGACGCACCGTTGCAGGCGCTGATCATCGACTCCTGGTTCGACAACTACCTGGGCGTGGTCTCGCTGGTGCGAGTCAAGCATGGCCGGGTGAAGAAGGGCGACAAGATCCTGGTGAAGTCCACCGGCAAGGTCCACCAGGTGGACAGCGTGGGCGTATTCACCCCGAAGCACACCGAGATGCCCGACCTGAAGGCCGGTGAAGTGGGTTTCATCATCGCCGGCATCAAGGACATCCATGGCGCCCCGGTGGGCGACACCCTGACCCTGTCGAGCACGCCGGACGTGGACGTGCTGCCGGGCTTCCAGCGCATCAAGCCGCAGGTCTACGCCGGCCTGTTCCCGGTCAGCTCCGATGACTTCGAGGACTTCCGCGAAGCCCTGCAGAAGCTGACCCTGAACGACGCCGCCCTGCAGTACGAGCCGGAAAGCTCCGAGGCCCTGGGCTTCGGCTTCCGTATCGGCTTCCTCGGCATGCTGCACATGGAGATCATCCAGGAGCGCCTGGAGCGCGAATACGACCTGGATCTGATCACCACCGCGCCCACCGTGGTCTTCGAGATCGTGCAGAAGAACGGCGACATCATCTATGTCGACAACCCGTCCAAGCTGCCCGACCTTGCGTCCATCGCCGAGATGCGCGAGCCCATAGTGCGCGCCAACATCCTGGTTCCCCAGGAGCACCTCGGCAACGTCATCACCCTGTGCATCGAGAAGCGCGGCATCCAGCGCGACATGCAATTCCTCAGCTCGCAGGTTCAGGTTTGCTATGACCTGCCGATGAACGAGGTGGTGCTGGACTTCTTCGATCGCCTGAAGTCGGTAAGTCGTGGCTATGCGTCGCTGGACTACAGCTTCGATCGTTTCGAACCGGCTAATCTGGTGAAGCTGGACGTGCTGATCAACGGCGAGAAGGTCGATGCCCTGGCTCTCATCGTGCATCGCGACCAGGCCCACTACAAAGGCCGCGCGCTGACCGAAAAAATGAAGGAACTGATCCCGCGGCAGATGTTCGACGTGGCGATCCAGGCGGCGATCGGTGGACAGATCGTCGCGCGTACTACCGTAAAGGCGCTCAGGAAGAACGTTCTGGCCAAGTGCTACGGCGGCGACGTCAGCCGTAAGCGCAAGCTGCTGGAAAAGCAGAAGGCCGGTAAGAAAAGGATGAAGCAGGTCGGCAGCGTGGAAATCCCGCAGGAAGCCTTCCTCGCTGTGCTCAAAGTGGATAGCTAGGGTCTATGTCGATCAATTTCCCGCTGTTGTTGGTTATCGCCGTGGCCGTCTGCGGCGTGCTCGCGCTCATCGACCTGGTTCTGCTGGCCCCGCGCCGGCGTTCCGCGGTTGCCGCCTACGAGGGGCAAGTCAACGAGCCCGATCCGGAAGTGCTCGACCGGTTGAGCAAGGAGCCTCTGCTGGTGGAGTACGGGAAGTCCTTCTTCCCGGTCCTGGCCATCGTGCTGGTGCTGCGCTCGTTCCTGGTCGAGCCCTTCCAGATTCCTTCCGGCTCGATGAAGCCGACCCTGGAAGTGGGCGATTTCATCCTGGTCAACAAGTTCGCCTACGGCATCCGCCTGCCGGTGCTGGACAACAAGGTGATCGAGGTCGGTGATCCGCAGCGCGGCGACGTGATGGTGTTCCGCTACCCTAGCGATCCGAACATCAACTACATCAAGCGCGTGATCGGCCTGCCGGGCGACCGCATCGCCTATAGCAGCGACAAGCGCCTCACCGTCAACGGCCAGCCGGTCGCCGAGAAGCTGCTGGGCGAAGAGCCGGGCACCCTGGGCAGCGCCAATCTGTACCAGGAGAAACTGGGCGAGGCCGAGCACCTGATCCGCAAGGAAATGAAGCGCTATCGCATGGAACCGGGCCGCGAGTGGCTGGTGCCCCAGGGGCACTACTTCATGATGGGCGACAACCGCGACAACTCCAACGACAGCCGTTACTGGAACGATCCGCGCATTCCGAAGGACCTGCTCGGCATGGTTCCGGACCGCAATATCGTCGGCAAGGCCTTCGCCGTGTGGATGAGCTGGCCCGATCCCAAGCTGCGCAACGTGCCGAACTTCTCCCGAGTGGGCCTGATTCACTGATCGCTCGGTCGCCATCGCGGTTTTGCGGCGTTGTTCATGACAGCGCCGCAAGCGCTATATAGTCTTGTTTGCGGGCCATCCGGCTTCCATAAAAACACAGACATTGAGGTCGATCATGACGTTCGCGCGTAAGCAGAAGGGTATGTCGGTTCTGGGCTGGCTGCTGGTCCTGGCCGTAGTGGCTTTCCTGGCCAGCACCGCTTTCAAGATCATCCCGCATTACCTCGATTTCTTCTCCCTGGAGAAGATCATCGGCTCGGTGGAAACCGAGAAAGCCCTGGAAATCAGGACCATCCCCGATTTCTACAGCCATGTCAGCAAGGGCATGCAGGTCAACGGCATCCGTGACCTGGACCTGGACAAGGCGCTGAAGGTGACCCTGGAAAACAACGAGTTCCTGGCTCACCTCAAATATGAAAAACGCGAGCCCCTGGTCGAGAACCTCGATCTGGTGGTGCGCTTCGACAAAGAATTCCGTGTGCGAGCCCAGTGAGCGTATCTCTCAGCCGTCTCGAGCGTAAGCTCGGCTATACCTTCAAGGACCAGAGTCTGATGACCCTGGCCCTGACCCACCGCAGTTACGCGGGGCGTAACAACGAGCGCCTCGAGTTCCTCGGCGATGCCATTCTCAATTTCGTCGCCGGCGAGGCGCTGTTCGAGCGTTTCCCCCAGGCTCGCGAAGGCCAGCTGTCGCGCCTGCGCGCGCGACTGGTGAAGGGCGAGACCCTGGCCCTGCTGGCCCGCGGCTTCGAGCTGGGCGAGTACCTGCGACTGGGCTCGGGCGAGCTGAAGAGCGGCGGATTCCGCCGCGAGTCGATTCTCGCCGACGCCCTGGAAGCGCTGATCGGCGCGATCTACCTGGATTCAGGCATGGAGGCCGCGCGCGAGCGCGTCCTCGCCTGGCTGGCCAATGAGCTCGAAGGCCTGACCCTGGTGGATACCAACAAGGACCCCAAGACCCGCCTGCAGGAGTTCCTGCAGTCCCGGGCCTGCGAACTGCCACGTTATGAAGTGGTGGATATCCAGGGTGAACCGCACTGCCGTACGTTCTTCGTCGAGTGCCAGGTCACCCTGCTGAATGACAAGACCCAGGGCCAGGGCGCCAGCCGCCGTATCGCCGAACAGGTGGCCGCCGCCGCCGCCCTGGTTGCCCTCGGCGTGGAGAATGGCAATGACTGATTTCGATACCCCCCGCTGCGGCTACGTCGCCATCGTTGGCCGCCCCAATGTGGGCAAGTCGACGCTGCTCAACCACATCCTCGGGCAGAAGCTGGCGATCACCTCGCGCAAGCCGCAGACCACCCGCCACAACATGCTCGGCATCAAGACCGAGAACAATGTGCAGGCGATCTACGTGGACACCCCCGGCCTGCACAAGAAAAGCGACAAGGCTCTGAACCGCTACATGAACCGCAGTGCCTCGGCGGCCCTGAAGGACGTGGACGTGGTCGTCTTCGTGGTCGACCGCGACCGCTGGACCGAGGAAGACCAACTGGTGCTGGAGCGCGTGCAGTACGTGCAGGGCCCGGTGCTGCTGGCGGTGAACAAGACCGACCGCATGGACGAGAAGGGTGAGCTGATCCCGCACCTGGCCTGGCTCCAGGAGCAACTGCCGAACGCCGAAGTGGTGCCCATTTCCGCCCTCCAGGGGCACAACCTGGACACCCTGGAGCGCCTGGTGGCCGAACGCCTGCCGGAAGGCGATCACTTCTTCCCGGAAGACCAGATCACCGACCGCAGCAGCCGCTTCCTCGCCGCCGAACTGGTGCGCGAGAAGATCATGCGCCAGCTGGGCGCCGAGCTGCCCTACCAGATCACCGTGGAGATCGAAGAGTTCAAGCAGGAAGGCCATATCCTGCATATCCACGCCCTGATCCTGGTGGAGCGCGACGGCCAGAAGAAGATCATCATCGGAGACGGCGGCGAACGCATCAAACGCATCGGCCAGGATGCACGCAAGGACATGGAAACCATGTTCGACTCCAAGGTCATGCTCAACCTCTGGGTGAAAGTGAAGGGCGGCTGGTCCGATGACGAGCGTGCCCTGCGTTCCCTGGGCTACAACGACCTCTGAGCCTGTCCATGATCGGCGCGGCGCTACCGGCGTTCGTCCTGCACAGCAGGGCCTATCGGGAGAGCAGCGCGCTGGTCGACTTCTTCACCGCCGAAGGCCGCCTGCGCGCCGTGTTGCGCGGCGCACGTGGCAAGGCCGGCACCCTGGCGCGGCCCTTCCTGCCCCTTGAGGCCGAGTTCCGCGGTCGTGGCGAGCTGAAGAACGTGGTTCGCCTGGAAAGCATCGGCGTCCCCAACCTGCTGGCGGGCGCAGCGCTGTTCAGCGGCCTCTACCTCAATGAACTGCTGGTCCGCCTGCTGCCCGCCGAAGACCCGCAGCCTGCGCTCTTCGACCACTATGCCGCGACCCTCCAGGCCCTGGCCGCCAATCGTCCGCTGGAGCCCCTGCTGCGTGCATTCGAATGGCGCCTGCTGGACCAGCTGGGCTATGGTTTCGCCCTGGATACGGACCTGGCCGGGCAGCCCATTGCCGCCGAAGGCATCTACCGCCTCGTGCCCGATGCCGGGCTGGAGCCGGTGGGGCAGTTGCAGCCCGGCCTGTTCCAGGGCCGCGAACTCCTCGCCCTGGCCGAAGCCGACTGGGGCGCTCCCGGCGCCCTCGGCGCAGCCAAGCGCCTCATGCGTCAGGCCCTGGCACCTCACCTGGGCGGCCGGCCACTGGTCAGCCGCGAGCTTTTCATGACGATCAAGGAACCTCCCCGTGACTGAAGCCAACCGCGTACTTCTCGGCGTCAACATCGACCACGTCGCCACCCTCCGCCAGGCCCGCGGCACCCGCTACCCGGACCCGGTCAAGGCGGCCCTGGATGCCGAAGAAGCCGGTGCCGATGGCATCACCGTGCACCTGCGCGAAGACCGCCGGCATATCCAGGAGCGCGATGTGCGCCTGCTGAAGGAAGTGCTGCAGACCCGGATGAACTTCGAGATGGGCGTCACCGAGGAGATGATGGCCTTCGCCGAGGAGATCCGTCCGGAACACGTCTGCCTGGTGCCGGAAACCCGCCAGGAGCTGACCACCGAGGGTGGCCTCGACGTCGCCGGCCAGGAAGCGCGCATCAGTGCTGCCGTGGAGCGTCTGGCCGGGGTGGGTAGCGAAGTGTCGCTGTTCATCGATGCCGATCCGCAGCAGATCGAAGCGGCCCACCGCGTCGGCGCGCCGGCCATCGAACTGCACACCGGCCGCTACGCCGATGCCCACACCCCGGAAGAGGCGGCCCGCGAGCTCAAGCGTATCCAGGACGGCGTCGCCCTGGGCCTGAAGCTCGGCCTGATCGTCAATGCCGGCCACGGCCTGCACTACCACAACGTCGAACCGGTGGCGGCGATTCCGGGGATCAACGAGCTGAACATCGGCCATGCCCTGGTGGCCCACGCGCTGTTCGTCGGCTTCAAGCAGGCGGTGGTGGAGATGAAGCAGCTGATCGTTTCGGCGGCAGCCAAGGGCTGAGAAGGGCAGGCCTTCGGCCTGCTTGGCGAATGAATTCGCCCCTACAAGGGAATTGTGCATTTCCTGTAGGGGCGAATTCATTCGCCTTGGACCGCGAAGCGGTCCCGGGCCAGGTCAGGGTTTGCGTGCGATCAGTACGGCCCGCGCAGGAGCGGGCAGGCCCTCGATGGTGCGGCTGTGGTCGGCGGGGTCGAGGAACTCGGGCAGCGACTGGAAGCGCATCCACTCGGTGCTGCGTTGTTCCTCCACGCTGGTGTAGCTGACATCCACGCAGCGGATATCCACGTAGCCCGCCCGGCGCAGCCAGAGCTCCAGCGCCGGTACCGAAGGCAGGAACCAGACGTTGCGCATTTGCGCGTAGCGGTCCTCGGGCACCAGCACCTGCTGGGCATCGCCTTCCACCACCAGGGTTTCCAGCACCAGTTCGCCGCCGCGGCGCAGGCAGTCCTTGAGGTCGAAGAGGTGGTCGATGGGCGAGCGGCGGTGGTAGAGCACGCCCATGGAAAAGACGGTATCGAAGCCTTCCAGCTTCGGCGGCAGTTCCTCCAGGGCCAGTGGCAGGTGCCAGGCCGGCAGATCGGGCAGGAAGCGCTTCATGGCCAGGAACTGGCAGAAGAACAGCCAATTGGGGTCTATGCCTACCACGCTGTCGGCGCCGGCCCCCAGCATGCGCCACTGGTAGTAGCCGTTGCCGCAGCCCACGTCCAGTACGCGACGGCCGCGCAGATCGAGGTGCGGTGCCACCCGCGACCATTTCCAGTCCGAGCGCCATTCGGTGTCGACATGCACGCCGAACAGCTCGAAGGGGCCCTTGCGCCAGGGGATCAGCCCCTGCAGGGCTGTCTTCAGCGCGGCGCGGGTGGCTTCGTCGCAAGGGCCGTCCAGCAGGAAGCGCTGGGCCAGCTCCACCTGCCGCGGTTGCAGGGGGGGCAGGGCGTCGACCGCGGCGCTCCAGCGCTCCAGGTCGCCATGGCCGACCGCCAGCTTGGCGTCCAGTTGTCCCGGCAGGTCGGCGGCCCAATCCTGCAGGGGGGTGCCCGCCAGCGCTTGCTGCAGGGCGTCGAGGTCCAGCGTACGAATCATGGCAGGGCGATCAGCGAGGCGAAATTGAGGCACTGGAACCAGGGCAGCACCTTGGAGAAGCCGGCGGCCAGGAGGCGCGCGCGGTGCTCTTCGAAGCTGTCGGGGTGCATCACGTTTTCCAGGGCGCTGCGCTTCTGGGCGATTTCCAGCTCGCTGTAGCCGTTGGCGCGCTTGAAGGCGATGTGCAGGTCGGTGAGCAACTGGTGCTCCTCGGCGTCCTCGAAGCGCAGCTTTTCCGAGAGGATCAGTGCACCGCCCGGCAACAGGGCCTGGCGGATGCGACCGAGCAGCTCGGTACGGTGTTCGCGGGGCACGAATTGCAGGGTGAAATTCATCGCCACCAGGGAGCAGGGCTGGAAGTCCAGGGCGAGGATGTCGGCCTCGATCACCTCCACCGGCAGCAATTCCTGGAACATGGCGTCCTGGGCGTGCAGGTACTCGCGGCAGCGTTCTACCATGGCGCTGGAGTTATCCACAGCGATCACCCGGCAGCCGTCGGTCTTCACATGGCGGCGCAGGGCCTGGGTCACGGCACCGAGGGAGCTGCCGAGGTCATAGAGCGGAGTGCCGGGCTGGGCGAATCGGGACGCCAGCACGCCGATGTTCTCGACTATGGTCGGGTAGCCCGGCACCGAGCGCTTGATCATGTCCGGGAACACCCGGACCACGTCCTCGTTGAAGGCGAAATCGGCGACTTGTGCCTGGGGATTGGCGTAGATGCGATCGGGGCTTTCGGTCACGGGCCGGTACCAGCAAGGGAAAAGGCCGGCATTCTAACGGACTGGGCGACGCGGCCAAACCTCCCTCACTTCAGCTGATCGGAAAAGAACTCGCCTGCGCCTTGCAAGGGCCCAAGCGGATTGCGCTTGACCTCGAAGCGGCGGATGTTCGGCTCGCCATTGCTCACCTTGTGCACCAGCACATCGTCCACCAGCACGAACACCGCGCGGAACACCCAGCCCTGCAGCTCGCGATTCTTGCGGAAGTTGAAGACATCGGCCCAGAAACTGCCGACCCGCTGGGTATCGGTCTTGGTGAACTCGAAGGCATAGCCGATGCAGCGGTCCTTGGCCTCCAGGCACTTCATCAGGCCATCGGGCAGATAGTCGATGGGCACATTGGGCTGCACGAACATCAGGCGCACGTCGATGAAGGAGAGCATCTTGCCATTGCCCTGGATCAGCGGGTCGAAGCCCAGGGAAAAGAGCTCGGGGCGGGTCGTCTTGCCTGGCACTGCCTGGGAATAGCGGATCTCCGCATCGGTGTAGTCCCGAAACGGTGACAGCACTTCAGCGCGTTCGCTTGGCAGCAGGCTACCGCAACCCGTGAGAAGAGCTGCACAGCACAGCAAGCTCCACAGTTGTACGAGGTTGCCCATCGCACGCTCCCTATTTGAGTGTCCGCTTAATTGCTATAGCCGATTTCCCGGGAGGGTGCCGATGGATTTTTCCGGGCTGGAGCGGTGCCGGGAAATGCCATGGCGGAGGTGGCGATGGCCCACTGGCCGAGCCGGTAACTGAGGATGATGAAGTAATTCGCGCCATTGAAGGGGATCACGAAACGGTCGATGCCGATCAGGCTTTCGGACCGCACGAAGAGCGCCGCTGCACCCGCCGTCATCAGCGCCGACTGGCGGTCGGAGCCGACTCCCAGGCGGGCGGGGGCGCGCCAGAGCATAGTGCTGATGGCCAAGGCGTAGCAGGCCACCGGCAGTAGCAGCGCACCCGGGCCGCCGCGAAAAAGGCCTGCACGCCGGCCAGGCCGGAGATCAGGGTTCCGATATGTGCTCTCGCGTATCCGTCAGGGGATCACCATATCGGCGCGCGCGTCAGGCGGCTGACGCCAGAGGCGCGAACATTTGCCGTTATCTGACGCTGATCTGGCAGTCGAAGCTCTCGGCGGGCGCCACGCCGGCCTCCCAGGGGCGCTGGTAGTCCAGGTGCAGGCGGCCCTCGCCAGCATGGTTGGCCTTGAAGCGCCAGGTGGACTGGCCGGCGCTGCCCACCAGGCCGGCGTCTTCCGGCGTCGAGTAGACTTCCGGGCCAAGGCTCTGCAGCACGTTGGCCGCGGCGTCGCGTACCACCCAGCGAAAGCCGGTAGTGGGATTGCTGGGCAGGGTCAGGACCAGGGGTTGGCCCTGTTCGAGGGACAGTGGGCAATCATCCTGCTGGTCCTGGACCAGCACAGGGCCGGTCTGCTGCTGGGCGCAGGCGGCGAGCAGGGCGAGGCCCAGGGGCAACAGCAGGCGGGGGGAGGGGGCGAGAGGCATCTGCAGCTCCGTCGGTCAAGGGCGGAGCCAGCATAACGGCTGGCTCCGCCCTTGCGTAGGCTCCGAGGAGAAATGACCGGGAAGGGGGATTCACCTCGATGCGGCGAAGCGGAACCCGGTGGAGTTGCTTTTGGCCCCCTATAAGGGGGCGAATCCTCCCCCGTGCACAAGGCCGCCCCCTTTCGCCTGGCCTGGACCGTAGGGTGCGCTGCGCGCACCGATTCCGGGATCGGCTTCGGCACCACGTCAAACCGCCGGTGCGCACGGCGCACCCTACCGGATCGGCTTCATCCTGCCAGCCCGGACATTCGAATCGTCACAGGCAGAGCCGATGACTCATGACCACGCCCCAAGGACGTGGTTTCCCAAGCTCAAATGAATTCGCTCCCACAAGGGCCGGCTCAGTCGAACAGGACCTTGGCCACCTCGGAGAAGCGCCGGGCGAAGTGCACCGTCACGCCCTCCTTGAGGTAGTCCGGCAACTCTTCGAAGGCACCGCGATTGGCCTCGGGCAGGATCAGCTCGAAGATCTTCTGCCGGCGGGCGGCGATGACCTTCTCGCGTACCCCGCCGATGGCCAGCACCTGGCCGGTCAGGGTCAGCTCGCCGGTCATGGCCACGCGCCTCGAAGGGGCCTGGTCGCGGGCCAGGGAAAGCAGCGCGCTGGCCATGGTGATGCCGGCGCTGGGGCCGTCCTTGGGCGTGGCACCCTCCGGCACGTGCAGGTGGACGAAGGCCTGGTCGAAGAAGGTCGGGTCACCGCCGTACTGCTTCAGGTGCGAACTTATGTAGCTGTAGGCGATTTCTGCCGATTCCTTCATCACGTCGCCCAATTGGCCGGTGAGCTTGAAACCGCGGTTGAGGGTGTGGATGCGCGTTGCCTCGATGGGCAGGGTAGCGCCGCCCAGGCTGGTCCAGGCCAGGCCGGTGATGACACCGACGCCAGCCAGGAGCTGCTCCTTGCGGAAGGGGGCCAGGCCCAGGTAATGCTCCAGGTCCTTCTGCCCGACCTTGATCTTCGTTTCGGGCTCTTCCAGCAGGCGTACCACGGATTTGCGGATGATCTTGCCCAGCTGTTTCTCCAGCTGGCGCACCCCGGCCTCGCGGGCGTAACCCTCGATCACGGCGGTCAGGGCGCCGTCGGTGATGGACAGGCGCTGCTTCGGCACGCCGGTGCGCTCCAGCAGGCGGGGCCAGAGATGGCGCTTGGCGATGGCGTGCTTCTCTTCGGTGATGTAGCCGGAGAGGCGGATGGTTTCCATGCGGTCCAGCAGCGGGCCCGGAATGGAGTCCAGGGTATTGGCGGTGCAGATGAAGAGCACCTTGGACAGATCGAGGCGCAGGTCCAGGTAATGGTCGAGGAATTCGACGTTCTGCTCCGGGTCGAGGGTTTCCAGCAGGGCCGAGGCCGGGTCGCCCTGGTAGCTGGCACCGAGCTTGTCGATTTCGTCGAGCATGATGACGGGATTCATCACCTCCACCTCCTTCAGCGCCTGCACCAGCTTGCCGGGCAGGGCGCCGATGTAGGTGCGGCGGTGGCCCTTGATCTCCGCCTCGTCACGCATGCCGCCGACGCTGAAACGGTAGAAGGGCCGTCCCAGGGATTCGGCGATGGACTTGCCGATGCTGGTCTTGCCGACGCCGGGCGGCCCCACCAGCAGCACGATGGAGCCGGAAATCTCGCCCTTGAAGGCGCCCACCGCAAGGAACTCGAGGATGCGGTTCTTCACGTCGTCCAGCCCGGCGTGGTGCTGGTCCAGCACCTTGCGCGCGTGCTTGAGGTCGAGCTTGTCCACGCCGTAGACGCCCCAGGGCACCGAGGTGGCCCAGTCCAGGTAGTTGCGGGTGACGGCGTACTCCGGCGAGCCGGTCTCCAGGATCGACAGCTTGTTCAGTTCGTCGTCGATGCGTTTTCTGGCCTGTTCGGGCAGAACCTTGCCTTCCAGGCGCTGGGTGAACTGCTCGCTGTCGGCGCTGCGGTCGTCCTTGGTGATACCCAGTTCCTGCTGGATCAGCTTCAACTGTTCCTTGAGGAAGAACTCCCGCTGGTGCTGGCCGATCTTGCGGTTCACCTCGGCGGACAGTTCGCTCTGCAGCCGCGCCATTTCCACTTCCTTGCGCAGCAGGGGCAGCACCTTCTCCATGCGCTTGAGCACCGGTACCGTGTCCAGCACTTCCTGCAGCTCGCGGGCCGGGGCGGTGGTCAGGGCGGCGGCGAAGTCGGTCAGGGGGGAGGGATCGTTCGGGCTGAATCGGTTGAGGTAATTCTTCAGCTCCTCGCTGTACAGCGGGTTGAGCGGCAACAGTTCCTTGATCGCGTTGATCAGGGCCATGCCGTAGGCCTTGACCTCGTCGCGCGGGTCCAGCGGGCTCTGTGGATAATCCACCTCCACCAGGTAGGGCGGGCGATGGCGCTTGAGCCAGCCGCGGATGCGCACCCGCGAGAGGCCCTGGGCCACGAATTGCAGCCTGCCGCCATCGCGGCTGGCGTGGTGGACGCGCACCAGGGTGCCGTGTTCGGGCAGGGTGTTGGTGTCGAAATGACGCGGGTCTTCCGGCGGGCTCTCCATGTAGAACAGCGCCAGGCAGTGATGGTCGGTCTTGGCCACCAGCTCCAGGGTTTCCGCCCAGGGCTCGTCATTGACTATTACCGGCAGCACCTGGGCCGGGAAGAACGGGCGATTGTGGATGGGAATGATGTAGACCTTGTCCGGCAAGGTCTGGCCGGGCAGCACCAGGCCGGTCCGTTGGCTGGAAGTGGCTTCTTCGACGATGTCGGCGTTGATGTCCTGATCGCTCATGGGGGCACCTGGCTAGTGGTTCACTAAGCGTAGATGGGGCAGGGCGGAAGGCATTTCAACCGCATCGCCCCGCGTCACCCTGCCAGGTGGCGCTGGGCAATCCGGGGCGCCATCGCTAGAATGCGCAAAATTTGATCAAGTCGCCCCATGCTCGAAGCCCGCCTCCTGCGCCTGGACGATCAGGCCCACCACCATGCCCATGACCACCACCAGTTGGTGTTGTCCCTCGCCGGCCGCGCCGAATTCGAGGTGGATGGCCGTGGCGGCGAGGTCTGCCGCATGCGCGCGTGCCTGGTGCCGGGCGATGCCGGCCACCAGTTCGCCGGCATGGGGGATAACCGCATGCTGATCCTCGATCTGGATGAGCAGGGCACCTCGGCCGAGGATCTCGACATGCTCGGTCGCCTGTTCGAGACGCCACGCTACCCCGAGCTGGATGCGGATTTCCAGAATCTCCTCAGCTACGCGGGCGCCGAACTGGCTCGCTACGGCAGCGATCCGCTGCTGGCGCGTTCCCTGGGCGGCATCCTGCTGCGTGCCCTCTACCTGCGGTTGTTCGGCGAGGCGCGGCGGCGGCCGGCCGGCAGCTTCGACATGGACCGCCTGGACGGCTACATCCAGGACAACCTGGCCCGGCGCATCAGCGTTGCCGAGCTGGCCCGGATCGCCTGCCTGAGCCCCAGTCATTTCCATGCGCAGTTCAAGGACAGCCTGGGCCTGACCCCTCACCAGTACCTGCTCAAGACCCGCCTCGATCGCGCCGCCCGCCTGTTGCGCGAGAGCGACCAGCCCCTGGTGCGCATCGCCGAGGAGTGCGGCTTCTCCAGCCAGAGCGCCCTGACCACGGCCATGCGCCGCTACCTGGGCCTGACGCCCAAGCGCCTCCGCGGCGCGGAATGACGCCTCCCCATCCCTGACGCGTCCGGCCTTGCCGGAGGCCGGTCATCGGTTTTTCCCCGAGCCGTTCGATCATTGGTGCAACCGCTGTCTCTCCGTGGCTGATGGGTTGTACCTTGCGGGAGCAACCCGGTTTTGCGGATTCTCCAGGACTTTGGGTGGGATCCCCATATCGTCTGGGTGATGGAAGGTTGCACCTTTTGGCGGAAAGTTCCCTGGATCAGAGGATTCGATAAAGGAATCGGAGGATCTGACAAGAAAGGCGTAGTGCCATATCTCTACATTCCGCACGCGCCCTGCGGCCGGTAGACGCACACCGGTGTCTTGATTGCGTCGCAGGTTGTACTAGACCAAGCAGAATCGTTGTCCACGAGGCGGTTGCAACTCCGGTTTTCGGCACCGCCGAGGCCGACCAGGAATTCCACTGATTCGCATGGCGGGGGGCCTTCGCGGCCGCCGCCGTCGCATTGGCAGGGCCGGATGCCCTGCGACCATTGCTCGACCGGGATTGCATCGGCCCCATGGCTGACGCGGTCGAGAATTGAACCGGCAGGCGCCACAAGCGCCTGCCAAACAGCAACCACGGGAGCGGACAACCCGCCGCCCCCGAATAAAAACAAACGAGCAGGGGAGACCCCCATGAGTATGAGCAACCCGATGCTGATCACCTTCGTGATCTATATCGCGGCCATGGTGCTGATCGGCTTCGCCGCCTATCGCTCCACCAACAACCTTTCCGACTACATCCTCGGTGGTCGCAGCCTCGGCAGCTTCGTTACCGCACTGTCCGCTGGCGCCTCCGACATGAGTGGCTGGCTGCTCATGGGCCTGCCGGGTGCCGTCTATCTCTCCGGTCTCTCCGAAAGCTGGATCGCCATTGGCCTGATCGTCGGTGCCTACCTCAACTGGCTGCTGGTCGCCGGCCGTCTGCGCGTGCAGACCGAGCACAATGGCAACGCCCTGACTCTGCCCGACTACTTCACCAATCGCTTCGAAGACAACAGCCGCATCCTGCGCATCTTCTCCGCCGTGGTGATCCTGGTGTTCTTCACCATCTACTGCGCTTCCGGTGTCGTAGCCGGTGCCCGCCTGTTCGAGAGCACCTTCGGCATCTCCTACGAAACCGCCCTGTGGGCCGGCGCTGCCGCGACCATCTGCTACACCTTCGTCGGTGGTTTCCTGGCGGTCAGCTGGACCGACACCGTCCAGGCCAGCCTGATGATCTTCGCCCTGATCCTCACCCCGATCATCGTGATGGTCGCCACCGGTGGCATGGATACCACCTTCGTCGCCATCGAGATGAAGGATGCCGCCAACTTCGACATGCTCAAGGGCGCCAGCTTCGTCGGCGTGATTTCCCTGCTCGCCTGGGGCCTGGGCTACTTCGGCCAGCCGCACATCCTGGCGCGCTTCATGGCTGCCGACTCGGTCAAGTCCATCCCGAACGCCCGCCGCATCTCCATGACCTGGATGATCCTCTGCCTCGGCGGTGCGGTAGCCGTCGGCTTCTTCGGCATCGCCTACTTCTCCGCCCATCCGGAGCAGGCCGGCGCCGTGACCGAGAACCACGAGCGCGTGTTCATCGAGCTGTCCAAGATCCTCTTCAACCCCTGGATCGCCGGCGTGCTGCTGTCCGCCATCCTGGCGGCGGTGATGTCCACCCTGAGCTGCCAGCTGCTGGTCTGCTCCAGCGCCCTGACCGAAGACTTCTACAAGGCCTTCTTCCGCAAGAACGCCAGCCAGGCCGAGCTGGTCTGGGTCGGTCGCGCCATGGTGCTGCTGGTGGCGGTGATCGCCATCGCCATCGCCTCTGATCCGGAGAGCAAGGTACTGGGCCTGGTGTCCTACGCCTGGGCCGGCTTCGGCGCTGCCTTCGGTCCGGTGGTGATCCTCTCCCTGGTGTGGAAAGGCATGACCCGCAACGGTGCCCTGGCCGGCATGATCCTCGGTGCGGTGACCGTGGTCCTGTGGAAGAACTTCTTCGGCTGGACCGGCCTGTACGAGATCGTTCCGGGCTTCATCCTCTGCACCCTCGGCATCCTGATCTTCAGCCGCATCGGCAATGCTCCGTCTGCCGCCATGCTCAAGCGCTTCGACGAAGCCGAGAAGGAATACCAGGACGCCCACGTCTGATTCTGTGCGGCACGCGGCCGGTCGTCCGCGTGCCGTCATCCGGGGTTGCCCGGGCTCTCACCTACGACCCGATAGTGCTTCGCCGGCCCATGTCCTCGGACATGGGCCGGTTTTTTTTGCCTGGATGGTCGGTCGGCTCGTTCAGGGCCGCGCGGCTGATCCCCTGTAGGAGCGAGCTTTGCTCGCGAAGCTCTTGCGCACGGCCCGTTCGCGAGCAGAGCTCGCTCCTACGAGTCATCGCCAGGTTCGTCGGCGAGAACGCGATTCCGGCGGCTTCGACCATAGTCCGTGTTTGGTAAGACCATGGTCGAATGGCCCCACGGAAGGGCGGGGGATACAAAAGGCGGCATACAAAAACAACTACCCACCGAGGTAAGACCCATGAGTGCTGCTTCTCTGTATCCGGTCCGCCCTGAAGTGGCCGCCAAGTCCTTCACCGACGAGGCGACCTACAAAGCCATGTACCAGCAATCGGTAATCAACCCCGACGGTTTCTGGCGGGAACAGGCCAAGCGCCTGGACTGGATCAAGCCGTTCACCAAGGTGAAGCAGACCTCCTTCGACGACCATCACGTCGACATCAAGTGGTTCGCCGACGGCACCCTCAACGTGTCCGCCAACTGCCTGGACCGCCACCTCGCCGAGCGCGGCGACCAGCCGGCGATCATCTGGGAAGGCGACGACCCCTCCGAACACCAGGTCATCACCTACCGCGAACTCCACGAGCGCGTCTGCAAGTTCGCCAACGCCCTGCGTGGCCAGGACGTGCACCGCGGCGACGTGGTGACCATCTACATGCCGATGATCCCGGAAGCCGTGGTCGCCATGCTGGCCTGTACCCGCATCGGTGCCATCCACTCGGTGGTGTTCGGCGGTTTCTCTCCCGAGGCCCTGGCCGGTCGCATCATCGACTGTCGTTCCAAGGTGGTGATCACCGCCGACGAAGGCCTGCGGGGCGGCCGGAAAGTCCCGCTCAAAGCCAATGTCGACGACGCCCTGACCAACCCTGAAACCTGCAGCGTGCAGAAGATCATCGTGGTCAAGCGCACCGGCAGCGAGATCAAGTGGAACCAGCATCGCGACGTCTGGTACGAGGACCTGATGAAGGTCGCCGGAAGCACCTGCGCACCGAAGGAAATGGGCGCCGAGGACCCGCTGTTCATCCTCTACACCTCCGGCTCCACCGGCAAACCCAAGGGTGTGCTGCACACCACCGGCGGCTACCTGACCTACGCCGCGCTGACCCATGAACGCGTGTTCGACTACCGTCCGGGCGAAGTCTTCTGGTGCACCGCCGACATCGGCTGGGTGACCGGCCACACCTACCTGGTCTACGGTCCGCTGGCCAACGGCGCCACCACCCTGATGTTCGAGGGCGTGCCGAACTACCCGGACATCACCCGCGTGGCGAAGATCGTCGACAAGCACAAGGTCAACATCCTCTACACCGCGCCGACCGCCATCCGCGCCATGATGGCCGAGGGCAAGGCGGCGGTCGAAGGGGCCGATGGCTCCAGCCTGCGCCTGCTGGGGTCGGTGGGCGAGCCGATCAACCCCGAGGCCTGGCACTGGTACTACGAGAACGTCGGCCAGGGCCGCTGCCCGATCGTCGACACCTGGTGGCAGACCGAGACCGGCGCCTGCCTGATGACCCCGCTGCCGGGCGCCCACGCGCTGAAGCCGGGTTCCGCCGCACGGCCGTTCTTCGGCGTGCAGCCGGCGCTGGTGGACAACCTCGGCAACCTCATCGAGGGGCCGGCCGAAGGCAACCTGGTGATCATCGACTCCTGGCCGGGCCAGGCGCGTACCCTGTACGGCGACCACGACCGCTTCGTCGATACCTACTTCAAGACCTTCAAGGGCATGTACTTCACCGGCGACGGCGCCCGTCGCGACGAAGACGGCTACTTCTGGATCACCGGTCGCGTCGATGACGTGCTCAATGTGTCCGGCCACCGCATGGGCACCGCCGAGATCGAGAGCGCCATGGTCGCCCACTCGAAGGTGGCCGAGGCCGCCGTGGTCGGCGTGCCGCACGACATCAAGGGGCAGGGCATCTATGTCTACGTCACCCTGAACGCCGGCGAGGAAGCCTCCGAGCAACTGCGCCAGGAGCTGAAGGCCTGGGTGCGCAAGGAAATCGGTCCGATCGCCACCCCGGATGTGATCCAGTGGGCTCCGGGTCTGCCGAAGACCCGCTCGGGCAAGATCATGCGCCGCATCCTGCGCAAGATCGCCGTCGCCGAATACGATGCCCTCGGCGACATCTCCACCCTGGCTGATCCCGGCGTAGTGCAACACCTCATCGATATCCATCGCACCATGCAGGCTGCCTGATCCCGGCCCTGCCGCAAAACCCCGCCCCGGCCACAAGCCGGGGCGGGGTTTTGCATTTTTGGAGCAGGGATTCGCGGAGTCGCAGGTTGCGCTCTGCAATGCCCGCCAGGATGCAGATGGGTATTGCGCTGGGTTGCAATTGAAGGGTTCGAGCAAACACCGCGCGAGCTAAATACCGATTTCATATCGGGTTTTCCCCGGGGCAAGGGCGGTCGAGTAACAACCGGGGTTACAGGTCGCACCCAATCGGTTCCATTGGAAACGCATTGACCTTTTCCGGGGCGAAGTTCGCTTGTTTTCAAGCAAGGTCAAATGCTGAAAGGCCCGGTATGTCAGGGGTATGAATTTTGTGGCTCGATAATTGCCTTTAAAATTGGTTCTGCATTGTGTCTTCTCGGCACTTTTCTCCGTGCCTGTCAATCCGCTTGCGCCCTCTCTCCGGCGCTTCTGTAATTTGTTGTCGCATTGAAGAAATATCGACTTAAGGGCTGTGGCTAGAATGCCGCACACCCAGTCGGAGCCTTTTGCTTGCGGCGTTCAGCCGGCAAAGACGACGACTCTTTCTACAATTTCGTGGACCGTCTGGGCGAATCTCACGCTGCCAACAGAAGCCATACCCCTTTGAAGGAGTCATAAGATGAAGAAGATCGCACTTCTCGGCGCCATGGCGCTGTCCCTGTTGTCGCCGCTTGCCGCCATCGCTGACGACGCCAAGCCCCTGCGCATCGGTATCGAAGCGGCTTACCCGCCCTTCGCCTACAAGACTCCGGAAGGCAAGATCACCGGCTTCGACTACGACATCGGCAACGCCCTGTGTGATGAGATGAAGGTGAAGTGCCAGTGGATCGAGCAAGAGTTCGATGGCCTGATCCCGGCCCTCAAGGTGCGCAAGTTCGACGCCGTGCTGTCGTCGATGACCATCACCGAAGAGCGCCTGAAGTCGGTGGACTTCACCAAGAAGTACTACCACACCCCCGCCCGTCTCGCGATGAAGCAAGGCACTGTGATCAATGACCCGCTGACCGATCTCAAGGGCAAGAAGGTCGGCGTGCAGCGCGCTTCCATCTATGATCGCTACGCCACCGATGTCTTCGCGCCGGCCGGTGTCGAAGTGGTGCGCTACAGCTCGCAGAACGAGATCTTCCTGGACATGTCCGCCGGCCGCCTCGACGCCACCCTGGCGGACGTGGTGAACATCGACGACGGCTTCCTCAAGACCGACGCCGGCAAGGGCTTCGCCCTGGTTGGCCCGGACTTCAACGAGAAGAAGTACTTCGGTGAAGGTGCCGGCATTGCCGTGCGCAAGGGCGACAAGGCCCTGGCCGAGAAGATCAACACTGCCATCGCGGCCATCCGCGCCAATGGCAAGTACAAGGAAGTGCAGGACAAGTACTTCAAGTTCGACGTCTACGGCGAGTAATCGCATTTCCCTGAAAGTGGCACAAACTTCAGATAGCGGTTTGTGCCACTTTTTCGTTGTGGCGGTGCCGCCCGGAGTTCTCCGGCGCGCTGCATGAGGAACTGATCATGCTCAACGGCTACGGCTCGACCATTCTCGATGGTGCCTGGCTCACCCTGTTGCTGGCCCTTTCTTCCATATCCCTGGCGGTGATCCTCGGCCTGGTCGGCGCGGCCTTCCGGCTTTCGCCGATCAAGTGGCTGGCCCTGCTGGGCGAAGCCTACGCCACCGTGATCCGCGGCATTCCCGACCTGGTGCTGATCCTGCTGATCTTCTATGGCGGCCAGCAGGTGGTGAACGTCGTCGCGCCCATGGTCGGCTACGAGGACTACATCGATCTGGATCCCTTCTGGTCCGGCGTCTTCACCCTCGGCTTCATCTTCGGCGCCTACCTCTCGGAAACCTTCCGTGGCGCCTTCATGGCGATCCCGAAAGGGCAGGGCGAGGCCGGCCTGGCCTACGGCATGAGCGGAACCAAGGTGTTCTTCCGCATCCTGGTGCCGCAGATGATCCGCCTGGCGATTCCCGGCTTCACCAACAACTGGCTGGTGATGACCAAGGCCACCGCGCTGATCTCGGTGGTCGGCCTGCAGGACATGATGTTCAAGGCCAAGAGCGCAGCGGACGCGACCCGTGAACCCTTCACCTTCTACCTCGCGGTTGCCGCGCTCTACCTGGTGCTGACCAGCGTCTCCCTGCTGGCGCTGCGCTACATGGAGCGACGCTACTCGGTAGGCATCAAGGCGGCTGAACTATGATCTTCGACTACAACGTGATCTGGGAGAGCCTGCCGCTCTATTTCGGCGGCGTGCTGGTGACCCTCAAGCTCCTGGCCATTTCCCTGGCCCTGGGTCTGACCGCAGCCGTACCGCTGGCGCTGATGCGGGTATCCAAGCAGCCCTGGGTGAACCTCCCTGCCTGGCTCTACACCTACGTGATCCGCGGCACGCCGATGCTGGTGCAGCTGTTCCTCATCTATTACGGCCTGGCCCAGTTCGAGGCGGTACGCGCGAGCGCGCTCTGGCCCTACCTGTCCAACGCGACCTTCTGCGCCTGCCTGGCCTTCGCCATCAATACCAGCGCCTACACCGCCGAAATCCTCGCCGGCAGCATCAAGGCCACGCCCCATGGCGAGATCGAGGCAGCCAAGGCCATGGGCATGTCCCGCGCCAAGCTCTACCGCCGCATCCTGCTGCCGTCGGCCCTGCGCCGGGCGCTGCCGCAGTACAGCAACGAAGTCATCATGATGCTGCACACCACCAGCCTGGCGTCCATCGTCACCCTGATCGACATCACCGGCGCCGCGCGTACGGTGAACTCGCAGTACTACCTGCCGTTCGAGGCCTTCATCACGGCCGGCGCGTTCTATCTGTGCCTGACCTTCATCCTGGTGCGCCTGTTCAAGGCCGCCGAGCGTCGCTACCTGGCCTACCTGGCCCCGCGCAAGGCCTGACACCATGCAACGTATCGACCATGAACTGCCCTGGGGTTGCCCGGGGACCCGCCGCCAGCTGACGGTCTTCCGTTTCGGCGGCGGCGCGCGCAAGGCCTATATCCAGGCCTCCCTGCACGCCGACGAGCTGCCCGGCATGCGCGTGGCGGTGGAGCTCAAGCACCGCCTGCGCGAGCTGGAGGAGCAAGGTCGCCTGAATGCGGTGATCGAACTGGTGCCGGTGGCCAACCCCATCGGTCTCGGCCAACTGGTCCAGGCCGTCCAGCTGGGCCGCTTCGAGTTGGGCAGCGGGAAGAATTTCAACCGTGATTTCGCCGACCTGGCCGGCCTGGTGGCGGATCGCCTGGAAGGGCGCCTGGGTACCGATGCCGAGGCCAACGTGACGCTGATCCGCCGGGCCATGGGCGAGGCCCTGGCCCAGTTGCCGCCGGCCGGTTCCGAGCTGGCCGGCCTGCAGCGCCTGCTGCTGCAGCATGCCTGCGACGCCGACCTGGTGCTCGACCTGCATTGCGACTTCGAGGCGGCGGTGCACCTCTATTGCCTGCCGCAGCACTGGGGAGCGCTGCGTCCGCTGGCTGCGCGCCTGGAGGCGGGTGCGGTGCTGACCGCCGAAGATTCCGGCGGCAGCTCCTTCGACGAATCCTGCTCGCTGCCCTGGCCGCGCCTGGCCCGGCGATTCCCCGCGGCATCGATTCCCCTGGCCTGCATGGCGACCACCGTCGAACTGGGGAGCATGGCCGATACCGACAAGCCGCTGGCCGAGGCGCGTGCCGAAGCCATCCTGGCCTTCCTGGCCGACCAGGGCCTGATCAGCGGTGAGTGGCCGGCTGCACCGCAGGCCTGCTGTGACGCCACGCCCTTCGAGGGCGCCGAATACCTCTATGCGCCCCATGCCGGCGTGGTGAGCTTCCTGCAGCCCGCGGGGGCCATGGTGAAGGCGGGCGATCCGCTGTTCGAGGTGATCGATCCGCTGGAGGACCGCCATGCCGTGGTGTGCGCTTCGGTGGACGGCGTGCTGTTCGCCCGCGAGCGAGTGCGCTTCGCACAACCTGGACTGTGGCTGGCCAAGGTGGCCGGCCGTGAACCCATTCGTCAGGGACGCCTGCTGAGCGACTGAGCCAAACGAGACCGAGACCATGTACAAACTGGAAGTCCAAGATCTGCACAAGCGCTACGGCAGCCACGAAGTGCTCAAGGGCGTGTCCCTGGCGGCCAAGGCCGGCGACGTCATCAGCATCATCGGCTCGAGCGGCTCGGGCAAGAGTACCTTCCTGCGCTGCATCAACATGCTGGAGCAGCCCCACGGCGGCAAGATCCTGCTCAATGGCGAGGAGCTCAGGCTGGTGGCCAACAAGGACGGCGGCCTCAAGGCGGCCGACCCCAGGCAGCTGCAGCGCATGCGCTCGCGCCTGGCCATGGTGTTCCAGCACTTCAACCTCTGGTCGCACATGAGCGCCCTGGAGAACGTGATCGAAGCGCCGGTGCATGTCCTCGGCGTACCGAAGAAGGAAGCCATCGAAAAGGCCGAGCACTACCTGGCCAAGGTGGGTGTGGCCCATCGCAAGGACGCCTACCCGGCGCACATGTCCGGTGGCGAGCAGCAGCGTGTGGCGATCGCCCGCGCGCTGGCCATGGAGCCGGAGGTGATGCTGTTCGACGAGCCCACCTCGGCGCTGGACCCCGAGCTGGTGGGCGAGGTGCTCAAGGTCATGCAGGACCTGGCCGTGGAAGGCCGCACCATGGTGGTGGTCACCCATGAGATGGGCTTCGCCCGCGAGGTGTCCAACCAGCTGGTGTTCCTCCACAAGGGCCTGGTGGAGGAGCGCGGTTGCCCGAAGGAAGTGCTGGCCAATCCGCAATCCGATCGCCTCAAGCAGTTCCTTTCCGGCAGCCTGAAGTGATCTCCGACGCGGCGGCCCCAGGGCCGCCGCACCGCATCCGAAGCCCGTATACGCCTTGTTCCTTCCCATTTGCCGGGGTCTGCTAAGCTGCCTGCCATGACTGCCCATCGAATCGCCTTTCTCCTCTGGCCCGGAACCAAGGCACTGACCCTGGCGCTGGCCGAGGAAGCCCTGCGTGTCGCTCAGCGACTGCATCCGGAAGTGGTTTACGAGATGTCTTTCCTGCAGGCCGAACCGGCCGCCGAGGGCGCCTGGCGCCTGCCCGGCGAGGCCTGGACCGGCAAGCTGGAGGGCCAGCAACGCCTGTTCCTGGTGGCCGACGAGCCGCCGGCGCAGATGTCCCCGGCACTGTCGGCGGCCATCAAGCAGCTGGTGCGCGCCGGTTGCGTGGTCGGCGGCCTTTCCGCCGGCGTCTATCCGCTGGCTCAACTAGGGCTGCTGGATGGTTATCGCGCCGCCGTGCACTGGCGTTGGCAGGACGATTTCGCCGAGCGCTTCCCCAAGGTGATCGCCACCAGCCACCTGTTTGACTGGGATCGCGATCGCCTCACCGCCTGCGGTGGCCTGGCGGTACTCGACCTCCTGCTGGCGCTGCTGGCCCGTGACCACGGCGCCGAGTTGGCCGGCGCGGTGTCCGAGGAACTGGTGGTGGAGCGTATCCGCGAAGGCGGCGAGCGCCAGCGCATCCCGCTGCAGAACCGCCTCGGCTCCAGCCACCCGAAGCTGACCCAGGCCGTGCTGCTGATGGAGGCCAATATCGAGGAGCCGCTGACTACCGACGAGATCGCCCAGCATGTCTGCGTGTCCCGTCGCCAGCTGGAGCGGATCTTCAAGCAATACCTCAACCGCGTGCCCAGCCAGTACTACCTGGAGCTGCGCCTGAACAAGGCCCGGCAGATGCTGATGCAGACCAGCAAGTCGATCATCCAGATCGGCCTGTCCTGCGGCTTCTCCTCCGGCCCGCACTTCTCCAGCGCCTACCGCAACTTCTTCGGCGTCACCCCCCGCGAAGACCGCAACCAGCGCCGCGGCGCCAGCCCCTTCGAGGCCCAGCCGCAGCCGGTGGCGGTGGCCGAGCGGGGCTGATCCCTCTCTCTGTGCCCCTGCTTCATTCTCTTGTAGGGGCGAATTCATTCGCCAAGGGCAGCAACGCTGCCCCCTTGCGGTCCGGTAGGGCAGGCCTGCGGCCTGCTTGGCGAATGAATTCGCCCCTACGGTCGGTTCCTCTATTCCTTTCCTCGATACCCACCAGTCACCCCGTGGAGTCAGTACCCCGGATGAAATCCGGGAAAAATCCCACCGCCTGTGCCCCTGCTTCATTCTCTTGTAGGGGCGAATTCATTCGCCAAGGGCAGCAACGCTGCCCCCTTGCAGTCCGGTAGGGCAGGCCTGCGGCCTGCTTGGCGAATGAATTCGCCCCTACAGTCGGTTCGCCTTTCCTCTACTCGAATACCCACCGGTCACCCCGTGGAGAAAATTTCCCGTCTGGTGCGTAGCAGCGGCGATCAGCGTTTAAACTGCGCCTTCCCGACGCTTTCTGTCGCATTTCCATAAGCGCCGGTTTTCGTGGGGTTGGCGCTGTAAGAAGTTGTCGCATGGCGGCAATGCCAACCCAGAATCAGTCCCTACAATCCTTTCATCACTAGCCGTACATGGCAGGAGAAACTGATGTCCGTTGAGCATGCGCAGGTCGAGCGCGCCGATTTCGACAAGGTGATGGTTCCCAACTATGCCCCCGCCGCTTTCATCCCGGTGCGTGGCCAGGGTTCCCGAGTCTGGGACCAGTCCGGTCGCGAGCTGATCGATTTCGCCGGTGGCATCGCTGTGAACTCCCTGGGCCATGCGCACCCGGCACTGGTCAAGGCGCTCACCGAGCAGGCCAACAAGATCTGGCACGTGTCCAACGTCTTCACCAACGAGCCGGCCCTGCGCCTGGCGAAGAAGCTGGTGGACGCCACCTTCGCCGAGCGCGTGTTCCTCGCCAACTCCGGCGCCGAGGCCAACGAGGCGGCTTTCAAGCTCGCCCGCCGTTATGCCCATGACGTCTACGGCCCGCAGAAGTACGAGATCATCTCGGCAACCAACAGCTTCCATGGCCGCACCCTGTTCACCGTGACCGTTGGCGGCCAGCCCAAGTACTCCGACGGCTTCGGTCCGAAGATGGAAGGCATCACCCATGTGCCCTTCAACGACCTCGACGCCCTGAAGGCGGCCATCTCCGACAAGACCTGCGCCGTGGTCCTTGAACCCGTGCAGGGCGAGGGCGGCGTGCTGCCGGCCGACAAGGCCTACCTGGAAGGCGCCCGCAAGCTGTGCGACGAGCACAACGCGCTGCTGGTGTTCGACGAAGTGCAGAGCGGCATGGGCCGTAGCGGCCATCTGTTCGCCTACGAGCACTACGGCGTGACCCCGGACATCCTCTCCAGCGCCAAGAGCCTGGGTGGCGGTTTCCCCATCGGCGCCATGCTGACCACCAGCGAGATCGCCAAGCATCTTTCGGTGGGCACCCACGGCACCACCTACGGCGGCAACCCCCTGGCCAGCGCCGTGGCTGAAGCGGTGCTGGACGTGATCAACACGCCGGAAGTGCTCAGCGGCATCAATGCCAAGCATGACCGTTTCAAGACCCGCCTCGAAGCGATCGGCGCCAAATACGGCATCTTCACCGAAGTTCGTGGTCTCGGCCTGCTGATCGGCGCCGTCCTCTCCGATGCCTGGAAAGGCAAGGCAAAAGACGTGCTGAACGCTGCGGAGAAGGAAGCCGTGATGGTCCTGCAGGCCAGCCCGGACGTGGTGCGCTTCGCGCCCAGCCTGGTGATCCCGGATGCCGACATCGACGAAGGCCTGGACCGTTTCGAGCGGGCCGTCGCCAAGCTGACCCAGGCGTAAGCCACAGCGATACGCAGCGCAGGGATGCGCTGCGCGTATACCCCAGGGATGAAACGGATTCATGCGTGAGCCCGGGCCATAGGGGCCCGGCTTTTCTCCGGATGGAACCACTGGTTCGTCCGGAGTCTTTAACAAGAAAAGGAGTGACCCCCCATGCTGGTGATGCGCCCCGCGCAAATGGCCGATCTCGCTGAAGTCCAGCGTCTGGCTGCGGATAGCCCCGTGGGTGTCACTTCGTTGCCGGACGACGCCCAGGTCCTGGGCGAGAAGATCGCCGCCTCCGAGGCGTCCTTCTCCGCCGAAGTGAGCTTCAATGGCGAGGAGAGCTACTTCTTCGTCCTCGAAGACAGCAGGACCGGCCGCCTTGCCGGCTGTTCGGCGATAGTCGCCTCCGCCGGCTTCTCCGAACCCTTCTACAGCTTCCGCAACGAAACCTTCGTGCACGCTTCCCGGGAGCTGAAGATCCACAACAAGATCCATGTCCTGTCGCTCTGCCACGACCTCACCGGCAATAGCCTGCTCACCAGCTTCTACGTCGAGCGCGACCTGGTGAACACGCCCATCGCCGAGCTCAACTCCCGTGGTCGCCTGCTGTTCATGGCCAGCAACCCGGAGCGCTTCGCCGACGCCGTGGTGGTGGAGATAGTCGGGTACAGCGACGAGCAGGGCGAGTCGCCGTTCTGGGACGCCGTGGGGCGCAACTTCTTCGACCTCAACTACACCGAGGCGGAGCGCCTGTCGGGCCTCAAGAGCCGCACCTTCCTCGCCGAGCTGATGCCGCACTACCCGATCTACGTGCCGCTGCTGCCCGACGAGGCCCAGGAAGCCATGGGCCAGGTGCACCCGCGGGCGCAGATCACCTTCGACATCCTGATGCGCGAAGGCTTCGAGACCGACAACTACATCGACATCTTCGACGGTGGCCCGACCCTGCACGCCCGTACCTCGAGCATCCGCTCCATCGCGCAGAGCCGTGTCGTGCCGGTGAAGCTGGGCGAGCCGGGCAAGGGAGGCCGCCAGTACCTGGTGTGCAACGGCCAGTTGCAGGATTTCCGCGCCATAGTCGCTGATCTCGACTGGGTGCCCGGCAAGCCCGTGGCGCTGAGCGAGGAGGCCGCCGATGCCCTGGGCGTCGGTGATGGGGCCAGTGTGAGATTGGTAGCTATCTAACGAGCTGGAAGCCGGAAGCTCGAAGCTGGAAGCCGGGCTTCCGTTTTGTGCAATCCACTTTCAGCTATCAGCTTCAAGCTTCCAGCTTTAATGGAGTGACTATGATCGTTCGTCCTGTACGCAGCGCCGATTTACCGGCCCTGATCGACCTGGCGCGCAGCACCGGCGCAGGCCTGACCACGCTGCCGGCCAATGAGGAGCGCCTGGCGCATCGCGTCGGCTGGGCGGAGAAGGCATTCCGTGGCGAGGCCGAGCGCGCCGACGCGGATTACCTGTTCGTCCTCGAGGACGACGATGGCACCGTCATCGGCATATCCGCCGTGGCCGGCGCCGTGGGCCTGCGCGAGCCCTGGTACAACTACCGGGTCGGGCTGACCGTCAGCGCCTCCCAGGAGCTGCATATCCACCGGCAGATTCCCACCCTGTTCCTGGCCAACGACCTGACCGGCAACTCCGAGCTCTGCTCGCTGTTCCTCCATGCCGGCCACCGCAGCGGCCTGAACGGCCGGCTGCTGTCCAAGGCGCGCTTCCTGTTCATCGCCGAGTTCCCGGAACTGTTCGGCGACAAGGTGATCGCCGAGATGCGCGGCATGTCCGATGAGAAGGGCGTTTCTCCCTTCTGGGAAAGCCTCGGCCGGCACTTCTTCAAGATGGAGTTCTCCCGCGCCGATTACCTGACCGGCGTCGGCAACAAGGCCTTCATCGCCGAGCTGATGCCCAAG
Source organism: Pseudomonas sp. GCM10022186 (assembly GCF_042656385.1). Lineage (NCBI taxonomy): Bacteria > Pseudomonadati > Pseudomonadota > Gammaproteobacteria > Pseudomonadales > Pseudomonadaceae > Pseudomonas > Pseudomonas sp. GCM10022186. The sequence goes on from NZ_JBHSOU010000052.1 coordinate 150,404, forward strand.
TTCCCGCTCTATACCTGCTTCCTGTCCGAGGCGGCGCGCAACGTCATCGGCCGCGTGCACAACGACACCGAACCGGCGCTGGCCATGCTCAAGGGCGAGGGTTTCAGCTACCAGGGCTATGTCGATATCTTCGACGCCGGCCCGGCCATCGAGTGCGAGACGGCGAAGATCCGCGCCGTGCGCGACAGCCAGAGCCTGGTACTGGCCGTCGGCACCCCGGGCGACGATGCCACGCCCTTCCTGATCCACAACCGCAAGCGTGAAGACTGCCGCATCACCGCCGCGCCGGCCCGCCTGGCCGCCGGCACCCTGGTGGTGGACGCGCTGACGGCCAAACGCCTGAAACTCTCAGCCGGCGCCTCGGTCCGCGCCGTGCCGCTGTCGGCCAAGGAGTCCGTATAAATGAGTACCCATTTCATCGCTGGTAACTGGCAGGCAGGGCAGGGCGAATCCTTCGATTCTCTGAACCCGGTAACCCAGGCGGTCGTCTGGTCCGGGCGTGGTGCCGATGCTGCCCAGGTTGAAGAAGCCGTGAAGGCGGCCCGTGCCGCGTTCCCGGCCTGGGCTCGCCGCCCGCTGGAAGAGCGCATCGGCATCCTCGAACGCTTCGCCGTGGTCCTGCGCGAGCACGCCGACGAACTGGCCCGTCGCATAGGCGAGGAAACCGGCAAGCCGCTGTGGGAGTCCGCCACCGAGGTGACCAGCATGGTCAACAAGGTCGCCATCTCCATCCAGAGCTACCGCGAGCGCACCGGCGAGAAGAGCGGCCGCCTGGCCGATGCCACCGCCGTGCTGCGTCACAAGCCTCACGGTGTGGTAGCGGTGTTCGGCCCGTACAACTTCCCCGGCCACTTGCCCAATGGCCACATAGTGCCGGCGCTGCTGGCCGGCAATGCGGTGATCTTCAAGCCCAGCGAGCTGACCCCCGGGGTCGCCGAGCTGACGGTCAAGTGCTGGATCGAGGCCGGCTTGCCGGCCGGTGTGCTCAACCTGGTGCAAGGTGCCCGTGAAACCGGCGTCGCCCTGGCCGGCAACCCGGGTATCGACGGCCTGTTCTTCACCGGCTCCAGCCGCACCGGCAACCTGCTGCACCAGCAGTTCGCCGGCCGCCCGGACAAGATCCTGGCGCTGGAGATGGGCGGCAACAACCCGCTGGTGGTGGATCAGGTCCAGGACGTGGACGCCGCCGTCTACACCATCATCCAGTCGGCCTTCATCTCCGCCGGCCAGCGCTGCACCTGCGCGCGCCGCCTGCTGGTACCGCAAGGCGCCTGGGGCGATGCACTGCTGGCGCGCCTGGCGACGGTCGCCGGTTCGATCAAGGTCGGTGCCTTCGATGAGCAACCCGCGCCCTTCATGGGTTCGGTGATCTCCCTGGCCGCTGCCCAGCAGCTGATGCAGGCCCAGGAACAGCTGCTGGCCAAGGGCGCCAAGGCCCTGCTGCAGATGACCCAGCCCCGGTCCGGTGCCGCGCTGCTCACCCCCGGCATCCTCGACGTGACCGCCGTGGCCGAGCGCCCCGACGAAGAATTCTTCGGCCCGCTGCTGCAGGTGATCCGCTACGCCGACTTCGACGCTGCCATCCGTGAGGCCAATGCCACCCAGTACGGCCTGGCCGCCGGCCTGCTGTCGGACTCCGCCGAGCGCTACCAGCAGTTCCTCATCGAGAGCCGCGCCGGCATCGTCAACTGGAACAAGCAACTGACCGGTGCCGCCAGCAGCGCGCCCTTCGGTGGCGTCGGCGCCTCCGGCAACCACCGTGCCAGCGCCTACTACGCCGCTGACTACTGCGCCTATCCGGTGGCCTCGCTGGAAAGCGAAACCCTTGCCCTGCCTGCAACCCTTACCCCAGGAGTCAGCCTGTGAACGCCTATGAAGTGAACTTCGACGGACTGGTCGGCCCGACCCACAATTACGGTGGCCTGTCCTACGGTAACGTCGCCTCGCAGAGCAACAGCCAGGCGGTCTCCAACCCGAAGGAAGCCGCACTGCAGGGCCTGGGCAAGATGAAGGCGCTGATGGAGATGGGCTTCAAGCAGGGTGTGTTCGCCCCGCAGGAACGCCAGGACGTCGCCGCCCTGCGCAGCCTGGGCTTTTCCGGCACTGACGCCGAAGTGATCGCCCAGGCCGCCAGGGAAGCCATGCCGTTGCTGGCCGCCTGCAGCTCCGCTTCCAGCATGTGGACCGCCAACTCCTGCACCGTCAGCCCTAGCGCCGACACGGCCGATGGCCGCGTGCACTTCACCGCCGCCAACCTGAACTGCAAGTTCCACCGTTCCATCGAGCACCCGACCACCAGCCGCGTGCTGGGCGCCATGTTCGCCAACGACAGGTTCTTCGCCCACCACGCCGCGCTGCCGGCCGTGGGCCAGTTCGGCGATGAGGGCGCGGCCAACCACACCCGCTTCTGCAAGGGCTACGGCGAGGCCGGCGTGGAGTTCTTCGTGTTCGGCCGCAGCGCTTTCGACAGCCGCTTCCCGGCGCCCCAGCGCTACCCGGCGCGGCAGACCCTGGAAGCCTGTCAGGCGGTGGCCCGCCTGCACGGTCTGGGCGCGGAGGGCGTGGTCTACGCTCAACAGAACCCGGCGGTGATCGACCAGGGTGTGTTCCACAACGACGTGATTTCGGTGGGCAACGGCGAGGTGCTGTTCTACCACGAGGATGCCTTCCTCGAGACCGACAAGGTGCTGGCGGAGCTGGATACCAAGCTGGGCAAGCGCGGCGGCAACTTCAAGGTGGTACGCGTACCGCGCAGCGCGGTGAGCGTGGAGGACGCGGTGCGTTCCTACCTGTTCAACAGCCAGCTGCTCAGCCGCGACGACGGCGGCATGCTGCTGATCGTGCCGGAAGAGTGCCGTGGCAACGCCAATGTCTGGAACTACCTGAACGAGCTCACCGCGGGTCAGGGCCCGATCCGCGAGGTGAAGGTCTTCGACCTCAAGCAGAGCATGCAGAACGGCGGTGGTCCGGCCTGCCTGCGTCTGCGCGTGGCGCTGAAGGAAGACGAACTGGCGGCGGTGAACCCGGGTGTGATCATGACCCCGGAACTGCACGCCACCCTCACCGCCTGGGTCGAGAAGCACTACCGCGATCGCCTCAGCGAAAGCGACCTGGCCGACCCGCAATTGCTGGTGGAGTGCCGGACGGCATTGGATGAACTGACGCAGATCCTTAAACTGGGCGCTGTCTATCCCTTCCAGCTCAACTGAGAGACCTGAAATGTCCGATGCCCTGCAACTCATCCTCGAAGATACCGACGGCACCCAGCTCGAAACCTCCTGCACCCGGTTCGCCGTCGTCTGGCAGGGCAAGGAAGTCTGGATCCAGCAGGCCGGCAACGGCCAGCTCCTGATTGGCGTGGACGTGGAGGAGGGCGACACCGAATACGCCAACCTCCTGCTGCGCCCGCTGGCCACCAACCTGGTCAGCCTGCAGCTGGAAATGGAACCGGCCGACGCTGATGACGACGACCATGTGCATGGTCCCGACTGCGACCACGATCATTGAGGTAACAGGATGCTAGCCCTCGGAAAACTGCTCGAACTGACCCTCGCCGGCCGTGAGCCGACCGAGAAGATCCAGCTGACATCCGGGGGCGTGCGCCTGCACTGGCTGGGCGAGGGGGCGCTGGACGTCACCCCGCCCGTCGCCGGCGACAGCGGGCTCGACCTGCTGCTGTCCGCCGGGGTGCACGGCAACGAGACCGCACCCATCGAACTGCTGGACCGCCTGGTCCAGGCCATCGCCCGCGGCCAGTTGAAACCGCGCGCCAGAATTCTCTTCCTGCTCGGCAACCCGGAAGCCATTCGTCGCGGCGAACGCTTCGTCGAGCAGGACGTCAACCGCCTGTTCAATGGCCGCCACGCCGAATCCAGTGGCTTCGAAGCCATGCGCGCCGGCGAGCTGGAGCGCTACGCCGCGGCCTTCTTCAGCAAGCCCGAGCGCGATCGCCTGCATTACGACCTGCACACCGCCATACGCGGTTCGAAGATCGAGCAATTCGCCCTCTACCCCTACGTCGAAGGGCGCGAGCACTCGCGACTGGAGCTGGCCCGGCTGCGAGAGGCCGGCATCGACGCCGTGCTGCTGCAGAACAAGACCGGCATCACCTTCAGTTCCTACACCTATGCCCAGCTTGGCGCCGAGGCGTTCACCCTGGAACTGGGCAAGGCGCGCCCCTTCGGCAGCAACCAGGAGGTCAACCTCGATCGGCTGGAGGCCCGCCTGCATGCACTGATCGAGGGCTGCGAGCCCCAGACCGATGGCGAGTGCCTGGATGGCCTGCAGCTGTTCTCGGTGTCGCGGGAGATCATCAAGCACAGCGAGTCCTTCCAGCTTCACCTGGCGCCGGATATCGAGAATTTCAGCGAGCTCCCCGTGGGCTACCTGCTGGCCGAGGACATCGCCGGCACCCGCTGGGTGGTGGAAGAGCAGGGCGCGCGCATCATCTTCCCCAACCCCAGGGTGAAGAACGGCCTGCGCGCCGGGATTCTCGTGGTGCCCGCCGAGGTGTAGGGTGGACCACGCTTCACCGGTCCACCAGCGGAGCCTGGCCTGGCGACGGAAGGTGGATAGAAAAGCGCTATCCACCCTGCGCTGGCTCGCGTGTGCCGGTGATTGCCGGTAACAGAACCTCCCTTTCACCCTTTCTGCACCTGTACCCGCAGGGCGGCGAGCCTTAGGATCGGGCTCTTCGCCCATCCAAGGAGCCCGGCATGAGCCTGATCGACCTGCGCAGCGACACCGTCACCCAACCCACCCCTGGCATGCGCGAGGCGATGCAGCGCGCCGAGCTGGGCGACGACGTCTACGGCGAAGACCCCACGGTCAACCGCCTGGAAGCCAGCCTCGCCGAGCGCCTGGGCTTCGAGGCCGCGCTCTTCGTTCCCACCGGCACCATGAGCAACCTGCTGGGACTGATGGCCCACTGCGAACGTGGTGACGAGTACATAGTCGGCCAGCAGGCCCATACCTATAAATATGAAGGCGGCGGCGCCGCGGTACTGGGCTCCATCCAGCCCCAGCCCATCGACGGCGAGGTCGATGGCAGCCTGGACCTGGCCAAAGTGGAGGCCGCCATCAAGCAGGACGACTTCCACTTCGCCCGCACCCGCCTGCTGGCCCTGGAAAACACCATGCAGGGCAAGGTGCTGCCCCTGGACTACCTGGCGGCGGCCCGCGAGCTGACGCGTCGTCGCGGTCTTGGCCTGCATCTGGACGGCGCCCGCCTGTACAACGCGGCGGTGAAGCTGGGCGTGGACGCCCGCGAGATCACCCGCCACTTCGACTCGGTTTCCGTGTGCCTGTCCAAGGGCCTCGGCGCACCTGTGGGTTCAGTGCTCTGCGGCAGCGCGGCGCTGATCGCCCGGGCCCGGCGGCTGCGCAAGATGGTCGGCGGTGGCATGCGCCAGGCCGGCCTGCTGGCAGCTGCGGGTCTCTATGCGCTGGACCATCAGGTCGAGCGGCTGGCGGACGACCACGCCAATGCCGAGCGCCTGGGCGCCGGGTTGCGGGAACTGGGCTACGTCATCGAGCCGGTGCAGACCAATATGGTCTATGTGCAAATCGGCGAGCGCGCCCGGGCACTGGGCGACTTTCTGGCCCTGCGCGGCATCCGTGTGAGTCCGGCGGCGCGTCTGCGCCTGGTCACCCACCTGGATGTACAGGCCGCAGACATTCCTCGGGTGGTCGAGGCTTTCGCCGCTTTCCGGCAGGTCTGAGGCGTCGGCGCACACAAATAGGCGCCTTCTATCGCACAAAGGCACTATCCCGTTGGCGCAGGGCCGATATAATGCGGCCCTTTGCCGGTGATTCGTATGCCTCTCGCCTGAGGGCTGCGAATTTCGCGCGCAATGTCGGAAACAGGCAGGAAGTGTCGGAATTCTCCGGAAAGCCTGCTGCCTTCTTGCCAATTTCCGCTTGCCGTCCTTCGCCGATAACGATTTGCACCCGCCTTCGTGGCCGCAGTTTCCGTGGAAGAACCTATGAAAAGCGCAGAAATCCGTGAAGCCTTCCTCAGCTTCTTCGAAGAGAAGGGGCATACCCGTGTCGCTTCCAGCTCCCTGATTCCGGGCAATGACCCGACCCTGCTGTTCACCAACGCGGGGATGAACCAGTTCAAGGACTGCTTCCTTGGCCTGGAAAAGCGCGCCTACACCCGCGCCACCACCAGCCAGAAATGCGTGCGCGCCGGCGGCAAGCACAACGACCTGGAAAACGTGGGCTATACCGCGCGCCACCACACCTTCTTCGAAATGCTGGGCAACTTCAGCTTCGGCGACTACTTCAAGCGCGACGCCATCCACTACGCCTGGGAATTTCTCACCGGCGACAAGTGGCTGAAACTGCCGAAGGAAAAGCTCTGGGTCACCGTCTACGCCAGCGATGACGAAGCCTATGACATCTGGACCAAGGAAGTCGGGATTCCCCACGAGCGCATGGTGCGCATCGGCGACAACAAGGGCGCGCCCTACGCCTCCGACAACTTCTGGGCGATGGGCGATACCGGCCCCTGCGGCCCTTGCACCGAGATCTTCTTCGACCACGGCCCGGAAATCTGGGGCGGCCCGCCCGGTTCCCCGGAAGAGGACGGCGACCGCTACATCGAGATCTGGAACAACGTGTTCATGCAGTTCAACCGTACCGCCGACGGTGTGATGCATCCGCTGCCGGCGCCGAGCGTGGACACCGGCATGGGCCTGGAACGCATCAGCGCCGTGCTGCAGCACGTGCACTCGAACTACGAGATCGACCTGTTCCAGAGCCTGCTGAAAGCCTCCGCCGAAGCCATCGGCTGCGCCAACGACGACGCGCCTTCGCTGAAGGTGGTGGCCGACCACATCCGTTCCTGCAGCTTCCTGATCGCCGACGGCGTGCTGCCGTCCAACGAAGGCCGTGGCTACGTGCTGCGCCGCATCATCCGTCGCGCCTGCCGCCACGGTAACAAGCTCGGCGCCAAGGGCAGCTTCTTCCACAAGATCGTCGCCGCCCTGGTGGCCGAGATGGGTGAAGCCTTCCCCGAGCTCAAGCAGCAGCAGGCGCATATCGAGCGCGTGCTGAAGACCGAGGAAGAGCAGTTCGCCAAGACCCTGGAGCAGGGCCTGAAGATCCTCGAGCAGGACCTGGTGGGCCTGAAGGGCAAGATGATTCCCGGCGAAACCCTGTTCAAGCTCTACGACACCTACGGTTTCCCGGTCGACCTGACCGGCGACATCGCCCGCGAGCGCGGCCTGACCATCGACGAAGCCGGTTTCGAGCGCGAGATGGAAGGCCAGCGTGAGCGCGCCCGCGCCTCCAGTGCCTTCGGCATGGACTACAACGCGCTGGTCAAGGTGGATGCCGATACCGACTTCACCGGCTACGTCTGCACCTCCGGCGAAGGCAAGGTGATCGCCCTGTTCAAGGACGGCCAGGCCGTCGAGCAACTGGGCGAAGGCGAGGAGGGCGTTCTGGTCCTCGATCGCACTCCCTTCTACGCCGAGTCCGGCGGCCAGATCGGCGACTGCGGTTTCATCAAGGCCCAGGGCCTGCGTTTCGACGTGCGTGACACCACCAAGGCCGGTGGCGCCTTCCTGCACCACGGTGTGGTCGACCATGGCGCCCTGCGCATCGGCTCCGGCGTCACCGCCCAGGTCGATGCCACGGTGCGCCAGGCCACCGCCCTGAACCACTCGGCCACCCACCTGCTGCACGCCGCGCTGCGCCAGGTACTGGGCGACCACGTACAACAGAAAGGCTCCCTGGTGGACAGCCAGCGCCTGCGCTTCGACTTCAGCCATTTCGAGGCCATCAAGCCCGAACAGCTGAAGGCCCTGGAAGACATCGTCAACGCCGAGATCCGCAAGAACAGCGAGGTCGAGACCGAAGAGACCGACATCGACACCGCCAAGGCCAAGGGGGCCACGGCGCTGTTCGGCGAGAAGTACGGCGAGCAGGTGCGCGTGCTGACCATGGGTGGCGGCTTCTCCGTCGAGCTCTGCGGCGGCACCCACGTTTCCCGCACCGGCGATATCGGCCTGTTCAAGATCGTCAGCGAGGGCGGCGTGGCTGCCGGCGTGCGTCGTATCGAGGCGGTGACCGGCGCGGCCGCGCTGGCCTACCTGAACGGCGCCGAGGAACAACTCAAGGAAGCCGCGGGCCTGGTCAAGGGCAGCCGTGACAACCTGCTGGACAAGCTTTCCGCCCTGCTGGAGCGCAACCGCCAGCTGGAGAAGGAGCTGGAGCAGCTCAAGGCCAAGGCAGCCAGCGCCGCGGGCGACGATCTGGCCGCTTCCGCCATCGAGGTGAAAGGTGTGAAGGTCCTGGCCGCGCGCCTGGACGGGCTGGATGGCGACGCGCTGCTGGCGCTGGTCGACCAACTGAAGAACAAGCTCGGCCGGGCGGTGATCCTGCTCGGCGGTGCGCTGGAGGGCAAGGTGACACTGGTCGCCGGTGTCACCCAGGACCTGACCGGCCAACTCAAGGCCGGCGATCTGATGAAGCAGGCCGCGGCGGCGGTCGGTGGCAAGGGCGGTGGCCGTCCTGACATGGCGCGTGGCGGCGGTACCGACGCCTCCGCCCTGGAGCAGGCCCTGGCCCTGGCCGCACCGTTCGTCGAGCAGGGTCTCTGAGACCCTCCGCCAGTGGCCCGCCCCACGCCCGGCGGGCCTTGGCAGTGCACTGCGTTGATTGTTTAATGGGCGCCCTTCACGGGATTAGGCGGCTTTTGAAATGGCTTTGATCGTACAGAAGTTTGGGGGGACCTCGGTCGGCACTGTCGAGCGCATCGAGCAGGTGGCCGAGAAGGTGAAGAAGTTCCGCGAAGGCGGTGATGACATCGTGGTCGTGGTTTCCGCCATGAGCGGCGAGACCAACCGCCTGATCGATCTGGCCAAGCAGATCAGCGAGCAGCCGGTACCGCGCGAACTGGACGTGATGGTATCCACCGGCGAGCAGGTGACCATCGCCCTGCTGGCCATGGCGCTGATCAAGCGTGGCGTGCCGGCGGTTTCCTACACCGGCAACCAGGTGCGCATCCTCACCGACAGTGCCCACAACAAGGCGCGCATCCTGCAGATCGACGACCAGAAGATCCGCGCCGACCTCAAGGCTGGCCGCGTCGTGGTGGTTGCCGGCTTCCAGGGGGTGGATGAGCACGGCAATATCACCACCCTCGGCCGTGGCGGCTCCGACACCACCGGCGTGGCCCTGGCGGCGGCGCTGAAGGCCGACGAGTGCCAGATCTACACCGATGTAGATGGCGTCTACACCACCGACCCGCGCGTGGTACCCCAGGCCCAGCGCCTGGACAAGATCACCTTCGAAGAGATGCTGGAAATGGCCAGCCTCGGCTCCAAGGTGCTGCAGATCCGCTCGGTGGAGTTCGCCGGCAAATACAATGTCCCGCTGCGCGTGCTGCACAGCTTCCAGGAGGGTCCGGGCACCCTCATTACCCTTGATGAAGAGGAATCCATGGAACAGCCGATCATCTCCGGCATCGCCTTCAACCGCGACGAAGCCAAGCTGACCATCCGTGGCGTGCCGGACATCCCCGGCGTGGCCTTCAAGATCCTGGGCCCGATCAGTGCCGCCAATATCGAAGTGGACATGATCGTGCAGAACGTGGCGCACGATAACACCACCGACTTCACCTTCACCGTGCACCGCAACGACTACCAGAACGCCCAGCGCGTGCTGGAGCAGACCGCCCGGGAAATCGGCGCCCGCGAAGTGATCGGCGACACCAAGATCGCCAAGGTGTCCATCGTCGGTGTCGGCATGCGTTCCCATGCTGGCGTCGCCAGCCGCATGTTCGAAGCCCTGGCCAAGGAAACCATCAACATCCAGATGATCTCCACCTCGGAAATCAAGGTTTCCGTGGTTATCGAAGAGAAGTACCTCGAGCTCGCGGTACGTGCCCTGCACACCGCTTTCGAGCTGGACGCCCCGACCCGACAGGGCGAGTAAGGCAGTTCACGAAAGGCGCGGCTCACCCCGCGCCTTTTGTCGTTTTTTTGGCCGCTTCGGTGGAACTTTCCTTTTGCCGGGGCTGGTCAATACTTGGGTGTAAGCTCCAGCGGCGATTCCGTGCCGGGGCCGTAACCATTTCTTTTTTGCAGACTGTTGTCCCGAAACGAATCCGTAAGGAGAAAGGAATGCTGATTCTGACTCGCCGGGTCGGAGAGACCCTGATGGTGGGTGACGATGTCACTGTGACCGTGTTAGGCGTGAAAGGTAATCAGGTGCGCATAGGCGTCAACGCCCCGAAGGAGGTAGCTGTGCACCGTGAGGAAATCTACCAGCGCATCCAGAAAGAGAAAGACCAGGAACCAAGCCACTAATTTTTCTGCATTTTTTGCTTTGCAAACGGGGAAAACATGGATATCATGCGCCCCGTGTTGCGGAGAGGTGGCCGAGTGGCCGAAGGCGCTCCCCTGCTAAGGGAGTACACCTCAAAAGGGTGTCGGGGGTTCGAATCCCCCCTTCTCCGCCATATTTAGTGTTATGGGGCGGTTCAGCGATAGATCGATAAGTTACTGAAAATTATCGAAAAGTAGTTGACTGGAACGAGAAAGACCCTATAATGCGCGCCCACAACGCACTCATAGCTCAGCTGGATAGAGTACCCGGCTACGAACCGGGCGGTCGGAGGTTCGAATCCTCCTGAGTGCGCCATATTCAAGATGTCCGATTAGCATCGGAATCATGAAGAAACCAGTGGTGATCTGGTCTAAAAACACCAACACGCACTCGTAGCTCAGCTGGATAGAGTACCCGGCTACGAACCGGGCGGTCAGAGGTTCGAATCCTCTCGAGTGCGCCATACCGAAAGGGCCTGCAGAAATGCAGGCCCTTTTTCTTTGTGCCTTCAACGGCCGGCCTTCACGCAGCCTTCCTCGTCGAACGTCACCTGGTGGCTGGCGCCCCTCTTCGGCTTGTAGTGATAGCTGACACGACCGTTGCGGCTACTGATGCGATCCGGCTTTCCCAATGCGCTCTCCACGTCCGTGCGGGTCATGCCACTGCGAATCTGTTTGCGGATGATGGCCTGGCGGCGCTCCTGTCGGGAAATCAGGCCGCCGCACACGACATCTCGCTCGCCTGTTACGACAACTTCCCTGGGAAGTTCAGGACTTCCCTTGCTCGAAATCGGAATGTGCTCGGTGCTTGTTTCCCGGCGAATCGGCTCGCTGTCGAGAAGGTTCGGAGTCCGCGTGCGTTGTTCTTCCATCCGGCTGCCCGGCGGGCAGCCATGCTGGTTGAAGCTGAGGTTGCCGTCTTCATCGCTGCAGCGAAACACCTGCGCCGCGTACGGCGGGGGTTCGGGCCAGCAGGGCAGGGTAGCGAGGAGGATGATCGAGAGTCGTTTCACGGTGCCGTCTCCTTGGCATGGGCTCTCGAGCGTATCCGGGCCTCCCGGCTTCGCGCGGGTGTCCTACAGTCTGTTGGAGGCGTCGCAGCAGGGTGTAAGGAATCTCAGCTTTGCGATGCAAGCGATTGTTCTTTCCATGATTTTGTAACGCGCGGGCCAGTCGGCGGTGGTATCATTGCGCGGTCAGCCCCGCCGGGGCATTCGGACAACCATCATGGACTTACCCAGTAGTTACTCAGAATCCCGATTGCACAATCGCGAAATGACTGTCTGACCCCTTCTGGCGTGCTCTGCCACTGGGGGTGGAGCGCGCTATATGACTGAAGTAGAAGCCAAAAAGCCGCAAGAGAGCCTGCAGGACCGTCTGGCCCAGGTGATCGACCTGCTGCATCGCCACAAGGTGGTGGAAGACCTGACCCACCGCCAGGAAGGCCAGCACCGCGACCTCGTTGAAAACCTCGTCCACCGGCAGAATCTCGCCGAGCTGCAGCGCAAGCTGGACGAGCTGCACCCTGCCGACATCGCCCATATCCTGGAAGCCTTGCCGCTGGACGATCGCCTGACCGTCTGGCAGCTGGTCAAGGCCGAGCGCGACGGCGACATCCTCCTCGAAGTGTCCGATGCCGTCCGTGAATCGCTGATCGCCGACATGGACGATCACGAGCTGCTCGCCGCCGCCAAGGAAATGGACGCTGACGAGCTGGCCGATCTCGCGCCCGAGCTGCCGCGAGATGTGATCCACGAACTGATGGAATCCCTCGATGCGCAGCAGCGCGAGCGCGTTCGCTCGGTGCTGTCCTACGAGGAGGATCAGGTCGGCGCGCTGATGGACTTCGAGATGGTCACCATCCGCGACGATGTGGCCCTGGAAGTGGTGCTCCGTTACCTGCGCCGCCTCAAGGAGCTGCCCGGCCATACCGACAAGCTCTTCGTGGTGGATTACGACGGCATCCTCAAGGGCGTGCTGCCGATCAAGCGCCTGTTGGTGAACGACCCGGACAAGACGGTGGCCGAAGTCATGGCCACCGACCCGGTGAGCTTCCATCCTGACGAAGATGCCTACGACGCGGCCCAGGCCTTCGAACGTTACGACCTGGTCTCCGCTCCGGTAGTGGACAAGAACGGCAAGCTGATCGGCCGTCTGACCATCGATGAGATGGTCGACCTGATCCGCGAGGAGAGCGAGAGCGAAGTCCTCAGCATGGCCGGTCTGCGCGAAGAGGAGGACATCTTCGCCTCGGTCTGGAAGTCAGTGGGCAACCGCTGGGCCTGGCTGGCGGTCAATCTGGTCACCGCCTTCATCGCCTCACGGGTCATCGGCCTGTTCGAGGGTTCCATCGAGAAGCTGGTGGCCCTGGCTGCGCTGATGCCCATAGTCGCCGGTATCGGCGGCAATTCCGGCAACCAGACCATCACCATGATCGTCCGCGCCATGGCGCTGGACCAGGTGGGCACCGGCAATACTTCGCGCCTGGTGCGCAAGGAGCTCGGGGTCGCCCTGATCAATGGCCTGATCTGGGGTGGGGTGATCGGCCTGGTGGCCTACTACCTCTACGGCAGCTGGTCCCTGGGTGCGGTGATGACCGGCGCCATGACGCTCAACCTCCTGCTGGCGGCGCTGATGGGCGTGCTGATCCCCATGACCCTGGTGCGCATGGGGCGCGACCCGGCCATGGGGGCCAGCGTGATGATCACCGCCATGACCGACAGTGGCGGTTTCTTCATCTTCCTGGGCTTGGCCACGCTGTTCCTGCTCTGATGGCTCAGTCGAAGAAGCCGCCCCTGGGGCGGCTTTTTCATTTGTGGGGCGAGCAGGCTTGAGCTGCCGTGGCGAAACCCGGCGCGCAACCATGAAAAAACCGGCAATTGCCGGCTTCTTCATTCGATGCGGGTTGGCCTCAGGACTCTTCGACCGCTGCCAGTTCCGCGTCGTGGGCGATCAGTGCGACCAGGGCATTCTGCTGGCGCCGGGACAGCTGGCGGAAGCGTTGCAGCAGTTCGCGTTCGTGCAGGGTCAGCTCCGGGCTGTCCAGGCGCATGGAAACACCTTCATCCAGCGCGCCTTCCTGGAGCATGCTCTGCTCGAGGCGGGCGATGATTTCGGAGTTCATGCTGCGGTGGTGGTTGCGGGCCACGACAGCAATGCGCTCGCGCATGCCCTCGGGGAGACGTACGACGAATTTGTCAGCCGTGCGACTGGAATAAATAGCCTGTTTCATAGGGCGCATACATTCATTCAACCGGTTAGTTCAGGAAAGCGATGCTGGCGATGAGCTGCAAGATTGTCACCGGTTTGACTGTCCTTGGCAGCAATTGTTCAACCAGCTTCGCGATTCGAATCGGTATGACCCTGAGGTCAACTAAACGTTTCCTTGACGTCAATTTGGTGTCAGATTGTGATTGGAATGGCGGCTTTTTGCCAGCTCCAATTGTCCGAGTCACGATTGGTTGATCACTTCGATTGTTCCCAATTCGCTGTAGGACGACCTCTCTGCACCGGGCATTCGATCTGGTCCTGTAACCTCGGATGCCTTTGCTGCCCTGCTGGTCGATCACGGCAAAATGATGCCTTCTCGCCATCATCCTTAAGGGTAGCCGCTGTTGTCTGACCACGCCGCGTGCGAAAGAGTCCTTTGATCCTGCATAAAACGGGTCCAGAATTTTCACTTTGCAATCTCGTTCTCACTTCGGGCACGCTCCAGGGGCTGGACCTCCTCCTTGCAGGTGTACAGATGACAGGCAGGCTGATCTATCTCATAGGACCTTCCGGCTCCGGCAAGGACAGCGTGCTCGATGCCGCGCGCATGACTCTGGCGGGGCAAGGCTGCCGCGTCGCCCGCCGGGTCATTACCCGTTCCGCCGAAGCCCGCGGTGAGTCGGCCGAAGCCGTCAGTTCCGAAGAGTTCGCACGGCGCGAAGCCCAAGGGGAGTTCGCCATGAGCTGGTACGCCAATGGCCTGTCCTACGGCATCCCCGCAGTGATCGACGACTGGTTGGCTGCGGGCGACGACGTGCTGGTGAACGGCTCGCGCGGCTACCTGCCGGAAGCCCGGCGGCGTTATCCGCATCTGCTCGCCGTCCTGCTGACGGTGGAGGACGAGACGCTGCGCCAGCGCCTGCATGCACGCGGTCGCGAGTCGGCGGAGGAGATCGAAGCCCGCCTGGCGCGCAACGCCGGCTTCGCCGATACCCTGTTGGCCGGCGAGAATCCCGATCTCTGCCTGCTGGACAACTCCGGCTCCCTGGCCCAGACCTGCCAGCGCCTGCTGCAGCTCATCGAGGACCATCGCCCGGCCGCCTTGCCGGACTCCGCCTGAGCCTCAGTCCAGCGGCAATTCCGTGGTGCGCTTGACCTCGCTCATGGCGATGTTCGAGTGCGCCTCCAGCACGTGGGGGCGTTGCAGCAGCTGGTCGCGCAGAAAGCGCTCGTAGCTGGCGATGTCCCGCGCCACCACCTTCAACAGGTAATCCGAGCCGCCGGCCATGGTGTAGCACTCCTGCACTTCCGGATACCCGACTATGGCTTCCTCGAACTCGGTGAGGTTGTTGCGGCCGTGGGCGGACAGCTTGATGTTGACGAACACGGTGATCGAAAAACCCAGCAGCCTGGGGTTGAGCAAGGCCACCTTGCGCTCGATCAGGCCTTCTTCCTGCATGCGGTGGATGCGCCGCCAGCAGGGCGATTGCGACAGTTCCACCTTCTCTGCCACCTCGGCGGCGGAGAGGTCGGCGTCGTGTTGCAGCAGGCGCAGGATCTTGCGGTCGATGGGGCTGAGTGGGTTCTGCATGAATCAGTCCGAAATCTTGTTGTTGTTGGAAGAGTCATGCGCAAGTCTGGCTTCGAAGCTCGAAAATAGAAAGAAAAAATCAGCACCGATCAGTCATCTTCTTGGCCATGCGTCCGAGGCAGAGATCCTGCCTGGGACTGAATCGAAGATGGCATCCACCGTTGCCATCGAGGTCGCCATAAAAACAAAAGGAGCGCCCGCATGTCTCTGGCCGAGATCCGCCTGGATGACAAATACCGCCTCGAAACCGGTCATCTCTACCTCACCGGCACCCAGGCACTCACCCGCCTGCCGATGCTGCAGAAGCAAAGGGACAAGGCCCACGGCCTGAATACCGCCTGCTTCATCTCCGGCTACCGGGGTTCGCCGCTCGGCAACCTCGACAAGAGCCTGTGGGAAGCCAAGTCCTTCCTCAAGGAAAACCACATCCACTTCCAGCCGGGCGTCAACGAAGAACTGGCCGCCACGGCCGTCTGGGGCAGCCAGCAGACCAGCCTGTTCCCCGGCGCCCGCTACGACGGCGTGTACGCCATGTGGTACGGCAAGGGCCCGGGTGTGGATCGCTGCGGCGACGTCTTCAAGCACGGCAACTCGGCCGGCGTATCGCCCCATGGCGGCGTCCTGGTGCTGGCAGGCGACGACCATGGCTGCAAGTCCTCGACCATCGCCCACCAGAGCGAGCATGCCTTCATCGCCGCCTCCATGCCGGTGCTGAACCCGGCCAACGTCCAGGAAATCCTCGACTACGGCATCATCGGCTGGGAACTGTCCCGCTACAGCGGTTGCTGGGTGGCGCTGAAGACCATCGCCGAGAACGTCGACTCCTCCGCCGTGGTGGAAGTCGACCCGCTGCGGGTCGAGGTGAAGATCCCGGAAGATTTCGTCCTGCCGGAAGACGGGGTGCACATCCGCTGGCCGGACCCGCCCCTGGCGCAGGAACAGCGCCTGAACATGTACAAGATCTACGCCGCCCGCGCCTTCGCCCGCGCCAACAACCTCAACCAGGTGACGCTGGATTCCCCCAACCCGCGCCTGGGCATCATCACCACCGGCAAGTCCTACCTCGACGTGCGCCAGGCCCTGAACGACCTGGGCCTGGACGAAGAGCTCTGCGCCAAGGTGGGCCTGCGGGTGCTCAAGGTGGGCATGAGCTGGCCGCTGGAACCCGTCTCCGTCCACGAATTCGCCGAAGGCCTGGATGAAATCCTGGTGGTGGAGGAGAAGCGCAGCATTCTTGAGGACCAGCTCACCGGCCAGCTCTACAACTGGCCTGTGGACAAGCGTCCGCGCGTAGTGGGCGAGTTCGACGAAGAGGGCAACTCCCTGCTGCCCAACCTCAGCGAACTGACCCCGGCCATGATCGCCCGGGTCATCGCCAAGCGCCTGGCGCCCATCTATTCCAGCGAGCAGATCGAATCCCGCCTGGCCTTCCTCGCCGCCAAGGAAAAAGCCCTGGCCGCGCCCAAGCACAAGACCCAGCGCACCCCGCACTTCTGCTCCGGCTGCCCCCACAACAGCTCCACCAAGGTGCCGGAAGGCAGCCGCGCCCAGGGCGGCATCGGCTGCCACTACATGACCCAGTGGATGGATCGCAACACCGACACCTTCACCCAGATGGGCGGGGAGGGCGTCACCTGGATCGGCCAGGCGCCTTTCACCGATACCCCGCACGTCTTCCAGAACCTGGGTGACGGCACCTACTTCCACAGCGGCCATCTGGCCCTGCGCGCGGCGGTGGCCTCCGGGGTCAACATCACCTACAAGATCCTCTACAACGACGCCGTAGCGATGACCGGCGGCCAGCCCATCGACGGCGAGCTGCGCGTCGACCAGCTCAGCCAGCAGGTATTCGCCGAAGGCGTCAGGCGCATTGCCCTGGTCTCCGACGAGCCGGAGAAGTACCCGACCCGCGACACCTTCGCGCCCATCGTCACCTTCCACCACCGCCGCGAACTGGACGCCGTGCAGCGCGAGCTGCGGGAGTTCAAGGGTGTGTCGGTGATCATCTATGACCAGACCTGCGCCACCGAGAAGCGCCGTCGCCGCAAGCGCGGCAAGTTGGTCGACCCGGCCAAGCGCGCCTTCATCAACCCGGCCGTCTGCGAGGGCTGCGGCGATTGCGGCGTGAAGTCCAACTGCCTGTCGGTGCTGCCCCTGGAAACCGAAATGGGCCGCAAGCGGCAGATCGACCAGAGCGCCTGCAACAAGGACTTCTCCTGCGTCGAAGGTTTCTGCCCGAGCTTCGTCACCGTGCACGGCGGCAGCCTGCGCAAGCCCGAAGCGGCGGGCGCCAAGGCGCTCTTCGTGGCCCTGCCGGAGCCGCGCCTGCCGAGCCTGGACCGTCCCTGGAACATCCTCCTGCCTGGCGTTGGCGGCAGCGGCGTGACCACCGTCGGCGCGCTGCTGGGCATGGCCGCGCACCTTGAAGGCAAGGGTTGCACCGTGCTCGACCAGGCTGGCCTGGCGCAGAAGTTCGGCCCGGTGGTCACCCACATCCGCATTGCTGCAAAACAGGACGACATCTACGCCGTGCGCATCGCCGCTGGCGAGACCGACCTGCTGCTGGGTTGCGACCTGGTGGTGGCGGCCGGCGAAGAGGCCTTGGCCAAGCTCAACGACCGCATCGCCCACGCTGTGGTCAACAGCCATGAGGCCGCCACCGCCGAGTTCACCCGCAACCCCGATGCCCAGGTGCCGGGCGCCGCCATGCGCGAAGCCCTGGTGGAAGCGGTGGGCGAAGCCAAGACCCATTTCGTCGACGCCACCCGCCTGGCCACCCGCCTGCTGGGTGACAGCATCGCCACCAACCTGTTCATGCTCGGTTACGCCTATCAGAAGGGGCTGGTACCCATCTCCGCCGAGGCCATCGACAAGGCCATCGAACTGAACGGCGTATCGGTCGCCCTCAACCAGCAGGCCTTCCTCTGGGGACGCCGTGCCGCCCACGACCTGGCGGCTGTGGAAAAGCTGGCCCGTCCGGCAGATATGGAAGCGCCGCGCTCGGAGAACCTGGAAGAGATCGTCCAGCACCGCGCCGACCACCTGCGCGCCTACCAGGACGCCGCCTACGCCGAGCGCTACCGCGCCCTGGTGGAGCGCGTGCGCCAGGCCGACAGCGGCGAGGACAAGGCCCTGACCCGCGCGGTCGCCCGCTACTATGCCAAGCTGCTGGCCTACAAGGACGAGTACGAAGTGGCGCGCCTCTACAGCGATGGCACCTTCCGCAAGCAGTTGGAGGCCCAGTTCCAGGGCGATTACCACCTGGAATTCCACCTGGCTCCGTCCTGGCTGGCCAAGCCCGATCCGGTCACCGGCGAGCCGCGCAAGCGCCGCTTCGGGCCCTGGATGCTCAAGGCCTTCGGCGTGCTGGCCGGCTTCAAGTTCCTCCGTGGCACCGCTTTCGACCCCTTCGGCTACAGCGAGGAGCGCAAGCTCGAGCGCGAGCTGATCGGCGAATACGAAGCGACCGTCGCGCTGCTCATCAAGGAGCTGAAACCGAGCAACTACGCCGCGGCCGTCGCCCTGGCCGAGCTGCCGGAGCAGATCCGTGGCTACGGTCCGGTCAAGGAGCGTGCCCTGGCCAAGGTCCGCGAGCAGGAGAAGCAGCTCCGCGCCCGCCTCACGGCCAACGAGATCCAGGTGCTGCACCTGTTCGACCCGGCCGCCTGATAAAGCCCCTCTCCCTCCGGGAGAGGGGTTGGGGTGAGGGATGCGTCGGTTCGACGTCTGCCTCACCCATCCCCTTACCCCTCGTACCTGACAACAATTCAGAGGAACCTCCATGTCCGTCTTCACCCATGTCGAGTTCGATCAGCACGAGCAGGTGGTCTTCGGCCACGACAAGGCCAGCGGCCTCAAGGCCATCATCGCCATCCACAACAGCAACCTCGGCCCGGCCCTGGGTGGCTGCCGGATGTGGTCCTACCTGAACGACGAGCAGGCCCTGCGCGACGTGCTGCGCCTGTCCCGTGGCATGACCTACAAGTCCGCCCTGGCCAACCTGCCGCTGGGCGGCGGCAAGGCGGTGATCATCGGCGATCCGCACCGCGACAAGAGCGAAGCGCTGTTCCAGGCCATGGGCGACTTCGTCGACAGCCTGGGCGGCCGCTATATCACCGCCGCCGATTCCGGCACCGGCGTCGCCGAGATGCGCATCATGGCCGAGCGCAGCCGTCACGTGGCCGGTGCCGGCACCCGCGAAGCCCTGGGCGGCGGCGTGCGCGACGGCAACCCGTCGCCCTCCACCGCCTACGGCACCTTCGTCGGCATCCGCGTGGCGGTGAAGCACCGCCTCGGCCGCGATGACCTGGCCGGCCTGCGCGTGGCCATCCAGGGCGTCGGCCAGGTGGGCTTCAGCCTGGCCCAGTACCTGAAAGCGGCCGGTGCACAACTGTGGGTCTGCGACATTCACGAAGCCAACGCCCGCCGTGCTGCCGAGCAACTGGGGGCCCAGGTGGTTGGGCAGAATGACATCTACGGCCTCGATGTGGACGTCTTCGCCCCCTGCGCCATGGGCGGCATCGTCAATCCGCAGACCCTCGAAGCCCTGCGCGCGCCCATCATCGCCGGCGCCGCCAACAACCAGCTGGCCGACGCCGGCCTGGCCGAAGAACTGCGCCGCCGCGGCACCCTCTACGCGCCGGACTACGCCATCAACGCCGGCGGCATCATCGACGTCTGGTACGAGCGCAGCGGCGGTAGCGAAGCCGCCCTCAAGCAGCATGTCGAGGGCATTGGCGAAACCCTGCGGGAGATTTTCGTCCGCGCCGACAGCGAAGGCCGCACCACCACTGCGGTGGCGGATCGCCTCGCCGAAGAGCGCTTCGGTCGCTGATCGCAAGGCCTCGCGGGACAGCTGTCTCGCGAGGCATGACAAATTGCGCGGACGTCGCTAACATGCCGCCCGTCCCCCAGGCGTCGCCAACTCCGGCGGGCCTGCCGCGTCCCAGTAGCTCAATTGGATAGAGCATCCCCCTCCTAAGGGGAAGGTTGGTGGTTCGAACCCACTCTGGGACGCCATATACGTCGCGGCATCCAGCTACTCGCAGCCAACTGAGCCGATTCCCATGGGTGCATAGTGGGTGCAAATGGAACTGCTGTGTCACTGCACCAGCCAGGCTGGTCTGCTTGCCCGCCTTGTAATTTCCCCCATCCATCACCTTCTGATGTTCTAGTCTTCATTTCCGCAGTGCAGCTCAAAATTTTGACCAGCACGTTCAGCCTGGTGCAGCTGTAGCTCGATGGCTTCGCGTGACGGCAGAATTCCCAAAATGCATGGACAGCGGAGATCACCATGGTAGGCACCTCCCTCATTCGTCATCCTTCTTCGGCACCTGACCGTACAAAGCAGAGCTGGGCAGAAACCTGGCAAGGGCCCGACCGTGGTCTGATCAAGTGCTGGGAAACCGGCCGCGTTCTAGCCGCCCAGGATCCTGACCTGGCAGCTCGCTGCAATGCCGGAGAACTGCCGCCCCTGCATTGGAAAGGCGGTGTTGCGCGCCAACTGAAGAAGAAGGAAAAGTTCGGCGCGCTCTCCTATCTGGCCCAATGGCAGGGCTTGCGGGGCCAAGATCTGGAAATCGACCTAGAAGCTGAAGTCACCCTTACATGCTCCTCTACAGGCATGGTCGTGACGTTCACGCCTGACGTTACAAAGCTGGCCGAGCAACAGAACAGCGCAGACGAAGGAGAGAGCAATGGCTGACCTGCATGAGGAGTTCCAGAATAGTCGTTTCTTCCATGAAGCCCGCATCGACCGACGCTCCGCCGATGCCTTGGTTGGTCTTGCCGCTGGCATCACCGCAGACGGACGGATTAACCAGCAAGAGGCTGAGTTTCTGGAGAACTGGATCGCGAGCAATCTTGCACACCTAGACGATCCAGTAATCAACCTTCTCTACCGCCGCCTTTCCGACATGCTCGCTGACGGCGTGCTTGATGCAGAGGAAGCAGCCGAACTGCTGACCACCCTGCGCAACTTCGCCGGCTTGAGCACTGCCCGGCCTCGCGCAAGCGACAATGCCTACACCCCACCCACTGATCTACCACTCTGCAGGCCGGCTCCGGAACTAAAGTGGAACGGTCGTCTGTTCGTGTTTACCGGCGTTATGGCCTACGGTCCGCGCAAGGACTGCGAAGCGCTGGTTATCGATCGCGGCGGCCAGATAGGCGCGGGCGTCAGCAAGAAGATCCACTACCTGGTGGTTGGCGCCATTGGCAATGAACAGTGGTTGCACAGCACCTACGGCACCAAGATCAAGAAAGCCGTTGAACTTCGTGACGCCGGAGCGCCTCTTGCGATCGTGAGTGAGGAACACTGGCAGAAGGCGGTTTTTGGCTGAGTCTGTTCTTCAGGGGACACGGTGTCCGGTCGTCCCAAAGGAGCATGGCTTCGAATGACTCAGCCTCGCGGTGGGAGAGCAATAAGGTGCGTAACGCAGGTGACTGCCCTTCACCAAAGGTGGGTTGGTGAAGGGTAGTCGATCAGTTTGCCTTGGATAGCGTAACCGTCTACCGGGCGTTTTCTTTTGCGAGGCGGTTCAGCCAGGCCTCCAATTCCTTCACGAGAATGAGACGCCGTTTGCCTGATTTGAACGAAATAAGTTCCCCCTTGGAAATGGCTTCATAGGTCGCAGAGCGCGTGTGGCCAGAGTAATGAGTGCTTTCCTCAACGCTCACGGCGATAGGGGTAATGGGATTCGTTTTATTCATTCTTTTCTCCTTACACACCTACGATGAACTGGTAATTGATACAAGGGACTGGTCTTGGTTGGAGTGGGTTATTACAGGGCTAGTTGGCGACTCATACAGCACTCCCGCAGCCCAGCATGCTGATGTCCACCCCCTTTCCCTTCAGCATCTTCAGCGACAGGAAGAGCATTTCCCGCCCGTCGGCCATACCGGCATACGGCTCGCACTTCTCAAAGTAGGGTTCCTCCTGGATCAGTTTCAGGAATTGCTTGCCGTTGTCGATCACCGGCGCGCGGCGCTCTTCCTGCGCGCAGTAGCGGGTGTAGGCAGCGTGGGCCAGGACCGGGTCGAGGATCAGGTGCTGCTCAGTGATCGTGTACTGCAGGCCTTCGTGCAGATAAACCTGGCCATTCTTCGCCTCGTCGGCGGCGCGGGAGATCGCCACAAGCACCGCGATCTTCTCCATCACGAGGTCGATCTCGCTCTGCACGTAGGCGGTGCCGGCACCGCTGGAGCGCTCAGTGACGATCTGGATGATTGGTTCGAGCTCAGCGAGGGCCTCGAGCAATTGCTGCTGCACGCAGACCTCGCGCAGCTTCCACAGCCCCACCAAGACGACCTGCAGCGAGTAGCGCGGGCGGTCATCCATATCCTCCGGGAGCAACTTGGACGCCTCGCCCATCAGGTTCTCCACCTCGGCAAGGGAGGTGGTCAGCGCGCTCGTCATGAGCGTCTTACCCAGGCGCCGCAGCTGTTGGCGGTTCTTCTTCGCGAAATTGAAATAGTCACGGCGTGGGCCACGCTTGACCTTGGTCAAGTGGACACGAATGCTGCGCTCCTGAATTGCCGGCACCTCGATCTCCTGTTCGGAGATCACGATGCACGGCGCCGACGCCGGGATGGCCACCGCCTCGGCGCCGAAGCGGCTCAGGCTGCGCGAGTTCGGCCGCCCTTTCAGCGTTGCTTCGCCGTTCCAGGTTGCCTTGATCCGTTCCCCCACGTCCTTGTAGGCCGAGCTGGTCATCTTCGAGCGGTTGTATTCCTCGACAATGCGCGGCACGGTAGTGGTCCCGGCGAGGTAGTCGAGCATGCCGTAGTGCGAGGTCGACGGGGCGCTGACGCCGTTGTCGAGCTGCATGTAGTCAGTGCCGTTCAACCAGGTGATCAGGCCCGCCGTCATCGACTTGCCGGAGCCGGCACTGCCCCACAGGGAGAGCACGGGGAACTGGCTGAACAGGTGCATCAGGTGGGTGCGGAAGTGGCAGGCCACGGACCAGCCGACCATCATCCCGACTTCGTAAGGCCTGTTGATCTTGAGCAGGTTGGTGAGCGCAGCGTCGATCTCCAAATCCGCTTTCTCTGCCATGGTGCAGTGGGCGAAGTACGGACGCGCCTGTAGGGTGCCGAGGTATTGGTGTGTGCCGCGCATCTTGACCGAATTCACGCTCATGTCCGGCTCGACATAGGTGAATACCGGGATGTTGTCGATGAAATCAAGGTGAACCCCGCAGGCGTACACTTGGTAAATCTCTCCCACAGTCTGATCCTCCTGGTGAACAGCCAGCATGATCCGCTGTACGTCCGTGTCGGTTCCTTGGAAGCTCACGCCGAGACCGCTGAGTTCGCGGCAGAAGGCACTGCGACTGAGGAAAGAGTCTTCCTTGAGCAGCACCGAGCCCAGCTCGACGCCGCCCTTCATCACCGCCATGCGGGTAGCCACGCGGCGCGGACTGGTGCCATCCTGTGGCACGTCAATAAACACGTCATGCGGCTGGAGGGTGAAGTTGGTGATACGCCGCTTGGTGTCGCCGACCTTCACGTAGTAGCCGTCGGCCAATACCTCGGCCCTCAAGCTAAGATCGTTGTCGTCCGTGTTGCTGCTCCCTGCGGCGATCGGACAACCCTCGCACGGGCGCTTGCTCAGCAGGGTGCGGATGGGATTGCAGCCAAAGCTGAAGCTAGGGGTGTGCCCGACGTAGCGCACCTGCGCTTCGATGTGGTCGCGGCGCGCCTTGGCGGTGCTGTACGTGCTCGACTTGCCGTTGCTGGCCAGCCGCGAGGCCAGGCTGTCGGCGACGGTCTGCGGCACCTCGGCGCGCACCAGATAGGTGGCGAGCTGGGTGGCCTGCTGGTTGAAGCTGGCGTCGCCTTTGATGTCCTTGTTGTCGCAGAGCATCTGGATGCAGGCCGGCACCGGCTCGCGGATCTTCTCCATGTCCGACGAGCTGGCGATGATCACCACCTTGGGCTTGGTGTTGACGCGCTTCTTGGCCTCTTCAAACCTGGCCTTCAGCTCATGCGCCACCAGCCCCTGCGGGTCGTCGAACTCGATGTTGCGCGGGCCTTTCACCCACTCGCGGTAGGTCGCCTCGTCCAGGGTCTCCAGCTCGTCGGCGGTCACCGGCACGCGGTAGTTGCCATCGGCGCGCTGCAGGTTGGCGATGCGGAAGCTGTTGCCCCGGCCGCCACTGTACACCGCGTAGTCGAGGCCGAGGACGAACAGCTCGCGGGCCATCTCCTTGTAGATTTCCGGCAGGCGCAGCATGAACCGGCTGCCGGTGAACAGGCTTTCCGGGACCAGCACATGCAGGCCCTTGGAACCGGACAGGTAGACCTGGATCACTGACTTCGGCACGCCCATGGTGACGAGCTTGCCGACCAGTTCCTGGCCGCTGCGGATGGCCTGCGGCAGGTCGTCCTTGCAGTCGATGTCGACGTAGAACGGCCCCCGG
Source organism: Pseudomonas sp. GCM10022186 (assembly GCF_042656385.1). NCBI lineage: Bacteria > Pseudomonadati > Pseudomonadota > Gammaproteobacteria > Pseudomonadales > Pseudomonadaceae > Pseudomonas > Pseudomonas sp. GCM10022186. The sequence goes on from NZ_JBHSOU010000052.1 coordinate 174,964, forward strand.
TAACCCAGCTTGTCGCGGTTGCGCGGCACGTCCGGGTCGGTGCCGTCGGCGACCATCTGGTTCAGCGCCAGGATGGTCAGTTTCTTTGCCCCTGCGGCCTTGGCCAGTGCCACCGGGTCCTGGTCGCTGTTGCTGTGCAGAGGCGTCCACGCATCATGCTCGTAGCGCTGGAAATAGTGGTACGACATATTATATTCCTCTCGGGTTAATAAATTTGACGTCGCCGGTATATAACTCCGGCAGAAAGTGGTCTGGTTTATGCCTGTCGGTCGCAGATCGAAAAACAATTGGCGAGCCAGCCGAATACGGCGTTATCCAAGTGGTCAGCGAAATTTGTGAGATAAAATGGGGGCGCGAAGAAGTATTTGGGCATGACGGATGGAATATGCCAGGCCTTCTTCGGCAGTGTTTTAATTTAATTGCTGGGAGTGATTGTTATTTATATTTATAGATCGCCCAGATAGTCCCTATGAGTGAAGTGTGTGTAGTTGAGAGGGTTGGGGCAGAAGCCGCCAATGAGTTGAGGATGATACTTGATCTCCGCTCTTGCTTTATGGGGCGGTTATTTTTCTCAGTCTTCGGTTTGATAATTAATAAGCTTCTGGATTGTTTTTTATAATTGCTAAGCAGGTCCGGGACTTTCTGAATTTTCAGGTTGCGTGAGGTTTCATGGGGTGCCACGTTGCGTGGCTTCCTTAGCCATGTGTTCAGCCAAAGTTTGAAATGGCTGAATAGTTCGCATCTTCTGGTCAGTACAGCGCTGCAAGACAAGAGGGCGTTTGTGCTTGGGGTAGCGCTGGCCCTGCTCGTCAAACGTAGGGCGGAAAATGCGGCAGTCAGACTCGTTCAGTCCACGCTTTTCGAAAACCTTGCGGAGGTTGCTGGTGGAGGGGCGATTGGGCAGATCCACCATCAGTAGATCCCCCAGAGCCAGCTGGTTGTAGCTCAAGGCCAAGGCGTCGTAGAGAACGGTGGATTGGCGGAACTGGGGGCCCCGGGTACTGGCCTCGATCGTCAAATGGTCGTGACTGAGCGTGCCAGTCTTGATGACCTTGAAGGTAGCATCGTCAGTATTCCATTCAGGTTTTTTTACAGATTCGTCCTTGCTATCCATGCATCTAGCTCCATTCGGTTATGACTACGTGCATCTACTGCGTGATTCAAGTATGAGACGACTTTTCCGAATGCGTTGGCAGAGGACATGGATTTATCTCGTTTTCCGGGGGAATGTTGCTTTGTTTTTTAAGCAAAAGTGCCGGAGCCAAATAGCCCGAAAGCCTTGTTCTTGAGCGCTTTGATGCGATTTCTTACGCCCGTTTGAAATTTTTTTTTTTGCGCAGTTCCGGAAAAGTAGGCTATGGGTATCTGCTTGATGCGTTTGTTCACGCCCCCCCCCGAGACGCTGGTATGCATGGTGGAACTCCCCATCACCAGCTGCTGATCTCAAAGCCCCTGACTGTCGAGACCAGGCGACGCTTGCGAGCGTCTTGAAGGTGTGTCAAGGCAGGCTGGCCAGGGCAGATGGGTAGCCGTTGGTATTAACCTTCGAGCGAGATTCGTGAGCGCTGGGTTCAGCGCGACACCAGATCCAGCCAGTCGGCCCATTCGGTCACTCACCCACCACGCAGTTACTCGACGTGGCGTACTGCAAATGGAGCAGTGCACGCTGGTCAGATGGGTTGGGCGTAATGTTGCGGTGAAGTGCGCCCGAGATCTGTCGAATCCCAGGATTTGTCCCAATTGACTCCCCGAGAGTGGCAGGCAAACCGCGCTGACCTCGTCCAGCAGTGCGACGGTTGCTTCAATTCATTGCATACCCTCAACAGCCGACTAAGCGGCTTAGGAAACTTTCGGCCATTTTCTTGGGCGTAGTTTCTCGCAGGCACGTTATTTGACAAGGTTAAGCTTTAGAAAAACGTAGAGGGCCTGGGGTAAGGTGTTAGTTGGGTCGGTTTGATTTTTCGGAAATGTATAACTTGGGGTCTAAGTTGTGTAGTGGGTGATGTCTCAAGATGGATTGGCTATTTTCAGTGTTTTTGTACAGTGTACCGATGGTTTTTTTAGAATAGAAAATATGGTGAGAAGCTCTGTCTTGAGTGGTGAGGGCTTTTGTTTTTTAAAAAAGTGTGGGCGGGGTGGTCGATTATTGTATGAGTATTATTGGTGGCTTCCTGCGGATATTTCAAAATAATCTTGCTGATTTAGTGATTGGCGTGGTGTGTTGTTATATATATGTATGTGGACTTGTATGTATTTATTTGTCTTGGGTTTCCATTAATCAAAGCCGGGAGGTTTCAGGCGGTTTCCCAAAAGGGCTGGCTCATGTGAATGCAGGGAAGTCCCGGCCTAAACCTCCCATATAAGTAGGGTTTTCTTTTTGAGAGGTAGGCTATCACAGCATCTAAAGCGTATATGGGAGAAGAACGATGGATATTGGTTATGCCCGCACCTCAACCATTGAGCAAGAGGCTGGCTTTGAGGCCCAGCTGCGTGAACTGGAGCGGTGCGGTTGTGAAAAGATATTCAAGGAGCAGGTGTCATCCGTTGCTCATCGTGCCCAGTTAGATGCGGCGATTGAGTTTTCCCGCGAGGGGGACACCTTCGTTGTCACCAAGCTTGACCGGTTGGCCCGCTCGATCGGGGACTTGCTCCAGATCCTGCGCCGACTGGAGCTAAAGATGGTTGAGGTGCGGATCCTCAATCTGGGCCTGGATACCAGCACACCCACCGGCAAGCTGATTTTGACCGTATTGGGCGGGGTGGCCGAGTGGGAGAGAACCATGATGCTCGAGCGGCAGCGCGAGGGGATTGCCAAAGCGAAGAAGGCCGGCAAGTACAAGGGGCGCAAGCCCATCCACGAGGACAAGCGAGCCGCCATACTGCGCCTGGCTGGCGAAGGTATGCCCAAAGCCAGGATTGCCCAGCAGGTAGGCGTTGGCCAAGCCACCGTTTACCGTGCGCTGGCATCCAGTCGGGAGGCCGGCGCCAGCGCTTACCCAGGGGGCAATTTATGACGGCAGAGGAGCGATTGCGCAGGCTTCAAAGGACCAAGAAGGCAGAGGCCGAAGGTAAGCACAAAGGCCGCGTCATTGATGCCGACCTGCACGCCTGGATCAAGCTGTGCTTGGAAGGAGGCATGTTGATCAGGAATGCAGCCACTGTTTACCAATGCCCCAAGGCCTCGGTGCAGAAGAGGGTGCAGGCACTCCTTGTCCTTGAGCGTGAACTATGAACGCGACAAAACCCTCACCGAAAACTAGGTCTGAACTCGTCCCGGATCTCCCCGCTCGGTAGCCCAACGCTTTCAAAAGAGCGTCCAGCGAAGCAGGTGGCGAGGCTACAGCTTCACGCTCCACCTTGTTAGGAGATTCTGCCTGGGGATTCATGGGACTACCCTTCCTGTGCCAGCCGGCAAAGGTCGGCGAGCCATCGTGAGGTTCAGCAGGGTGACGGCATCCCCAACGCGCAGCATGCTCAACACAACTGAGGAAGCGCACCTTCATGTAGCTGAACTGGCGTTTGCTCAGCGTCAGGGCGCGACGCGATCTGCCTGGTCACTCATGCCCCGCCCGCTGGATGCGCTTTTCGCCCCCCGGTAACCCGCAGCGGTATTGACCACGTTCGCTCGCCGTGCGGCAGCCAGTCGAGCTGCCTGACATCAGCTCCGTTGGCTAGCGTGCAGACGACGTTGCGCCCCTGGGGCGCTTAACGTCCAGGTGCTTGCCTGAACCTGACGCGTGAAGTCCTGTGCGGGCGGCCGTAAGGAGCCGGCAGGGAGGGGGACGGTGGCTCCCGTAGGGTGGAGTATTGTCCTTCTACCTTTCCTTATTCTTTATTATATATATTTTATATTTAATAAATATTTATATTATTAGAGGAGGGGGTCTGGAAAAAAGGCAAGGTGCCTAGGTGAAAATTACCTCATCGGACGACCCTCAGAAATTAAGTCGCTAAGTCATCATGCTTGACATAGGGACTTGTTGGCTGGGTAGCTCGCTTGGGTTGGTGTTTTGGTTGTTTTGGATTTTTTCAATAAAATCAATGCCTTGTGATTTTCATCTGGCTACTGTGTTTTGTGGAAGAAATCGTCATTACCGCTACGCGCTCTACGGATTTGGGTGAAAATTGAAATTGCAAGAAAATACTCGTTAAAGTAGTTAAGAAATGGTGAGTACGAAAGCGTAGAACTTAGAAACTCAATTCTTGGTCAAAAAATAGCTAAGCGAAGATTGTTGCCTCATTTTCCGCGCAACAGCCAACTTTGCGGTTCGGGCTGAGGAACTACGCTCGACGCAGCCGCCTGTTGTTGCACCTGCACATCGGTCCGGTGAACACCATCACCGTCCGGCGTGAACTGGACATCAATGCCCGCTGCCCGCTATCGGCTGCTTTCGGCTGTGGATTCAACCGATGGATGCAACACACTAGATCCTGGGTAGCCAGGAGGAGTGTTGCAGATGCAGCAAAGACCCCCGGATCCATTGCACCGAAAGCCAGAGGGCACTGATGCGGGATCGTTGGAAGCAAGGTGACTCGCTCCAGTAGATCGCGCCGCTATTCGATCGGAACCATTCCTCGCTCCAACGCATACTGGCGTAAACCGGCGGGATACGCCTGGCGACCCGGAGGTGCTCCCTGTTGGCGTTGACGCTGGCCGAGCGTGAGGAGATATCGCGAGCACTCGCTGCCGGGGGAGGCGTCCACATAAGGATTTCCCGAACTGAAAGGACCACGGGCAGGCCTTCCCGAGCAGAAGGCTGGCTGGACTTTTCCTGGAATTCATCTGGGCTAACCACTGGAACGCCAATGAGGCTGGCTCAGTAGTGGCTTCGACCAACCATAACGCGTGGCCTTGAGTCGAGGCCCACCTTCTGCGTCCCATGTTCGGAGCCACAAACCGAATGCACAGACTCTGTGGATGGGGCCTTCTCGTGTCCTGGCGCATGAGGCCTTGTCAGCGCGCTATCGAATATCGCCACAGAAAATATCGTAGTCACCGTCTGCGGGCGCCGTGCGAAGTACGATGGAGTAGTCGCCCGAGCGAAGTGTCGAGAGCGGCACGGGAGCGGACCTTGACAACCGCCAGACATCACCTTGGACGAGGCGGTAGGTGGTTATGGTCCTGTTCAGCTCATAGCTGGGTGAGGCGCCCGGACTCGCACAGGTGCCAGGGTAGATGAAGGTGTAAAGGTGGACGGGTCTTGTCACGTAGAAAGGCACGCCACCGACCCTTAACGAAATGTCCGTTTCATCCCCCCGGGACGCGAGCGTTGCCCAAGCGATTTCCCCGGCATTCCTCGGTGTGGCGTTCAATTTGACTGAGACGATCTCTTTCTTTGCATCGCTGGCCGAGCTTGCGCACCCGCACAGGCCGACAGCGGCCATGATCAATGCCAGACATTTTGCTGCGTTCATCGCTGCCCTCCTGCTGTGAGAAGCGCGTTGCAATGGTCACATTTTCACTATAGGTGCCGGCCTGACGGTGGGTGCTCCAGCCCTGCCAAGTGGTCACGGTTGAGATGTTCTGGAAATGAGGGAGCGATTTCAGCAGGTACCGCGGAGTTTGATCAGAGCTTCCATAACTGCTGTGCTTAGCAGTCGTGGTAACCAAGGAAATAGGCTTAGAGAAGCAGGCGAGACGGATCCACTGAACGGGCCGCGTCGCTACCGGTACGAAGTGAGGTACGCACGGTTTGCGCACTTCGGCAGGGCGTACCTGATGAGGTCGGATCTAGTCCTCGGTATTGGTTTGCTCGCTGACTAGAGTTCACTGGCCAGAGCGAGGAAGGCGACAATCTGAATCGTCTTTGAACTTGAGCAGGGTTGCATCGTCACCGTTACTTCGCTCCTCTCCGATTGTTTCTACAGGAATCCGCACGTGAGGCAGTTAACAGGGAAAACAGCTGCGCGCCCCCAAACACCAGAGTTGTATCTGGCAAGAGGCACGACCTACGAGCGGCGAGTCCGCGCATGGTTGCTTCGCTATGCAAACCTGGAATCCCCTGGGTACGCCATTGTCTGGACAGAGCGATTGTCTATCACCTGCCACACTTCCTGCACGGCACTCCTTTTGTTGCCATGGGGCAGAAGTGAGGTTCGTTTAACGGCAGACAATTTGTGCGAGTGGAGCTAGATCCTGCATCTGAAACTCCCTGACGTCTCGGAGGAACTGCTCCAACTAATCATGGTGACGCTAGTGCCCTGCGGTGGGACTAACTTCACCTCGGCGTTCGTGAAAAGCTCGATGCGCTCTTCGTTATCGCACAGGGTGAAGAAGCTACGTCCGCCCCACGGCAATCGTACTAGGCAAGAGACCTGGGAAATCAACTGGCGAAGCTCCGCCTTGCTGGCACCAGTCTGACTGGGTTTGCGGCTGTCGCCATGCCCCCAAAGGTCCGGTGCAATGATGTGCCAGTCGGCGGAGAGTCCGCGGCGACCCAATCCCAGTTGCGGCAGTGGTCGAACCCTCCATGCACCAGCAGCGGTGCATGGAGGGCTCGCCTCATTCGACGTATTAAAGTTTCAGGCGCTGCGACTCGAAGAATCTCGAAACTGGCAAATGGCTGGTCATGGAGCTCCATTTTCAGCGCGGATACTGGGCGTCGTCTACGCGCAGGCAGATGCCGGTGACGAACTCGGAGGCTGGCGATACCAAGTAAAGCAGGGTGCTGTCCAATTGCTCCGGCAGGCCCGCACGTTTGCGCGGCAAGCGCTCGACCATGCGTTCGCGAAAGCGCGCTAGGTGCTCTTCGGTCATCTCGGTTTCGAACAGGCCAGGCGCAATGGCGTTCACGTTGATGCCGTGCTTTGCCCACTCCAGCGACAGGGCTTCGCTCATGCGGATAACCGCGGCCTTCAACGAGCAATAGAACGCCGCCCCCATACCGCTGCTGTAGTGCAGGGCACCGACCGAGGCGATGTTGACGATTCGTCCCGGGCGGCCGGAGTCGATCAGTTGCCGGGCCACCTCGGTGGCGAGAATGTAGGGTGCGCGCAGATTGGTGGCGAAGAGTTCATCCATCTCCTCCAACTGCGTATCCAGCGCTGCACCAGTCCGCCCGATACCCGCGTTGTTGACCAGGATGTCGATGGTGCCGTGGGTTCGGGTCATCTCTTGGATGCACGCCGGCAGTGCAGCGGCGTCACGTAGGTCAAGGCATTCGACCAGGGCCTGACCGCCGGCTGCGGTGATTTCCTCGGCCACCTGCACCAGGCGCTCACGGCGTCGACCGCAGAGGATCACGCGAGCACCGGTCATGGCCAGCACGATGGCGAAGCGCCGGCCCAGGCCGCTGCCCGCGCCGGTTACGAGGGCAAGTTGGTCGGACAGATCCACGCGCGGTGGCACGCCCGCATTCAAGGATGCGTCGTTCATGGAGTTTTTCCGTTCAGGGTTGGCGGCCGCGATCCCGGCGGGTCGCGGCCGCATGGAGAGGGGTCAGGCGGACTTGGGGACGAAGATGGATTTCGGCTGGGTGAACTCCATCAGCCCGGCGACGCCGTTCTCCACACCGATGCCGGATTGCTTGTGGCCACCCAGCGGCACCAGGGGCGAGGACTCCAGGTTCTGGTTGATCCACACGGTGCCGGTTTCCAGGCGTTTGGCGATCTCCAGGGCCTTGGCCACGTCCTTGCTCCACACCGCACCGGCCAGGCCATAGTCGCTGGCGTTGGCGCGGGCGATCACCTCGTCGATGTCACTGAAGCGCAGTAGCGGCAGGATCGGGCCGAAGGCCTCCTCGGCGACCACGCGGGAGTCCTCCGGCGGGTTGTCCACCAGGGTCAGCGGCATGAAGTAGCCCCGCTCTGGCACTGCGGCGCCTTCCAGCAGGACCAGACCGGCGTCGCGGGCTTCGTTGCGCAGCTGCAGCACGCGGCGGTACTGCGGCAGGTTCTGGATCGGGCCGAACAGCATGCCAGGCTGCATACCGTCACCGATGGGCAGGGTTTGCGCCAACTGGTGCAGCTTGTCGCGCAGGCGTTCGTAGATGCTGTCGTGGATGTACAGGCGTTTGCAGGCGACGCAGACCTGGCCGCTGTTGAAGAAGGCACCCATGAACAGCTTCAGCGCCACTTCGTCGACGTCCACGTCCGGCAGCACGATGGCGGCGTCATTGCCGCCCAACTCCAGGGTGATGCGTTTCAGATCCTTGGCGGCGGATTCCATGATGCGCTTGCCGGTGGCGGTGGAGCCGGTGAAGGAGATCTTGGCGAAGCCCTTGTGACTGGTCATCAGGGGGCCGAGGTGGTCACCGCCACTGATGATGTTGAGCACTCCGGCGGGGAAGATGTCACGGGTCAGCTCGCCCAGGCGCAGGGTGGTCAGCGGGGTGAAGGGCGAGGGCTTTAGCACCATCGTGTTGCCGGTGGCGAGGGCGTGGGAGATCTTCCAGGCGGCCAGCAGGATCGGGAAGTTCCACGGCACCAGGGCGCAGACCACACCCAGCGGCTCGTGGTGTACCTCTACGCGGCGAGCGTCGGTTTCCTCGACCACTTCCACCGGCAGTTCCAATTGGGCGATGCCGCGAATCCAGAAGGACGCGCCGAGAATTTCCTCCTTGGCCATGGCCAGCGGGCGACCGTGCTCAAGGGTGAACAGCTCGGCCAGCTCGTCGGCATGCTCGACCATGCGCTGGGCGAACTGCTGGAGCAGTTGGCGGCGCTGTTGATGGGGGGTGGCCTTCCACGCCGGGAAGGCCTTGCGGGCGCAGGCCACGGCCTGATCCAGCTCGGCCTGGCCGGCATCGGGAGCGTGGCCGATGACCTCGGCGGTAGCCGGGTTGAACACTTCCAGCAGGCGTTCGGTGTTGACGGGTTCTGCGCCTATGGTCATCTGCGCGGCAAGGGCGAAAGGCATGGTGACTCCTTCTAGGGCTCTTGTTGTTGTGGGTCCACCGGGGTCTTAGCGATCCGGCGGGCGGGGAAGTCGCGTTATTTAACTACGGTAATTAGATAAAAAATCAGCGTCAATCACCTGATTGTCCTTTTTCAGCCGCGCACCTGGCTTGTCACGGCATGGGGCTTTTCAAGTTAAATCTATTCTTGTTAGATTAATTGCACCTAGCGCCACTCCCTCTACGGAGCGCTCGGCACAGAACAACAACAAGGGCTCGGCCCATTGCCTTGAGGAACTGCAGATGCTCAATCCTGCTACCACCGCGGTAATCATCGGCGTCGGCGAGTACGTCGACCGTCCCGCCGAGCTGCAGCAAGCCCTGGAACCCCTGGCGCTCATGGAGCACGCCGCGCGCGCCGCAGAGCGCGACGCCGGCGTTGAACTGCTGGCGCAGGTGGAGTCCCTGGAAGTGGTGGGTTTCGTCAGCTGGCGTTACCAGGACCCGGCCGCCAGCCTTTGCCAGCGTCTGGGCATGACCCCGGCTCGGCGAGTGAACGCCTCCATGGGTGGCGAGACGCCGGTGCGCTTGTTGCATGAGGCAGCACTGCGTATCGCAACGGGTCAGGCCCAGAGCGCGCTGATCGTTGGTGGTGAGGCGATGAGCTCGATTGGCAAGGCGCGAAAGCAGGGCATTCGCCTGGACTGGACGCCGATGGCCGACAAGGACAAGGCCTGCCGCTTCGCCAATGACTCCATCGCCACCCGGCCGCTGGCACGTTCCCTCGGCATCCGTGAGCCGGCGCAGATGTACCCGCTCTACGAGATGGCCTGGCAGGCGCGCCAGGGCCTAACTCCGGCCCAGGGCCGTGAGGAGTCGGCGCGGCTATGGGCTCGCTATGCGCGGGTCGCAGGGAACAACCCCAATGCTTGGCTGGACAACGCTCCGTCGGCGGCGGCCATTGCCGAGCCGAGTGAGGAAAACCGCCTGATCTGCTGGCCCTACTCGAAGTGGATGGTGGCCAATCCCAACGTCAATCAGGCCTCGGCGATCCTCGTCACCAGCCTGGCCCGCGCCCGCGAGCTGGGCGTGCCGGAAGAGCAACTGATCTATGTCTGGGGTGGTGCTAACGCCAGCGAACCGGATGATTTCCTCGACCGTGCCGACTATTCCCGCAGCGCCGCCCAGGAGGCGGTGCTCGACGCAGCGGTCGACCTGGTGGGCGGGCGTGCAGCGGCCTTCGACAGGCTGGAACTGTACAGCTGCTTCCCGGTGGTGCCGAAGATGGCGCTGGCCAATCTCGGCCTGGATCCCGACGGACCACTGGAACCGACGGTATGCGGTGGCTTGAGTTTCTTTGGCGGCCCGCTGAACAACTACATGGGGCATGCCGCCTGCAGCATGGTCCGGGCCTTACGCGAGCTGCCAGATGGCCGTGGCCTGCTGTACGGCCAGGGTGGCTTCGTCACCAAGCACCAGAGCCTGGTGCTTGGGCGGCGTCCGGCGGAAAATCCGCTATCGCCCACGGCATTTCTGCAGCAGTTAGTGGACGTACAACAGGGCGTAGTGCCGGCGTTGCTGGAGGACTACAGCGGGCCTGCGCAGATCGAGACCTACACCGTGCTGCACGCCCGCGACGGCCAGCCGCAACAGGGCGTGCTGGTGCTGCGCACGCCCAAGGGGGCACGGGCCATGGCGCGGGTCTGCCCGGAGGACGAAGCAGTTATGGCACTGCTGCTGTCGCTGGAGCGCAATGCCGTGGGTAGCCAGGGCTTCGTCCATACCGACGTGTTCGGCAAGCCGCGCTTCCGCCTGGGTGAGGTTGCCGAACCAGCGGTGTACCGCTACGCCCGCGTCGAGCGGCGCGATCACATCACCCTGGTCACCATCGACCGCCCAGAACAGATGAACGCCCTGCACCGTGACGCCAACGCCGAGCTGGCGCAGATCTTCGACGATTTCGCCCGCGACCCCGAGCAGTGGGTGGCGATCATTACCGGAGCGGGGGAGCGCGCCTTTTCCTCCGGTAACGACCTGAAGTACACCGCCAGCGTCATGGCTCGGGGCGAGCGCGTCGAGGTACCGGTAACCGGCTTCGCCGGCCTTACCGCGCGCTTCGACCTGAACAAGCCAGTGATCGCCGCCGTGAACGGCGTGGCCATGGGCGGCGGTTTCGAGATCGCCCTGGCCTGTGACCTCATTGTCGCTTCCGAGAGTGCCTCATTCGCCTTGCCGGAACCCAAGGTCGGCCTCGCCGCCCTGGCCGGCGGCCTGCTGCGCCTGCCGGAACAGGTCGGCCTGAAGCAGGCCATGGGGATGATCCTCACCGGACGCACGGTGAAGGCCGAAGAGGCGCTGGCGCTGGGGCTGGTCAACCAAGTGGTTGCGCCGGCGGAGTTGTTGGATGCGGCGCTGCACTGGGCCGAGCAGATAGTCGCGTGCAGCCCGATGTCCATCCGTGCTTCCAAGGAAGCGGTTCGCCGTGGTCTGGAAGAGCCCTCGCTGGAGCAGTCCTATCAGGCCCAGGGTGGTTTCCCGGCAACCCGCGCGCTGTTCCGCTCGGCGGATGTGCTGGAGGGGCCGCGCGCCTTCGCCGAGAAGCGCAAGCCGCGCTGGACCTCGAACTGAGAGGAGGCCAGGCGATGAATATTCAATGGAGCGAAGAGGAAGCAGCATTCCGCCGCGAGGTCCAGGACTTCTTCGCCAGCGAGCTCGATGACGAGCTGTGCGCAGCGGGGGGCTGGATGACCAGCGTCTATGGCGACCATGAGCCCTGCCTGCGCTGGCAGCGTAAGCTGCTCGAGCGCGGCTGGCTGGCGCCGACCTGGCCCGTGGAGCACGGCGGCTGCGATTGGAGCGTGGCGCAACACTACATCTTCGCCCAGGAAAAGGCTTACGCCGGGGCGCCGCCGGTCTCTCCAATGGGCATCCAGATGTGCGCGCCGGCGTTGATCGCCTTCGGCACGCCGCAGCAGAAGGACTTCTTCCTGCCGCGCATGCTCAGTGGCGAGCACTTCTGGTGCCAGGGGTACTCCGAAGCGGAAGCTGGTTCGGACCTGGCGGCCCTGAGCATGTCGGCAGTGGAGCAGGGCGACGACCTGGTGTGCAACGGCACGAAGCTGTGGAGTACCCACGCCCATGTGGCGAACTGGGTGTTCTGTCTTGTGCGCACCGCGCGCGAGGACAAGCCGCAGAAAGGCATCACCTTCCTGCTGATCGACATGCACAGCGCCGGAGTAGAGGTGCGGCCGATCGTGTCCCTCACCGGCGAGCACATCCAGAACGAAATCCACTTCAGCGACGTGCGGGTGCCCAAGGCCAACGTGGTCGGGCGCATCGGCGACGGCTGGACCGTGGCCAAGTACCTGTTGGAGTTCGAGCGCGGCGGTGCAGCCTACGCGCCGCAGATGCAGGTGCGCCTGAGCGAGCTGCGCGAGGTCGCGCGTTGCGCGCCGGCCGACCGTGGTGGCTACCTGGCGGATGACCCGCTGTTCATGGCACGCCTGGCTGACGTCGAGTGCCAGGTCAACGCGCTGGAGCTGTACGAGCTGGAGACCCTCTCCACGCTGTCCCGCGGTGGTTCGCCAGGGGCCGCCGCCTCGGTGATGAAGATCCTCGGTACCGAACTGCAGCAGGCAGTCACCGAGCTGGGGCTCGAGGCCGCCGGGCACTACGGTGCGGCCTTCCAGCCCCAGGCCGGGCGCCCTGGCGGGCCGGTGCTGCGACCTCATACCAGAGGCACTTTCCTCGGCGAACGCGCGGCTGCCCTGGCCCCCCTGCGCTATTTCAACGAACGCGCCGGGACCATCTATGCCGGTGCCAACGAGATCCAACGCAACATCCTGGCCAAGACCGTCCTGGGTCTCTGAGCCACGTCCGAATCCGCAGAACAAGAACGGCCTCGAGCCATAACGGGAATCAGGAGTCACACAGTGAAAGGTATAGGCGCCGATGGCGAATACTGGGCCGCGCTTGCCCAGGGCAAATTGAAAATGCAGCGTTGCAACGGTTGCGGTCAGTGGCATTGGCCGGCGGTCTGGCGCTGTGGCGAATGCGGTAGCTGGGAGCAGAGCTGGCACGAAGTGGAACCGCGCGGCCGCATCTACAGCTGGACCCGCTCCTGGTACGACTTCGGTGGTCCGCGCGACCTGCCAGTGCCCTACGTCAGCGTCGTGGTGGAACTGGATGGCGCTGGTGGCAAGCGCCTGCTCGGCACCCTTGATGCCTCCGACTTGGAACCGGCCATCGGCCAGCGGGTAAGCGCCCGGCCGCGCGCAGATGAATTCGAGGGCGAGCCGCTGCTATCGCTGCGCTGGAGCCCCGATCACTCGGCTCTCGCCATAGGGGAGGGCCATTGAGATGACCGGTATGAACCTGCGGAATGCGGTATCCGTGGCCGGCATCGGTCTGCGTCAGTACAAACGCGGCAAGGCGCCATTACCTGAGCAGGGCGTGCTGGTGCACGCCATCGTCGATGCCTGCGAGGATGCCGGCTTCGACCCGGCGCTGATCGATGGCTTTGTTTCCTACGGCGACGACAAGAACGAGCCGGTACGCCTGATGTCCGACCTGGGCACCCGCGAGTTGCGCCTTAACGCGCAGATGTGGGGTGGTGGCGGCGGTGGTATCGCTGGGGCTTTCGGCCTCGCCGCCTCGGCTATCGCCACCGGCCAGGCGACCGCTGTGGTGGTATTCCGCGCCCTGGTGCAGAACAACAGCGGTCGCATGTCGGCGGCGGTGATGCGCCACCACCTCAACGACCACCTTGTCGGTGCCGGGCTGGTGTCGCCGGCGCAGATCTGTGCTCTGCGCGCGCAGCGACTGTACGAGCACCACAAGGTGCCGCAAGCGGTGGCCGAGGAACTGGTGCGCGCTTCCTACTACCACGGCTCGCGCAACCCCGAGGCCACCGCCTTCGGCCAGCCTTTGGACCTCGACGCATACCGCCACGGGCGCCGGATCGCCGAACCGTTCCGGCTGTTCGATTGCTCGCGGGAGAACGACGGCGCTGGCGCGCTCCTGCTGGTTTCCAGCGAGCGCGCCCGCGACCTGCGCAAGACGCCGGTACGCCTGCTCGGCGTGGCCAACGGCACAGCCAAGGGCTGGGGCGACCTCTGCGAGAACGACCTGGACTACGCCTCAGCCGGTTTTCGCCCCATCGCCCAACGGCTGTGGGAACAGACCGGGCTGACGCCCGCCGACGTCGACGTGGTGCAGCTGTACGAGAACTTCAGCGCCCAGGGCGTGGCTTCGTTGATCGATCACGGCTTCTGCACCTACGAGAACGTCGCCGAATTCATCCGCTTCGAAAACCTGATCGCACCGGGCGGCCGGCTGCCGGTGAACACCGCCGGCGGCAACTTCGCCCACGGCTTCGTCCACGGCATCGGCATGGCCATCGAGTCGGTGCGAGTGCTGCGGGGCGAGTCGGCCAACCCGGTGCCCGACGCGAAGATCTGCCTGATGGCCGGCGGCCCCGGGGCGCCGACCGTGAGCTCGGCGCTGTTCGGCCGCGACGACCTGTAACCAGCTACGACTGGAGGACATCATCATGTCGAACCCACCCCACTGCATCATCGTCGGCGGCAGCCACGCCGGCGCCCAGGCCGCAGCCAGCCTACGCCAGGAAGGTTACACCGGGGCCGTCACGCTAATCTCGGCGGACGGGCTGATGCCGTATCACCGGCCGCCACTGTCCAAGGCCTTCCTCTGTGCCGACAAAGGTGACGAGGAACTGCTGATCCGCCCGGCCGAGTTCTACGAGCGGCAGAACATCGAGGTGCGCCTCGGCACCCGTGTTAGCGAGGTGGATGCGCCGACCCGCAGTCTGCTCTGCGACAACGGCGAGCGCCTGGACTACACCCAACTGATCCTGGCGACCGGCGCCGACGTGCGCCGTCTGGCACTGCCCGGCGCCGAGCTGCCCGGCGTCTGCTATCTGCGTACCCGCGACGACGTACTGAAACTGCGCGAGTTCATGCGTCCGCAGGGACGTGCGGTGATCATCGGTGCTGGCTACATCGGCCTGGAAACGGCGGCCTCGCTGCGCAAGCAGAGCATGCAGGTGACTGTGCTGGAGGCGCAGTCGCGTGTTCTGCAGCGCGTTACGGCGCCTGAGGTATCGGAGTTCTACAGCCGTGTGCATCGCGAGGAGGGCGTGGAGATCATCCTGGATGCCGCTCTCGAGTGCATTGTCGGCGAAGGGCGTGTGGAGGCCGTGCTGCTCGCCGACGGCCGGCGCCTGCCCGCCGATCTTGTGGTCGTGGGTATCGGCGTGCTGCCCAACGTCGAACTGGCACGACAATTGGGCCTGGACTGCGACAACGGCATTGTCGTCGACGAGCAGGCTCGAACGGCCTGCCCCGGCGTGTACGCCGTGGGCGACTGCACCCGTCATCACAATCCCCTCTACGACGCCTGGCTGCGTCTGGAGTCGGTGCAGAACGCCACCGACCAGGCGCGGGTCGCGGCTCAATCCATCTGCGGTAAAGCGGCGGCTTACAGGGCACTGCCCTGGTTCTGGTCGGATCAATACGACCTCAAGCTGCAGATCGCCGGGCTCTCGGCGGGCTACGACCACG
This sequence comes from Pseudomonas sp. GCM10022186, assembly GCF_042656385.1. Taxonomy (NCBI): domain Bacteria; kingdom Pseudomonadati; phylum Pseudomonadota; class Gammaproteobacteria; order Pseudomonadales; family Pseudomonadaceae; genus Pseudomonas; species Pseudomonas sp. GCM10022186. The sequence continues at coordinate 190,379 of NZ_JBHSOU010000052.1, forward strand.
TGGTGATCCGTGGCGATTACAGCCAGGGCCGCAGTTTCTCGGCCTTCTACTTCCACGGCGATCGCCTGCTGGCGGTGGACGCGGTGAACCGGCCGAAGGAGTTCACCTTCAGCAAACGTTTCCTGGCCGAAGGCCGCACGGCCGATCCGCGCCTGCTGGCTGATGAATCGGTCGATTTCCAAGCCTGTTTCAATTGAGGGGCCCCCTATGCCGCTGATTACTTTCGTCGCCCACGATGGCTCCGCCTACGAGGTGGAGGCCGCGACGGGCAGCAACCTGATGCAGGTGGCGCTGGCCAACGGCATCGACGGAATCCTGGGTGAGTGTGGTGGTTCGTGCAGCTGCGCGACCTGCCACTGCTACCTGGAAGCGAAGGACTACGCGCGACTGGAAGCGCCCAGCCGCATCGAGCGCGAGATGCTGGATTGCGTGGCTGAACCCCAAGCCACCAGCCGCCTGGGCTGCCAGGTGGTGGTGAGTCCGGAGATGGACGGCATGGTGGTACACATGCCGGCCTCGCAGTACTGATTCGCCCCGTCCTGAACACAAACACAAGATTGAGGAGATGGTCAGCATGATGCCGCGGATGATTTTCGACGCCGAGCATGAACAATTCCGGGATAGCGTGCGGCGCTACGTGCAGGGCGAGATCGCCCCGCGCGCCGAGGCCTGGCGCAAGGCCGGGCAGGTAGACCGACAGGCATGGCGCGACCTTGGCGCTCAAGGCTACCTACTGATGTGGGCGCCGGAGGAGTATGGAGGCCTGGGCATCGACGACTTCCGCTACGACCAGATCCTCTATGAGGAGAACGTCCGCTACGGCGAGGTTGGTTTCTACATGCAGCTGCATTCGCGCCTGGTGGCACCTTACATTGGCCATTTCGGCAGCTCCGAGCAGAAGGCGCGCTTCCTGCCCGGCTGCATCAGCGGTGAAACCATCCTGGCGGTGGCGATGACCGAGCCGGGTGCCGGTTCAGACCTTGGCGGCATGAAGATGCGCGCGGAGGACAAGGGCGACCACTGGCTGCTCAACGGTTCCAAAACCTACATCTCCAACGGTCTGATCGCCGACGTGGTGCTGGTGGCGGCGCGTACCGTGCCGGATTCGCGCTACGGCATCGGCCTGTTCCTGGTGGAGGAGGGCATGCCCGGCTTCAGCCGTGGGCAGAAGCTGCACAAGATGGGCCTGGATGCCCAGGACACGGCAGAGCTGTTCTTCCAGGACGTGAAAGTGCCCAAGGCCAACGTGCTGGGAGACGCGACCAAGGGCTTCAGCTACATGATGCAGGGCCTGGCTGAGGAACGCCTGACTGGCTCGGTGCTGTCGCTGGCCAGCGCGCAGACCGCCTTCGACCTGACGATGGAATACATCCAGGAGCGCAGCGCCTTCGGCACCACCATCGGCAGCTTCCAGAACTCGCGCTTCAAGATGGCCGAGCTGCGCTCGCAGCTGGACAGCGTGCAGACGTTCCTCGACCAGTGCGTGCTGCTGCACAACCGGCGCGAGCTCAGCGGCGAGGTGGCGGCGCAGATCAAGCTGCTGACCTCGGAGCTGGAAGGCAAGGTGATTGACGAATGCCTGCAACTGTTCGGCGGTGCCGGCTACATGGAGGAATACCGAATCTGTCGCATGTATCGGGATGCCCGCATCACGCGGATCTTTGCCGGTACCAGTGAGATCATGAAGGAAATCATCGGCCGCAAGCTCGGCCTGGATGACCGTCGGCGCTGATTCGCTGGCCATTGCGCGCCAACGGGAAGGGCGCTGCGTTCGCGCAGCGCCCTTCGTCTTTCAGATCAGCCGCATGTGACGGGCCAGCGATACCGCTTCAGTGCGGCTGCGTGCACCTAGCTTGGCATTGATGCTGCGCAAGTGGGTGCGCACGGTGGTTTCCGAGACGAACAGCTTCTCGGCCATCTCGTTGTTGCGCATGCCGGTTTCCAGCAACGCCAGCACCTCGATTTCACGTGGCGAGAGGACGACGCTTTCCTGCAGCGGCCTGGTGTCACTGGCCAGGGCCTGGCCGAGCTGCGCCATGAAGCGCTCCAGCAGTGGGTCGTGGCCGCTGTCGTTGCGCAACAGTGCACGGTTGGTCTCGCACCAGCGCAGGGCCAGGCGACAGATGTCCGACCCTTCGTCGAGGAACAGGCGGCTGTAACCTTGGTCGATGGCATGGCGCAGCGGTGCAGCCAGCAGTTCCAGGGCTCGCTCGTCGTTCTGCTCCAGGTTCAGGTAGGCACGTGCCAGGAGGATCTGCAGCTCCAGGCAACGGCGTACCCGGCCATCCTGTCGGGCTAGGGTGATGGCCTTCTCCAGTTCATCCAGGGTGGCCGGGCCCGGGCGCCCCTCGACGGCCAGGCGAAATTGCATCAACGCCGGCCAGTCCGCCTCGTGCTGGTGAGCCACCAACTGGCCGGTGCCCTGTTGCCCGGACTGCGCCGTGGCGCGCCGGTAGGCGTAGCTGGCGCCAGCCAGGTCGCCCTGTTTCCAGGCCATCCAGGCACGGCCGAGCCAAGCGCTGTTGCTCAGTCGCGGGATCTCGTGCACGCAGCTCAGGGCGTCCAGTTCGTCCAGGTACTCGTTGGCCAGGTTCGGCTCTTGCCGCAGCAGGTGAATGCGCGCCATCAGCAGGTGCGCGTAGATCAACTGGTCGGGCGTGCCGTTCTCGGCGATCAGCGGCAGGATCTCGCTCAACAGCTGTTGGCTGCGACCCAACTCGTTGCGCTCGTAGAGGGCGATGGCCAGGGTTACGTCGTTGAGGCTGCGCCCGCCGGTGCGGTACAGCGGATGTGGCGGCGGCCCTGCAGCGTAGTCTGGAGACAGCTGGCCAAGGGCGGTGCTCAGGCGGCCCTGGATCAGGTCGATGGCGGCGCTGAAGCTGTTGGCCATGAGGCGGGTGAAGCTGCCTCGCGGACCGCCGCCTCCGACGACGGCGGTCAGGGACTGGGCCAGGGCACGGCGAGCCGCGGCGAAGTCGTTGGCGGCGATCTGGCCGTAGATGATGATGTGCAGCATCACCTGCTGATGCAGGGGGTGGGCTTCTTCCAGCAAGTCGCGCTCGCCATCGAGCAGCGCCAGGCTTTCGTGGGTGCGGTCGACCATGGCCAGGCTTACCGCGCGGATGGCCTGGCACTCGCGGCGCTGCGCCGGAGCCAGCTCGGCCTCCAGGGACAGGACGCCGAGGCGCTGCTGCACCTCGCTGTGGCGGCGACCCAGGCCCAGGGCCCAGCCCAGGGTCAGGCTGAGGGTGCGGTGGTCGCGCACGCTGTCTGCCGGTAGCTGGTCGAACCAGCGCAGCAGCAGGCGCGAACGGCCCTGGGCCAGCAGGTCCGGGGATATCTGCTCGATCAGGCGCAGGGCCTGCTCGGCGCAGCCGGCCTGCAGGAAGTGGTTCACCGCGGCCACCGGCTGGCCGTGCAGCGCGTACCACTGCGCCGCGCGGCGGTGGATGTCGCGGTGCCGCTCGGCGCCGGTGCCGCCCTGCAGGATGTCGGCGAACAGGCCGTGGTAGCGGTAGCGCTCGCGACCCGGGTCGACCCGGCTGATGAACAGCTGGTGGCGCTCCAGGTAGGCGATCCGCTCGCGGCTGTCATGGCGACCCAGGGCGTGGTCGCAGAGCTCGGCGTCGAACTCGCCGAGGTTGCTCGAATCGGCGAGGAACTGCCGTACCTCGGCCGCCAGGCCGTCGAGCACATGCCGCGAGACCAGCTCGCCCATGGAGGCGCCGCCAGCGCCGATGCGCTGCCGCAGCTGCTCGTCGCTCAGCGGGCCGTCGAGGGTGCCGCTGAACAGCCCGAGGAAGGCCGCCCAGCCGCCGCTGCGGCGCTGCAACAGGGCTAGCTGCTGGTCGTTGAGGCAATTTCCGGCGCGTTCGCGCAGCAGCCGACGGGTTTCCTCGGGGCTGAAGCTGAGCTGGTGCGCGGTTATCTCCAGTACCGCGCCCTTGGCGCGCAGTCGTGGCACACCGATGGCCGGAATGCTGCGCGAGCCGATGACGATTTCGCTGTCGCTGCCCAGGCGCTTTAGCAGCTCGCGCATGAAGCTGAGCACGCCCTCGTTGACTATCACCTCGAACTCGTCGAGGAACAGGCAGAAGGGCGTTGCCAGCAGCACGCTTTCCAGACGCTCGACGGGGTTGTGGCCGACGTCTTCGGCGGGCTCGCGAGCGAACACCCGATCCAGGCGGCGAGCGAAGTGCTCGATGTCGTTGTCGTGTTCGGACACTGTCAGCCAGTGGCACTCGCGGCGTTCCCGGCGCGCGGCGAAGAACTGCCGGAGCAGGGTGGTCTTGCCGTAGCCCATTGGCGCGTGGACCAGCGTCAGAGTGCGTGGAACCTGGTTGAAGCGTTCCAGCAGTTGTACGCGGGGGAGCACGCAGGGCTGGTCCCCGCGTGAGTGGGCGCGAAAGGTCGCGAGATTGGTTACATCCGTCTGCAGTGGGCGGATGGCAGAGGTCTTGTTGTTGATCATCGTGCCCCCTTTGCCGAGGTGCGAATGGGCGATGCGCGGCAGGTGCCGCGTGGATGCCTCAGTTCATGTGCTTTTCCAGGGTCTCGTACTGCATCAGGATGCAGTGCTCCAAGCCCGAGTAGACGACGTCGATCTCGTCCAACACACCGGTTCGCAGGCCCTTGTAGCAGTACTCGGCAGCGACGAAGTCTTCGTTGCCGAAGACCCCGAGCACGGTTTCGTAGGAGGTCTTGTAGAGCGCCTCGGACTTGGGGTTGTCCGGCTTGTTCAGGGTGAGCATGTGGTACATCACCCGGGTTTTCCCGGCCGCCACCGGCACCACGATCATCACGCTCATGTAGTAGGGGCTGGTGATGATCACGGTGTTGGGGAATAGCAGGTAGGCGTGGGTGATGGTCTTGTGGATGTTCTTCTCATTCTCCAGGCCGCCGGGGGCGAACTCCACCTTGCCGGACACCTGGCGGATGTGATCGCCGATGCGTGTGACCACCGTCGGCACGTCGGCGAACAGCGGGCCCACCGAGTTGGCGTGCAGGCGTTGCACGTGGTAGCCCTCGAGGAACGGTTCGATGACCTGCTTCCAGTTGGAGTCGAGGTCGAACTGCTTGTGCCCGTAGAGATGCTGCTGGCCCAGTTGCAGGGCGTCGAGGTCGGCGACGATCGCGTCGTCGATCAGGCTGAAGTCAGCTTCGGCGTCGCGGTCGAGGATGGCCCAGACAATACCGCCGGCCTCCTTGCTGGGCAGTTCCACCAGATTGCGCTTCTGCTTGTCCAGGCAGTCGAAGGTCTCGCCACGGGCGACCCCGGCCAGGCTGCCGTCCAGGCGCCAGGACCAGGCGTGGTAGGGGCAGGTGATGCGCGCGCCTTTCTGCGCCTCGCAGCCGGTCACCAGTGTCGAGCCCTTGTGCATGCAGGCGTTGATGAAGACATGAACCTTGCCGTGTTGGTCGCGCGAGACGATCAGCGGCACCCCGTAGGCGTCGTGGGGTAGCAGGCTACCGGTGTCGGGCACCATGGCCGAGGGGGTGATGGCCACCGGCAGGCGACGGAACACCTGCTGCTGCTCACGCTGGAAAACATCGTCGTCGAGGAACATGGCCACCGGGCGGGTGGCGTGAATGGCCTCGCAGGCGGCCTCGTCGTGGGAGGGGATGGCGCGGATGGCCTCGATCTGGCTGGCGGTCAGGTCGCTCAGCCGCTGGTAGCGAATCGGGGTTTCGGTGCTCATCGCGGGTTCCTTCTGATTGTTGTTCTGCTGGTTCGAGGAATTAACTAACGCTGTTAGATTATTGCTCGAAATTGGTATTTGCAAGTCACCGCTGGGCGCCTCGCCAGCCCGATGACGGAATCGTCGGAAGCGACGAAGGCGCGCACGTTGGCCGACGCTAGCATGCGAGCCGTCAGCCTCCCGTGGGGAGGCCCATTCACGCATTGGAACGGAGTCGACGGTGACAGACGCATACCTCTACGACCACGTCCGCACGCCCCGTGGCAAGGGACGGATGGATGGAGCCCTGGCTCAAATCACCCCCGTGCAACTGGCTGCGCAGACGCTGATGGCGCTGCGCGAGCGCAACCGCCTGGACACTGCCCAGGTGAACGACGTCATCCTGGGCTGCGTCGCGCCCATCGGTGAGCAGGGCGCCAACCTCGGGCGCCTGGCGGCGATCGTCGCGGACTATGCCGAGGTCGTGCCCGGGCAGCAGATCAACCGTTTCTGCGCTTCGGCACTGGAAGCGGTCAACCTGGGCGCCGCACTGGTTTCCAGCGGTCAGGCCGATGCCATCGTCGCCGGCGGCGTGGAGTCGATGTCGCGCACCCCCATGGGCGGCGACGGCGGTCCGTGGTACGCGGACCCGCAGACCAACTGGAAGTCCTACTACACCCCGCAGGGGGTAGGTGCCGACCTGATCGCCACCCTGGACGGCTACAGCCGAGAGGACGTGGACGCCTTCGCCGTGGAGAGCCAGCGCCGCGCCGCCTATGCATGGAACGAAGGCTACTTCGCCAACTCGGTTGTGCCGGTGCGCGATGTGATCGGCGAGGTAGTGCTGGCCCATGACGAGTACATGCGCCCCGGCACCCGCCCCGAGGACCTGGCGCGGCTGAAGGCCGCCTTCACCGCGATGGGCGAGTCCGGCTACGACGCCCTGGCACTGCAGCGCTATCCGCAGGTGGAGCAGATTCGCCACGTGCACACCGGCGGCAACTCCTCGGGCATCGTCGACGGCGCCAGCGCGGTACTCATCGGCAGCCGCGAGTTCGGCCGGCGCAATGGCCTGCAGCCGCGTGGCCGGGTGCTCGGATTCCAGTCCATAGGCAGTGAACCGACCATCATGCTCACCGGCCCCGCACCTTGCAGCGCCAAGTTGCTGCAGCGGCTGGGGCTGGACTTCGACGACATCGACCTGTTCGAAGTGAACGAGGCCTTCGCTTCGGTGGTGCTGCGCTTCATGCGCGAGACCGGAGTCGGTCACGAGCGGGTCAACGTCAATGGTGGCTCCATCGCTCTTGGACACCCCCTGGGGGCGACCGGCGCCATGCTGGTGGGCACCGCCCTGGACGAACTGGAGCGTCGCGGCGGCAAGCGCGCGCTCATCACCCTGTGTGCGGCAGCCGGCATGGCCACGGCGACCGTCATCGAGCGCATCTGAGGCAGAGTGGACATGCAAACCATCAAGTTCGAGATTGAAGACGGCATTGCCCTGGTCGGCATTGACGTGCCCGGGCGCAGCCTGAACATCCTCACCCCACAACTTCAGCGCGAACTGGACGAACTGTTCGCCCGTCTGGCCGACGACGACGAGGTCAAGGGCGTGGTCATCCATTCGGCCAAGGCACGTGGCTTCATCGCCGGCGCCGACCTCATGGAGCTGGTCGAAGCCTTCGAGCGCGGCACCAGCAAAGTCGAGGCGCGCGAGCAGAGCGCCTACCTGCAGGGCCTCACCCGGCGCATCGAGACACTCGGCAAGCCGGTGGCCACTGCCATCGGTGGCCTGGCCCTGGGCGGTGGCCTGGAGCTGGCCCTGGGTACCCATTACCGAGTGCTGAGCGAGCGCGCCGACGCCCAGCTCGGCCTGCCCGAGGTGAGCGTCGGCCTGCTGCCTGGTGGTGGCGGTACCCAGCGTCTGCCACGGCTGATCGGTATCACCCAGGCACTGCCGATGCTGCTCGACGGCAAGCCGGTGGGACCGCAGCGCGCTCTGGAACTAGGGCTGGTCGACGAACTGGCGGCGCCCGAGCAACTGCTGGCGCGGGCCAAGGCCTGGGTGCTGGCCAATCCCGATGCCTGTCAGCCCTGGGACCGCAAGGGCTGGAAACCCCGTGACCTTGGAAACCTGGCGTTCCCCCATGGCCCGTTGACCACGCGCATCGTCCAGGCCCACGTGGCCTCGCGCGGCAACTATCCGGCGCCACTGGCGATCCTCTCCTGTGTCGGCGAGGGTATGGTGGTCGACCTCGACACCGGCCTACGCATCGAACGCAATTACTTCGCCCAGTTGCTCACCGGCCCGGTAGCTCGCAACCTGATCCGTACCCAGTTCATCAACAAGGCAGCTGCCGAAAAGCTGGTTCGTCGCCCGCAGGGGTTCGCCAGCCGCAGCTTCGCTCGCATCGGTGTGCTCGGCGCCGGTCAGATGGGCGCGGGTATCGCCCGGGTGGCGGCTGTGGCCGGCATCGAGGTGGCATTACTGGACGCTTCCCTTGAGCACGCTCAGGCCGCCCATGCGCGCCTCGCCGACGACCTGGCACGCGCCGTGAGTCGTGGTCAGCTGGCGGCTGACAAGGCCGAAGCCGCGCTGGCGCGCATTCGCCCGACCGCCGACTACGCCGAGCTGGGCGCGGCCGAGCTGGTCATTGAAGCGGTGTTCGAGGACCTGGCGGTCAAGGCCGAGGTCACCGCCCGCGCCGTGGCGGCGATGCCCGCTGACGCCCTGTTCGCCAGCAACACGTCGACCCTGCCGATCTCCCTGCTGGCCGGCCAGTTCCCGCGCCCGGCGGATTTCATCGGCCTGCACTTCTTCTCGCCTGTGGAGCGCATGCCGCTGGTGGAGATCATTCGTGGCCGCGTGACCTCCGACGCGACCCTCGCCGCGGCCATGGACTTCGTCGCCCAGCTGCGCAAGACGCCGATCCTGGTCAACGACAGCCCTGGCTTTTTCACTAGCCGCGTGTTCGGCAGCTTCGTCGACGAGGGCTTCCTGATGCTCGAGGACGGCATCGCCCCGGCGCTGATCGAGCAGGCTGCGCGCCAGGCTGGGATGCCGGTGGGGCCGCTGGCGGTGGCCGATGAGGTCTCCCTGGAGCTGCAACTGAAGGTCAATCGACAGGCCATCGAGTTGGGCTTCGAGGAGCGCTTCCAGCGCGGTGCCGCCATCGACCTGGTGAAAACCATGGTCAACGAGTTCCACCGTCCTGGGCGGCGCGCCGGTGGCGGCTTCTACGATTACCCGGAGGAGGGCGGCAAGCGGCTCTGGGCGGGCCTGGCGCAGCATTGGCCGCAGGCGCCGCAGCAGCCGACGCTGGAGGAGCTGCGTCTGCGCATCCTGTGCATCCAGGCGCTGGAGTCGGCCCGTTGCGTGGAGGAGGGCGTGGTCACCGACGCCGCCGACGCCGACCTCGGCTCGACCCTGGGCATCGGTTTCCCGACCTGGACCGGTGGCGTGTTGTCGTACATCGACACCCTGGGCCTTACGGCCTTCGTCGAGCAGTGCGACGGCCTCGCCGAGCGCTGGGGCGAGCGCTTCCGACCCTCGGCCTGGCTGCGCCAGCGTGCCGAGGCCGGAGAGCGATTCCACCCGCGCCAGGCCCAGGCCGGGAACTGAGGTGCATGAGCGTGGCGGGCTTCCCTCTCGACCCTGCCGACGGTGACGCCTTCGCCGCCTCCCAGGACCTGCTGCTGCGCACCTGTGTGGTCGGCGCGGGGGTGATGGGCACCGGCATTGCCTTCACCTGTGCCTGCCACGGTTTGCCAGTGCGCCTGAAAGACGTCCGCGCATCCGCCCTGCAGCACGCGCTGCAGGAGATGGAGCGCCTGCTCGCCCGGCGCACCGATGCTGCCGGCGCGGCGCGGGCACGCGCGTCGGTCCGTGCACAGCTGGACTACCAAGGATTCGAGTGCGCCAGCGTGGTGATCGAGGCGGTGGTGGACAACCTCGGTATCAAGAACAAGGTGCTTGGCGAGGTGGAGGGATTGGTGGCGGAGGATGCGGTGCTGCTGTCCAACACCTCGTCGCTGCGCATCGACGACCTCGCCGCCGCTCTGCAGCGCCCGCAGAACTTCGCCGGCATGCACTTCTTCAACCCCGCGCCGGTGATGCCGCTGGTAGAAGTGATCCGCGGCCGCCAGACCAGCGACTACGCAGTGCAGACCGCCGTCAAACAGGCCCTGGCCATGGGCAAGATTCCCATCGTGGTGCGCGATGGCCCGGGCTTCTTGGTCAATCGCATTCTCATGGCCTACATCCACGCCTTTCTGCGATTGCTGGCCGAGGGGGTCGACTACCAGCGCATCGACCGGGCGGCCGAAGCATTCGGTTGGCCTATGGGACCGGCCTATCTGGAGGATGTGGTCGGCCTGGATGTCGGCACCCAGTCCTGTGACCTGATCTTCGCCAGCTACCCCGAGCGCATGCCGGCATTGCCGCGCAACGCCTTCCGCATGTTGCTGGGCGCCGGCCTCTACGGACAGAAGGGCGGCGCCGGTTTCTACCTGTACCAGACCGGCGCCGACGGCCGACCGGAGCGCCGCATCAACCCACAGGCGCAACGGTTGTTGCGCGAACGGCTCGCCGCCGAGGAATTGCCCATGGACGAGGCGCAGATCATCGACCGCTTGATGCTGCCGATGATCGTCGAAGCCGTGCACGCCTTGCAGGAATCGGTGGTGACCAGCGCCATGGAGCTGGACCGCGCGCTGTCCCTGGGCATTGGCTTCCCGCCTTTGCGCGGCGGTGCGCTGCGCTATGCCGACGAGCTGGGCGCGGCCGAAGTGCTGGCGCGCTGCGAGCGCTACCGCCACCTGGGCGAGGCCTACGAGGCACCGCTGCTGCTGCGCCAGCTAGCGCGCGATAACGGACGTTTCCATGCCACCGGCGACGGCCGCTAGCCGTCGACCCGAGATTACCTACCGAAGGACACAGCAGATGACCGATTCGTACCGCTACATCAGCTACCAGGCCGAGGGTTCGCTCGGCGTGTTGACCTTGAACCTGCCGGACAAGCTCAACGGCCTCAGCGCCCCGATGCAGGCGGAAATCCGTGACGTGCTAGCGCGCCTGCAGGAACAGGGCGAGGTGCGCGCTCTGATCATCACCGGGGCCGGGCGGGCATTCTCCGCCGGCGCCGACCTCGCCGATATCCTCGCCAAGGGCGATGGTCGGGCCCAGGCCGAGCAGACCTACCAAGCCATGGTTGAACAGTCCAATCCGCTGATCCGGGAGCTGCGCGCGTCGCCCATTCCGGTGGTGGCGGCGGTGAACGGCATTGCCGCTGGGGCCGGCGCTAGCCTGGCCCTGGCTGCGGACCTGGTGGTGGCGGCAGAGTCGGCCGGTTTCCTCATGCCCTTCATCCCGCGACTCGGGATAGTCCCTGACCTGGGCATGACCTGGTTGTTGCCGCGCCTGTGTGGCGAGGCGAGGGCGCGCGGAATGCTGCTGCTGGGCGAACGCCTGGGTGCACGCCAAGCCGCCGACTGGGGGCTGATCTGGTCGTGCGTCGCCGACGCCGAGCTGATGGCAGCGGCCCGCGGCCTGGCCGAGCGCCTTGCGGCCCTGCCGCGGCACGCCACCGCCGAGTTGAAGGCCTCGTTGGCCAGCGCCACGCGCTCGTCGCTAGCCGAGCAGCTGCAATACGAGGCCGAGCGCCAGCGCGAGTTGATCGCCCACGAGGCCTTCCAGGAAGGGCTGGTGGCGTTCCTTGGCAAGCGTGCACCAGTATTTCCTTGAGGGGCGCGAACGGTAATTGATTAACTATTGATGTTAGGTTTAGCTTAAGGCACCACAACAACAAGAAGGCGCCTGCCACGGATTCCTGGCGGCGCCAGGCGAGTGCCGAAGTCATGCCTACCATTCGTTCTGATGCAAGCCCAGCGGGCTTGGCGTTCCAAGATGTATACGCAGTTCTGGCGGATTGCGCCGTCGAGTTGCGCCCCTTGGTACGCCCTCGGCTGATTGCGCCACTGCTGGAAAATATCGAACAGCAGAAGATAACCCTGATCCAGGGGCCGGCCGGCAGTGGCAAATCTGTGCTGCTTGGCCAACTGCTCCAGGCTCTGGGGCCGGGCATGCACTCGGCGATTTTGTCGCTGGGCGCCGGCCTGGCTCCCGGTTCCTCCCTGCGCGCCACCCTGCTGTCGTTGTTCGCCCGACTATCAGCCATGGGACGCGGGCGCTCGCGCTTCGTGATCTTCATCGACGACGCCGACGAACTGCTGGCCCGCGAGCCCGGCGCCCTGGAGCAGTGCCTGGGCAGCCTGCCGCCCCAGGGCAGGCTGGTCATCGCCAGCCGGCGGCCTCTGCCGGCCTTCCACCGTGGGGTGGTGTCCGGACGCGAGCAGGCGCTGCGTCTCGAAGGCCTGCTGTTCACACTCGACGAACTCGGTGCCGCCCTGGCTCAGGCCGGCCGGCCGCTGAACGCTGCGGCGCTGATGAGCGTCTGGCGCTGCACCGAGGGTTGGCCGGCGGTGGTCGCGCTGCTCTGCGCCAGCGACCCGGGCGACAGCGCGCTGGACGCCGAACATCTGTTGCAGGAGTGGTTCCAGGAGGAGGTGTTTGCCGCCCTCGAGCCTGGCCTGCTGGCGTTCGCCCAGGACGCCAGCACTGTCGATCCGATGCACCCCGAGTTGCTCGACCGCGTGCGCGGCCAACCTGGTAGCCAGAACCTGCTGCGCCGGCTGGCGAGCGAGCATGACTTGCTGATCCGCGAGCGCAGCTGCTTTCCCCGGCCCCTGCTATTCAGTTTGCGCCAGCTGATCCGGCGCAACGCCCCCCTGCGCGTGCGTGAGCTGCACCGCGCGGCTCTGGAAACTCTGCTCGATGGACACCGGCCGGAGGTGGCCCTGGAACACGCCTTCCTGATGGGTGACCGGCGCCTGCTGTTGCGTTTGTTGGAGCAGCACGAGCAGGTTCTGCTGTGTGCCGGCCGCATGCGCTCCCTGGCTCGCTGGTTGCAGGCCTTGGACGCCGAGGGCTGGTTGGGCGGGGCGCCACAGCTGCAGCTGACCCTGGCCTGGGCTCTGCTGTTCAGCAATGATCAGGATGCCGCCCTGGGCATCGTTCAGCGTCTGCGGCGGATGCCGCTGACGGCGGAGCAGGAGTGTGCCTTGCAGGCCTTGGAGCTGACCTGGCTGAGCATGCGCGACCGTGTCGAGGCCCTGCGTGAACGCGTCCGTCCCTGGCCGGGGGAGGGTGAGGCAAGTCCCTTCGCCCGAGGCATCCATCACTGCACTCTGGCGCTTGTGCAACTGGTCGGTGGCGAGTTGGAGCGTGCGGAGCAGTGTTTGGCACTGGCTGGCCTGCAGCCCGGTGGTTTTGTTGGCGACTACGCGGCTTCCATCTGCGCCATGGCCGATCTGTTCCGTGCCGAGCCCGTGGTCGCCCGCGAGCGGTTGAAGCGCCCGCCGCAACCCGGCTGCAGCAGCGCCCGAGGTGGGCGTGGCAACTCCCTGGTGGCCACCCTGGATGCCCTGGCGCTATACGAGATGGGGCGCAGCGACGAAGTGCTCGGGTTGCTCGAGTTGCATATGCCACTGTTGCGCCAGACCGGCTTGCTGGATCAGATCATCCTTGCCCACAAGCTGCACGCGCGCATTCTCATCGGTCGCGGCGACACGAGCCATGCGCAGGCGACTCTGGCGGCCCTGGAGTGTCTGGGGCGCGCCGGCAAGTTGCCACGCCTGGTGTTCTGCGCACGCCTGGAAGGGGTGCGCTGCGCCCTGGTGCGCGGCGACACCGCGTTGGCCAGGGAACTGTTGCACACGCTGCGTGGCGACGAGTGCGCCACGCTGGTTCGCGAGCTGCACTTCCTGCCCTGCGACGCCGACACCTGGGAACTGATGGATGCCAGGGTGCGCCTGGCCGAGGGCGACAGCGGGCAACTGCCCGAGCGCTTGGCCGAAGAGCTAGAGCTCGCTCTCGGCGGCGGACGCCTGCGCCGGGTCCTGAGCTTGCGCATCCTCCTGGCTCTGGCCCTGGAGCAGCGCGGCAACGAGCACGCGGCGCTGCGCACCATGGAGGCCGCGCTGGGGTTCGCCGAGCCGCGCCAGCTGTTGCAGCCGTTTCGCGACGAAGGTCGTGCGGCGTTGGCCCTGGCCCTGCGCGCCAGCCAATCGGCGCCTGCGTGTCGTGCCTTCGCCCAGCAGCTCGCCGAGGGCAGCGGCCTGAAGCTGGCCGACGGCACTGCGGGCGCGGCGGCCAACCTGACCGCCAAGGAGCTGCAGGTGCTGGCGCTGGTGGCCAGCGGCCAGAGCAATGACGCCCTGGCGGAGAAGCTGTTCGTCTCCGAGAGCACGGTGCGCACCCATCTGCGCAGCATCAACGCCAAGCTCAACGCCCGCAGCCGCCTGGAAGCTCTGGCCATCGCCCGGCGCGAGGGGCTGATCGCGGTCTGAGGCGACGACCCTCGTCGGAAGCGACGGGGCCCCGGCCCGGCGGGGCCGGAGGCGTCTTCCCGTGCCGCGCCGACGCAGACGGACGCGCCAATCGATCCTGCCCGGCGCCCATCCCCGGGGGAGCCCGGCGCCGATTCGTCGATTACGACGATGCCCGCTCCGGGGGCCTCCCCGATACTCGTTTCAAGGCCCCGGGGAAATGGCGGAAAGCCGCGCCCCCGCTTGGCTGAAGGGCTTTCCGGTATTCCCCCGTAAAGCCACCCGCGACCCATAGATCGAGGCAAGACATGCAGTCACAAGACCTGGACAGCCTGACAGCGGACTACGTCATCGTTGGAGGCGGCAGCGCTGGCTGCGTGCTGGCCAACCGGCTCAGCGAGGGAGGGCGGCATCAGGTCATCCTGCTCGAAGCCGGCGGCGAGGCCGACTCCTTCTTGGTTCGGATGCCGGCGGGCATGTCGCGGCTGATCGGTAACCCGCGTTTCGACTGGCAGTACCCGAGCGAGCCTGATGCCTCCATCTCCGGCCGCCAGTTCACCTGGTCCGGTGGCCGCCTGCTAGGCGGCAGCAGCTCGATCAATGGCCAGGTCTACATCCGTGGCAGCCGCGCCGACTACGACCACTGGGCCGCCGCCGGCTGCCCTGGCTGGAGCTTCGACGAGTGCCTGCCGTACTTCCGTCGCGCCGAGGACTTCGCCGGCCCGGCGCACCCCGCCCATGGTCACGGTGGACCACTGAGCGTGTCCTTCCAGCGTGATCCGCACCCATTGTCCGACGTGTTCGTCCAGGCTTGCTCCAGCGAGGGCCTGCCGTCGCTGGCGGACTACTGCGGAGGCGATCAGCACGGCGCCTTCCTGTCCCTGGCGACGCAACGCGACGGTCAACGCTGTGGCACCGCCCAGGGTTACCTGGCCACCGCCCGGGAGCGTCCTAACTTACGCGTGTTCACCGGTTGCTTGGCCCGTCGCGTGCTCTTCGCGGGCCGTCGTGCGGTGGGTGTCGAAATACTGCGCGACGGACGCCTGCTGCGAGTCAATGCACGCGCCGAGGTGGTGGTGAGCGCCGGCACCGTCGGCTCCCCGGCGCTGCTCATGCGTTCCGGGGTGGGCCCGGCGGAGCACCTGCGCGAGATGGGTATCGCCGTGGTGGCAGACCTGCCCGGCGTTGGTGCGAACCTCCAGGAGCACGTCGGAGTGGGCATCAACAAACGGGTCAACGTGCCCACCTACAACAGCCAGATGGGTGCGCTGGACGTCATGCTCCACCTGGGCAACTACCTGTTGCGCAAGCGCGGGCCCATGGTGACTCCCGCGGTGCAGGCGATGGCCTGCGCCAAGTCGCGAGCGGATCTGGACGAGCCGGACCTGCAGCTGCACTTCCTGCCGTTGAGCTACGACATGGCACCCGATGTGCGTTGCGCGGCCCTGGCGGAGATGACTCGCGAACCGACGGTGATGATCCAGGCCAACGTCTGCCATCCCTATAGCCGTGGCAGTGTGCGCCTGCGTAGCCGCGACCCCGAGGTGCTGCCGCAGGTGGCCCATCAGTTACTGGGTGACGAGCGTGACCTTCGTACCCTGGTGGACGCCTGCAAGCTCATCGAGCGGCTGTTCGCAGCCGAGCCCCTGAGTCGTTACGTCCAGGCCGACCGAACACCGTCGCCGCGCCCCACAGACGATGCGGGCTGGGCGCAATTCGTTCGCGACAATGCCAACGTCTGCTACCACCCGGTGGGTACCTGCCGTATGGGCAGCGATTCCGCTGCCGTGCTCGATCCGCGCCTGTCGGTGCGTGGTTTGGTCGGTCTGCGTGTGGTGGACGCCTCGGTGATGCCGCGGCTGCTCAGCGCCAACACCAACGCGGCCGCGATCATGATCGGCGAGCGCGGCAGCGATTTCGTGCTGGCCGACGCCCGCGCAATGGCAGCGTGAGGGAGGAGTTTGTCGATGAACGATTACCTCGACCCGCAGGCCTTGGACGCGGCAGCCCTGAATGGGCGCCTGGTACAGATGCGCGCGTCCTTCTTGCGCGAGATGCCGGCCACCTACGAAACCCGCCGCGACCGTATTCGCAGGACCATCGCCATGACCCTGCGGCACGCCGACGCCTTTGTCGCCGCCTCGCAGGAGGACTTCCCCAGCCGGCGCGCCGAACTGGCGCGCCTAACCGAAGTGTTCATGCCGCTGGATGCCATGCGGCATGCCGAACGCAAGCTGGCCAGCTGGATGAAGCCCCAAAGACGCGGTGCGCCGCAGCCCTTCGCGCTCTTCGGAGCTCGAGCCCAGGTGCAGTACCAGCCTCTGGGCGTGGTGGGCGTGATCGCTCCGTGGAACGCCCCGCTCACCTTGCTGTTGCTGCCTCTGGCGACGATCCTCGCCGCCGGTAATCGCGCCTTCCTGCGTCCCAGCGACCAGACCCCGGCATGCGCGGCGGCCATCGACGCCGCGGTGCGCGAGTATTTCGATCCCGACGAGGTGAGCGTGGCCCTCGGCGGCCTGCAGACCTCCCAGGCGTTTTCCGCTCTACCCCTGGACCACCTGCTGTTTACCGGCAGCACCGGAGTGGGTCGCGCGGTGGCCGCATCGGCGGCGGACAACCTGACCCCGCTGACTCTGGAGCTGGGCGGCAAGTGCCCTGTGTTCGTTCTGGCCGACGCCGACGTGGCTGAAGCCGGCCGCCGTCTGGCTCTGGGCAAGCTGATGAATGGTGGCCAGGGCTGCCTCTGCCCGGACACCGCCTTTGTTCCCGCCACGCTGCAGCAACCGCTGATCCGGGCCATGGACGCCGAGGTGCGGCGCCAGGCTGTGGGCGAGGATCTGTGCGGGTTGTTTAGTGCGCGCCACTACGAACGCTTGCAGGCGATCGTGGACGAAGCGCGGCTGGCCGGTGCGCGGGTGATTACCCTGGGCGCCGAGGCCTCCGATCCGGCGAGCCTGCGCATGGCGCCGACAGTTATCGTCGACCCGGCGCCGGAGCTGCGCGCCAGTCGTGAGGAGTTGTTCGGCCCGGTGCTCGTTCTGCGCAGTTGCGATGAACCACAGGTCGCGCTTGCCGGGCTGCGCCAGGGCGAAAAGCCGTTGGGGCTCTACGTGTTCTCGCGCGACGCCAGCGCCGCGCAGCAGGTGCTGGACGCCAGCTTCTCCGGAGGCGCCACGGTCAACGACACGCTGATGCACCTCTCGGTCAAGGACCTGCCGTTCGGCGGAGTGGGGCACAGCGGCATGGGTGCCTACGGCTTCGGGGTCGAGGGCTTCCGCCGTTTCAGTCACGCCCGTGCGGTGTACTGGCAGGGTGGGCCTTTCAGCCTGCTGCGGGCGATGCACCCGCCTTACGGAAAGCTCTACCAACTGGCGGTGGAGGGCGCTCTGCGCCGCCTGATGCGGCGCTACGCCGATGTGCCGCCGCAAAACAGCCGTCACGACACGGCACCCGGAATTCCAACGACAAAGCCGATGCAGGAGTAACCCATCCATGCTGCCCGAGAAGAAACTCGACGTCGCGGTGAGCGAGGCGGTTTCGCAACGCCTCGTCACCCACCTGCGGGAAGACACTACCGACCTCGCCGAGCATGACCTGCTCGTGCCGGTTTCCGACTTCGTGAGCCCCGAGCGAGCCGCGGCCGAGGTGGCTCTGATGAAGTCGCTGCCGACAGTGGTCGCCCACGCCTCGGAGATTCGCAACAACGGCGACTTCCTCACCCGCGAAATCCTCGACATGCCGTTGTTGATCGTGCGCCAGACTGACGGCCGAGCTCAGGTCTACCTGAACATGTGCCGCCATCGCGGCGGGCGGGTGGAACAGGCCGCAACCGGCAACAAGCGCGTGTTCATGTGCCAGTACCACGGCTGGTCCTATGACCGCGACGGCGGCGGGCTGCGTACCGTGCCTTACGAGTCGTCGTTCGAGAAGATCGAACGCGGTTGCAACAGCCTGATCGCGTTCCCCACCGAGGAGCGTCACGGCCTGGTCTTCGCTGTGCTCTCGCAAGTGCCGGCGCCAGCCCTGGCTGATTACCTGGGAGGCGAGGTGGATGCGCAGATGGCCCCCTGGCAGCTAGATGCCTCGAGCGTGATACTCGACAAGACCTTTGTCATGGACATCAACTGGAAGCTGATCATGGATGGCGCCATCGACATCATCCACCCGCGCTTCCTGCACCCGGGCGGCGTCGGCGACCTGATCGAATCCAACGTCGGAGTGTTCAAGGACTACGGCCGACACTGCCAGCACTTCGGTGCGCGCACCAAGCTCAAGGCGCTGGCCAAGTCCGAGGCTCCGGTGAGTGGCGGCTCCAAGTACATCGGTTCGAACCTGGTCATCTACCCCAACTCGATGATGATCGCCGCGCCTGAACACGTGGAGTTCTGGACCGTGTGGCCCTGCGTCGGCAATCCGGGACGCTCGCTGACCCATCTGCGCTTCCTGGTGCGTGATGCCATCCTCGACGACGCCCTGCTGGCGCGAGTGAACAAGAGCTGGGAGATCCTCCAGCGCGCCGCCACCGAGGAAGACTGGCCGATGGAAAGGTTCATCCAGCAGAACGCCGAGGCCTGGCCCCACGGCACTTACCGCTACGGACGCAGCGAGGTGGCCTGCGCTCACCTGCACCGCCAGCTGCAGAGCGATATCGACGAAACGGCGAGCAAAGCCTGACGCGGCCTGCCTTGCGTGCGTCGACGACAACAATAACGAGGAAAGACCCGATGTCCGGTTATGACTTTCTCAATGGGCTGCGCGTACTCGAAGTCGCGCAGCTCGGTCCCTCCAGCTTGGGCGGCTACCTTGCCGACATGGGCGCCGAGGTGATCAAGGTGGAGGGCGCCGACGGCGACCCCGTGCGGCGCAGCGGCCAGTATGCGGTGGGTGGGCCTGACGGCTTGAGCTTCCTGCACCTGCGCTGGAACCGCGGCAAGCGCAGCTTGGGGCTGAACCTCAAGCACCCGGAGGGTGCTGCCATCTTCCGCCGTCTTGTGGAACAGGCCGATGTGGTGATCGAGGGAATGCGCGCCGGAGTGCTGGAACGCCTGGGCCTGGGCTATGAGGCGCTGCGCGAGCTGAATCCGCGGCTGGTGTTCTGCTCCATTTCCGGCCTGGGTAGCAGCGGGCCTTATCACACCCAGGGTTCCCACGGGCCGTCGTTCGACGCCTTCGGCGCCTTGTCCTCGACGAACCCCTATGCGCTGCCGCCGGAGCAGCAGGCCGAGGCCGGCGCGGTGCCGGTAGGCATGCACGCCATGGGGCTCAATGGGGCGCTCGGCACGTTGTCGGCATTGCTTCGCGCGCAGCGTACCGGGCAGGGCGCCTACATCGAAGTCAGTGGTGCGGAGTCCGCCGCGCACTGGCTGCCCGACGCAGCCAACAGCCGGCTCAATGCCGAGGTGCTGCATGAGCGCCCCGGTTTCCTCAACAGCCAGAAACGCATGGCCGGCTGGCCGCGCCTGAGCGCCTACCGCACCCGCGATGGCCGCGGCATCTTCTTCCAGGGCCTGTTCCCGAAATTCTGGAACCGCTTCTGCGAGGTCGTGGAGCGTCCGGACCTGCCGCTGATCTACCAGCAGGTGGCGGACTCCGGCGCCGCCGACGAGGCGATGCAGACCGCGCTGGCCGAGTTGTTCGCCAGCCGCGACTACGCCGACTGGATGGCCCTGTTCGTGGAGCATGACATTCCCGCCGGCCCGGCCAACAGCGCAGACACCCTCGTGCAGGACCCGCATTTCCTTGCCCGTGACAACGTGTACGAGGTGGAGCAGCCCGGCGCGGGCCTCCTGCGCCTGTCGTCCTCGCCGGTCAAGACCACCGGCCAGGCGTTTGCCCCTACCGCTGCGCCCGAGCAATGGCAGGATTCCGCAGCGCTGCTGCGTGAGCGCCTGGGGCTGGACGACGAAACCCTGGTGCGGCTGCGCACCAACGAAGCCATCTACCTGCAACCAGCCGACTGACCGAGCGGGATACACGACATGCAGAACTTGAATGAAACCCTGCGCTACTGGGCTCGCCGCTGGCCCGAGCGCCTGGCCCTGCGCGGCCATGGTGGCGACCTCAGCTGGGGTGAGCTGGACCGTGGAAGCGACAGCATCGCCGCCGGCCTGCACGCTTGCGGCGTGCGCCAAGGTGACCGCATCGGCATCCTGATGCACAACCGCAACGAGTTCATCGAAACCCTGCTCGGTGCCTGGAAGCTCGGCGTGGCGGTGACTCTGCTCAACGTCCGCTTCACTGCCCGAGAGATGCTCTACCCGGTGCTCGACGCTGGCCTCTCGCTGGTCGTCACCGAGGCGCAGCTGAGCGGCATCCTCACCGAAGCGCGCGAGGCGGTACCCGGATTGCGTGTGTTCTCGGTGGATGTGGCGCCCGGTGCGCGCCCGCTGGACGAGCTGCGCCGGCCGCCGGAAGAGCTGCCGGAAGTGCAGGTGAAGCCCGAGGATATCGCCCTCGTCTGCTACACCTCCGGCACTACCGGGGTACCCAAGGGCGCCATGATCAGCCACGCCAACCTGATGGCCTCGAGCCTGGCACGGGTGATCCCTTGCGGCATCACCCACGCCGACAAGCTGCTGATTTCGCTGCCGCTGGCCTACACAGGTGGCATGTGCAACTACATCCGTGACGGTCTGTTCCCCGGCTCGACGACTGTGCTGGCATCCAGTTTCGACACCGAAGAGCTGATGCAGCTGATCACCCGCGAGCGGATCAACACCTGGACCGTGGTGCCGGTGCTGCTGGAACGTATGCGCCAGCACCCAGCCTTCGCCGAGATGGATTTTTCCAGTCTGCGCAACCTGGTGGCCGGTGGCGCGCCGGTAAGCCCGTTCCTGCTGCAATCGTGGCAGGACGCCGGCGTGTCCATCACCCAAGGCTATGGCCTGACAGAGGTGTCCGGCGGCTTCGCTACCCTGCTGTTCCATGACGAGGCACAGCGCAAATTCGGCTCAGCCGGGCGCGCGGTGATGCAGGCCGAGGTCCGTGTGCTTAATGCCCGGGGCGAGCCGGCGGCATTCGGCGAAGTAGGGGAAATCTGCGTGGCCGGGCCCATCGTCATGGAGGGTTATTTGAACAAGCCGGAGGAAACCGCGGCCATCCGCAACGGCCGCTGGCTGCTGACCGGCGACACCGGAAGGATGGACGAGGAGGGCTTCCTCACCATCGTCGACCGCAGCAAGGACATGCTGATATCCGGTGGCCTCAACGTGTATCCGGCGGAGTTGGAGCACACGCTCGCCGATGTCCTTGGCAGCGGCGAGTTCGCCATCATCGGTGTGCCCGACGAGCGCTGGGGCGAAGTCCCGATGATCGTCGCCCATGGCGGGCAGGTGGACCTCGAACTGCTCAAGGCGCGCTGCCTGGAACAACTGGCCGACTACAAGCGCCCGCGCTTCCTGGTGCAACTAGATACGCCGCTGCCGCGAACCTACTCCGGCAAGGTACTCAAGCGCGAGCTGCGTCAGCAGTTCCGCAGCGTGCCACTGCACGCGGTAAGCCTGAAGGAAGCGCGCTAGCCCAATCGAAGGAGGAACACATCCATGCACTGCGATTCATCTATCCCGGCGCTGCGCGGTACCTCACTGGCCGGCAGCCGCGGGGTCAGCCTGGCCGCCGACGTCGCCGGCGGCGCCGGGCAGGACAGCGTGATCCTGCTCCACGGTGGCGGCCAGACCCGCCACTCCTGGGGCAAGGCCGCGGCCGACCTGGCCGGCGCCGGCTACCACGTAATTTCTCTGGATCTGCGCGGCCACGGCGACAGCGACTGGGCACCGGACGCCGACTACACCCTGGAAGCCTTCGTCGGCGACCTGCACGCGGTCATCGCGACCCTCGACAGCCCGCCGGTGATCATTGGTGCGTCCCTGGGCGGCGCGACCGCCCTAGTGACCGTGGGCGAGGCCGAAGCCGGCCTGGTCCGCGCGCTGGTATTGGTGGATGTGGTGCCGCGTATGTCCAGCGTCGGGGTGGAGCAGATCCGTAATTTCATGCAAGGCAACATGGACGGCTTCGCGTCGGTCGAAGAGGCCGCCGAGGCGGTTGCGCGCTACCTGCCCAACCGGCCGCGGCCCAGCTCCAGCGAGGGCTTGCTGAAGAACCTGCGCGAGGGCCGTGATGGTCGCCTCTACTGGCACTGGGACCCAGCCTTCCAGGTGGGCGAGCGGCGCATCGACTCGAGCATGATGACCCGACGCATGGAGGCGGCGGCGCGCCAGGTACAGGTGCCAACGCTGTTGGTACGTGGCAAGCAAAGCGACGTGGTAAGCCATGAGGGCGCCAGCCAACTGCTGGAACTGATTCCCCATGCCAGATGCGTCGACGTCGAAGGCGCCGGGCACATGGTCGCCGGCGACCGCAACGATATCTTCAACTCGGCCATCCTGGCTTTCCTCGACGGTCTGGAACAGCCGGTGTAAAGCCGTCCTCATCGGTTCCGGCAGGGAAAATCGTCGGAACCGATGAGGAAGCCATCTTCGCCCCTGCCGGATACTCGTGAGCATCGCGCCCGCCGTCCCACCCAGCTCCGAAGGGTGGGGCGCGCGGTCGCAGCACGAGTCAGAACAAGAGGCAGCAAGATGGACAATCCCACTTCGCAAGCAACCCTCCCGTTGTCAGGCATCCGCGTGTTGGAGCTGACCCTCGGCAACCTGGAAGGCTGTGGTCGCTTCCTCGCCGACCTCGGCGCGGAGGTGCTGCTGGTCGAGCCCAAGGGCGGCCTGCCGTCGCGAGTCCGGCCGCCGCTGAAGGACGGCGTCAGCCTGCACTTCGCCAGCCATAACGCCAATAAGCTCAGCGTCGAGCTCGACCTTCACGACCCCGCCGACCTCGAGCGCCTGGGCGCCCTGCTGGACGGTGCGGACCTCTTCCTCGAGTCCACCCCGACAGGCTGGCTGCAGCGCAGCGGCCTGGCCGCCCGGCTGCGTCCGCGACTGGTGACCCTGAGTCTCACTGACTTCGGTCGCAGCGGGCCCTATGCCGCCTTCAACGGCAGCAATGCCGTGCTCCTGGCCATGGGCGGGGTGCTGGCGCGCTCCGGGATCAAGGGCCATGCGCCATTGCTGCCGCCAGGAGAGCTGGCCTATGAGACGGCGGCATTGCAGGCCGCCTGGGTAGCGCTGAGCGCCCTCTGGAACGTCAGCAATGGCGGCGTCGGTGGCTACTTCGATTTCTCCGTCCACGACTCCACACTGCAGATCCTCGATCCCGGCATGGGGGTCACCGGCAGTGCCGCCGGCGGCCGCAGTGCCCTGGAGCTGGCGCCTCGCGGGCGACCGCCGTTGGGCAATGGATATCCGATCTTCGCCTGTCGCGACGGCGCCGTGCGCATCTGTCTGCTCAACCCCCGGCAATGGCAGGGCATGTCGGCCTGGCTGGGCGACGACCATCCCTTCACCGATCCGGCCTTCGCCAGCCTGTCGCGGCGCTTCAAGGTGATCCGCGAGATCAATGCGCTGATCGCCGAGCTGTTCCGCCAACGTAGCGTCGCCGAGCTGGTGGCGGAGGGGCAGCGCCGAGGAGTGCCCATCGCCGCCGTGTCGCGACCGCAGGAGGTCCTGCGTGACGAGCATTTCCGTGCCCGGGACAGCTTCGTCGACCTACCCCTAGGCAACGGCGCGGTGGGGCGCGTTCCCTTCGGTTTCGTCGAGATCGATGGCCAGCAGGCCGGCGCGCGTAGCACGGCGCCGGAACTGGGCGCAGACAACGGCGTGCAGTGGTCCGCTGCGGCATCTCCCTCCATGAGCCAGCCACAGCGCCGCCCCTTCGACGGTATACGTGTGTTGGACTTGGGCGTGATCGTCGCCGGCGCCGAGCTCGGCCGTCTACTGGCCGATCAGGGCGCCGAGGTGATCAAGGTGGAGAGCGGAGCCTACCCGGATGGCCTGCGCCAGTCCCTGGACAATCGTCCGATGAGCATCTCCTTCGCTCAGGGCTCTCGCGGCAAGCGCTCACTCGGACTGAACCTGCGAGATCCGCGCGGTGTGGAGCTGTTCAAGCGCCTGGTGGAGCAGTCCGACGTGGTGCTTTCCAACTTCAAGCCCGGCACGTTGGAGTCGCTGGGTATCGACTACGAAGTGCTGGCGCGCATCAAGCCGGACATCATCATGGCGGACAGCAGCGCCCTGGGTAACCACGGTCCCCTCAGCCGCAGCATGGGCTACGGGCCGTTGGTGCGCGCTAGCACCGGGCTGACCTGGTTGTGGCGCTATCCGGAGATGGACGAGGGCTACAGCGACAGCACCACCATCTTCCCCGACCACTTCGCCGCGCGCGTTTCCGCTGCCGCCATCGCTGCTGCCTTGCTCAGGCGCCAGCGTAGCGGGAGGGGAGGGCGGGTCAGCCTGTGCCAGGCGGAAAGCATCCTCGCCACGTTGGCATGCGACTTCCTGGAAGAGTCGGTGGCACCGGGGACCTTTGTTCCCCGTGGCAACCGCGATCGCTTCGATGCGCCGGGCAACCTGTTCCCCTGCGCCGGCGATGACGAATGGTGTGCCATCAACGTGAGTGGCGACGCGCAGTGGCGTGCGCTGTGTGAGGCACTGGGGCGCGAGGATTGGCTGGGTGATTCCCGCCTGGCCAGCAGCGAGGGCCGTCTGGCCCGCGCGGCGGAGCTAGAGGCCGGCGTCGCCGAATGGACCCGCCTGCGCAGCCCTGTGGAGGTGCGTGACCTGCTCCAGAGCCGTGGTGTTCCGGCCGGCAACATGCTGCGCTTGGACGAGCTGGCGGCCGACCCTCAGCTGCGAGCTCGCGGCTTCTTCCGCACGCTATTCCAGCCTGGCCTGGACGCGCCGTTGCTGACCGAAAACGCTCCGGCCCTCGGCCCATTGCCGGAACCGCGTATTCGCCCGGCGCCCTTCCTCGGCCAGCACACCCTGGAGATTGCCGCCGAGTTGCTCGGCCTGGAGGCTGCGGACCGCGCCGAACTGGTCCGCGAAGGCGTGCTGGAACCTATCTCGGCGGAGATCGAAGCCCTGCTGGCGGACGCCGCCACCCGCACCCCGGAGCCGGAGGCCCAGCCATGACCTGCCCGAAGTTCGACAACCTGGAACTGACCCTCGACGAGGACGGCATTGCTGTGCTCTACCTCAATCGTCCGGACAAGCTCAATGCCTTCACGTCGGAGATGGTCCGCGAGTTCCTCGCTGCCCTCGACTACACCGACGCCGAGGACCGCGTACGTGCCCTTGTGGTCACGGGGCGAGGTCGTGCCTTCTGCGCCGGGGCGGATCTGTCGGCTGGCGCCGGCAGCTTCGACTATGCCGGTGATGAAGTGTTCCGCGATGAGGGGGGGCTGCTCACCCTGCGCATCTTCCGTAGCCTCAAGCCGATCATCGGCGCGGTGAACGGAGCGGCAGTGGGCGTTGGCGCAACCTTGCTATTGGCCATGGACGTACGCCTGGCTTCCAACCTGTCACGCTTCGGCTTCGTCTTCGCCCGTCGCGGGATAGTCCCCGAGGCAGCCTCGTCGTGGTTCCTTTCCAAGGCGGTGGGGGTCTCCACGGCCTTGCAGTGGTGCTATTCCGGGCGTCTCGTCGCTGCAGACGAGGCGCTTGCCCGAGGCCTGCTGCATTCCACTCACGACCCCGAGAAGCTGCTCGCCGCGGCCAAGGAGATGGCGCGTAGTTTCGTCGAGCACAGCGCCCCCGTCTCCCTTGCCGTGACGCGGCAGATGATCTGGCGCATGAGCACGGCCGAACACCCCATGGCGGCGCACGAACTGGACAGCCGCGCGGTGCAGGCACGCGGCCGATCGGCCGATGCCCGCGAGGGCGTCTCGGCCTTCCTGGACAAGCGTCCGGCCGAATTCCCGGATCGGGTGTCCAGCGATCTTCCGGCCTGCTTCGACTGGCGTGGCGAGCCGCAATTCCACTGAATGAGGAGGGCCGTTTGCCGCGTCGTGAACGGCCCGCTTAGAAAATCGTCGCATCCGACGATGGGGCATCCGGTAGCGATGCCTTAGCGTTGATTTCGTCTCCGGGCTCGTGGCCGCAACAGCGCGAAGCCCTGACATGAAAAACGAGCACACCTGTCTGGACGAGGGTGGTCACCGAGATAACAAGAATAATTACAAGAGGAGAACCGCTGATGAAGGTCAGTCGGAGAGCGTCTTGCAACAAGCCCATGCAGTTGGCACTGCTGCCGGCGATGGTGATGGCGGCGTTCTGCAGCGGCAACGCGCAGGCGTTCACCTTCGAAACCGAGGACTGGAAAGGTTACTGGGACAACACCCTGACCTACAACCTCGGCTTCCGTGCCCGCGACGTCGACAACAAGATCGGCAACGACCCGTCGTTCGACGAGTCGGAATACAAGTTCAAGGATCGCGGAGATGTGGTGACCAACCGCTTCAATCTGCTGACCGAGCTCGGCGGCACCTACCGCGACAAGCTTTCCCTGAGGGTGTCGGCCCAAGGCTGGCATGACTTCGCCTATGACGACGATGTGAAAGGCAATCCCGGCGAATTCGCCCCGGGCGTACCCTACAGGGCACTGGCCGCTTATCCCTCCGGCCATTACCGCAGCGGTGTGGAGCATGATTACATTACTGGCGGGCGGCTGCTGGACGCTTTTGTTCAATATTCCGATTCATTCGATGATTCCTCCTATACCGCGCGCCTTGGGCGGAATACCCAGTTCTGGGGCAACGGGCTGTTCTTCCCCTTCCAAAGCATTTCCTATTCGCAGGGCGCAGTCGATGGTATCGCCGGTGCCGCTGCGCCAGGAACTCCGACCAAGGCGCTCTTCCTTCCGCGCAATCAGGTCAACCTGACTACCCAGCTCACGTCGTCCTTTGGTCTCGGTTTCCAGTACTTCCTTGAGCGCGCAGAGAACCAACTGCCGCAGGGCGGCACCTACCTGGCGCCGGTGGACTTCCTGTTCACCGGTCAGGACAGCATGCTCGGGATTCCGCGTGGCTCGAGCGAGCGTGCGGATGAGATCAATGACAACTTCGGCCTTAATGCCGCCTGGCAGGTGACCCCCGATTCGACTGTGAGCTTCTTCTATAGACGGTTGGACGAGGTACAGCCCTGGGCACCGCTACTCAGGTTGGAGGGTGGTGCGCCGTCGTACTTCATCTCCTACAACCAAGATGTGAATCTCTACGGCATCAGCCTGGACACACCGGTCGGCGAGAGCAGCCTGGGCATGGAGCTTTCCTACCGCGACGGCACTGCGCTCAACAGTACGCCCAGCCTGGCGGCGGACGATCCCACAAGAGGCGCCACTGGTGACGTGGTCAATATGATCGCCAACGTCCTGGTGCCCTTGAGTACGACGCCTTTCTATGAGACGGGTACTTTCATTGCCGAGCTGGCTTACACCCGGGTGCTGTCCGTCGACTCGACGAACAAGGCGCTCTACAAGGCTGAGGGCTTCGCAGGTTGTGCCGGCAAGGACAAATGGGACGGTTGCTCGACTCGTAACGCAACGGCGCTGGCGCTGTCCTTCACGCCTGAGTGGTTACAGGTTGCGCCCGGCGTCAACCTGAGCATGCCGACCAGCGTCACCGTAGGGCTCAAGGGCAATCCGGGCGTTCTCGGTGGTACTGCCCAGGGCTCCTACAAGTTCTCCGTCGGCTTAGCGGCTAATTTCTTCGCCAGGCATACCTTGAAGGTCGAGTACATCGGTAGTCGAGCCCATACCGGGGATACCGTGCTGACGCCCGCAGGTCTGCCGGTGTTCGAAGGCGGCAACGGTAGCTACATGCTGAACGACCGCGATTGGATTTCGATCACTGCGCAGACCGTTTTCTAGCCGCAGCGGCCGATTTATGGCCCCCTGGCTCCGGGGGCCATTTTTCTTTTCAAGACATCGCTGGACGCTTGTCCGATAGCTGGTAAAGGCCGGTCCAGAGCGATCGGCAATATCGTCGTATCCGACGATGGCAATGGGGGCGAGATCCCTAAGAATCGAATCAACCAGGCAGGGCCCTCGAGAGGGCTGGCTGTGGAACAATAAGAAGGAACCCAGTATGTGTGGCCTGACATGCACTGAAGACAAACCCGGTAATTCACGGTTGCGGAGAAGCCCCCGTCGCGCTGGCTTCTCCCCGGTGCGGCAGCTCGCCGGTGCGCTGGTAATCTGCCTTGCCGCCTCCTTCGAACCTGCCTATCAGGCCCTGGCCCAGGGCTTCGCTGATCCGCTGGATACGCCAGCGCTCCTGCATCGTGAGGCGCTGGACAGGCTGCCAGTGCAGGCGCTGGCCAGCCTTGGTGGCGACAAGCTGATCGCGGTCGGCATGCGTGGCGTGATCCTGCTCAGCGAAGACGGCGGTAGTCACTGGCGTCAGGTCCAAGTGCCGGTCGGCTCCGATCTGATCGATCTGTCGTTCGTTTCGTCCCAGCAGGGTTGGGTGGTGGGCCAGGACGGTGTGATCCTGGCCAGCAGCGACGGCGGCGATACCTGGACCAAACAGCTCGATGGGCGCCAGGCGCTCGATCAGCTCACTCGCTACTATCGCGAGAATGCCGGGCTCGATGAGCAGGTGCGCGATGGCTTCGTGCAGCAGCTGGAGACGAATCTAGGCACCGGGCCGGTGCTGCCCTTCCTCAGCGTGCATTTCAGCAGCGCCACCAATGGCCTGGCCAGCGGCCCGTTCGGCATGCTTGTCGCCAGCGAGGATGGCGGTCAGCACTGGCGACCCGCGCTGCACGAGATCGACAACCCGGACTTCCTGCACCTCAATGCCATTGGCCAGGTAGGCGATCAACTGTTCATCGCCTCTGAACAGGGCGTCGTGTTCAAGGCCGACGTCCGCGAACGTCGCTTCCGCCCGGTAGCCACCGGCCACGTGGGCTCGTTCTTCAGCATCGCCGGGCATGGAGACGTGGTGCTAGCCGGCGGCCTCGGCGGCGTGCTCTACGCCAGCCACGACCGGGGGGAGAGCTGGGCCGCCCTGTCCACGCCCTTGACCCAACTGGTCACCCGAATCGAGTTCGATCCGCAGGCGCAGCGTTTCATCGCCATCAGCTCCGGCGGGGAAGTGTTGTCGATTGCGGCGGACCTGCACGAATCCAGCCTGCGCCAGGCGCGGGCACCGATGCTCTACACCGATGTCGCCAGCCTGCCCGGACGCCTGGTCTTCGCCAGTATCCAGGGGCTAACCCGGGATGCGACAGACAAGCTGCAATCGCAAGAAGGTGAGCAATGATGAAGGTGGATGTATCTCGCCTGAAGAATATGCCGGTGGTCGCTACGGTCGAGGCCTTCGACCGTCGCAGCGGCGACCTGGCCGAGCGTGTGATCTTCAATTCCCGGGGTCTGGTGATCCTGCTGTCGCTGCTGGCAACCCTCCTGCTGGGCTGGCAGGCCGCGCGGTTGACCGTTGGCTCCAACTTCAGTCAGATGATCCCGCAGTCCCACCCCTTCATCCTCAACTACTTCGACAACGCAGACTCCCTTGGCGGGCTCGGCAACGCCGTGCGTGTGGTGGTGGAGAACAAGCAGGGCGATATTTACGATCCCGAGTACCTGGAGGTGCTCAAGGAGATCAACGACAAGGTGTACCTGCTGCCCGGCGTTGACCGCGTGTACATGAAGTCGCTGTGGATGCCGGTGGTCCGCTGGACCGAAGTCACCGACCAGGGCTTCGTCGGCGGGCCGGTGATGCCGGAGAACTACGACGGGGCCGCGCCGTCGCTGGAGCAGCTCGAACGCAACGTCGCGCGCGGCAACCTCAGCGGCACGCTTGTGGCCAACAATGCGCGTTCCAGTCTGCTGTTCGTACCCCTGCTGGAGCGATTCGCCGATACCGGGAAAGCGGTGGACTCCGCCGAGTTCGCTCGTCAGCTGGACAGCATTCGGGCCTTTGAGAGCGACAAGATTGGCATCCACGTGGTGGGCTTCCCGCAACTGGTGGGTGACCTGATCGCCGGGCTGAACAAGGTGATGGTGTTCTTCGTCTTCGCCGCGCTGATCGCCATGGTCATCATCTTCGCCTACACCCGCTGCCTGAAGAGCACGCTGCTGGTGACCGTCTGCTCGATCATGGCGGTGGTTTGGCAGCTGGGCATCTTCCACCTGATGGGCTACGTGATCGATCCCTACTCGATCCTGGTGCCCTTCCTGGTGTTCGCCATCGGCATCTCCCATGGCGCACAGAAGATGAACGGGGTGATGCAGGATGTCGGCCGTGGCACCCATCGCTACGTCGCGGCCCGCTACACCTTCCGGCGCTTGTTCCTGGCAGGCCTCACCGCACTGCTGGCGGATGTGGTCGGCTTCGCGGTGCTGGTGACGATCGACATCCCGATGATCCAGGGTCTGGCCATCGCCGCCAGCATCGGTGTCGCAGTGCTGATCTTCACCAACCTCATCCTGCTGCCGGTGCTGCTGTCCTACTCCGGCGTGTCGCCCCGGGCGGCTGCACGCAGTCTGCGCGAAGGGCATTCGGCGAGCCGCCTGGAGTTCCTGGTGCGCTTCACCCGCCCGGGCCCCGCGAAGGTCATGCTGGGGGTGTCGCTGGTCCTCGTCGCAATCGGTTACCTGGCTAGCCGTGACATGCGCATAGGCGATCTAGACCCTGGCGCTCCGGAGCTTCGCGCGGACTCGCGCTACAACCTGGACAACGCCTTCATTACTCGCAATTTCGGCCTATCCAGCGACCAGTTCGCGATCATCGTCAAGACCGCCCCAGGCAAGATCAACAGCTTCGAAACCCTGCTGGAGATGGATCGCCTGGAGGAACTGCTGCGGCGCCTGCCCGGCGTGCAGGCGACCGTGTCTCTGGGCAGCCTGACCCGCGTATTCACTGCCGGAAACTCGGAGAACAACCCGAAGTGGATGAGCATTCCGCGGGATGAATTGATGACTACCAACGCCACGTCTCAGATCGCGGTGACCTATCCGGACCTGGTCAATGAGGACTACTCGGTCGCCCCGGTCATCGCCTACCTGGCCGACCACAAGGCGGAAACCCTGGAACGGGTGGTGTCGCTGGTCCAGGAGTTTTCCCGCGAGCACGACACGGAGGACCGCCAGTTCCTTCTGGCCGCGGGCAGCGCCGGTATCGAAGCGGCGACCAACGACATGGTGCGGCATGCCCACTATCGACTGATCCTCTGGGTTTACCTGGCGGTAATCCTGCTGTGCTTCATCACCTTCCGTTCCTGGCGTGCCGTGCTGGTGGCGGTGATTCCGCTGATCATCACCACCATTCTTTGCGAAGCGCTAATGGTCTGGCTGGGCATCGGCCTGAAGGTGGCTACCTTGCCGGTAATGGCCCTTGGCGTGGGGATTGGGGTGGACTACGCCCTCTACCTGCTGAGCGTGCAACTGGCTCACCTGCGTGCGGGGCTGTCCCTGGCGGATGCCTATCGCAACGCACTGAACTTCACCGGCAAGGTCGTCGCGCTGATCGGCGTAACCCTCTCGGTTGCCGTGGTGACCTGGATCTGGTCGCCGATCAAGTTCCAGGCGGACATGGGCTGGCTGCTGACCTTCATGTTCGTTTGGAACATGGTCGGAGCCCTAGCGTTGATACCGGCCCTTTCATATCTCCTGCTCAACCGGAAATTCGAGAGTTCGGATTCCCGCTCGGCGGAAAACGATGTCGTGGAGAAGACCCTGACGCCCGATGGAAAAGGGCAAGAACGATTGCGTACAGGCTCGGAACGGATTGGTACGGTCCCTGAAGTTCAGTGAAGCCGACGGTTCAACAATAAAAGCGCAAACTGGAGAACAAGAATGATAGTGCGAGATTTGAAGCTGAAAGTGACCACGCTGGGCCTTGCAGCCGCTGTCACGTTAGGGACGGTGCATGCCGTCGCCGAGGAGTTGACCCCCTTCGGGGCGATCAAGGGCGCCAATGCCGATGGCAGCATTCCCGCCTATACCGGCGGTATCTCCACGCCACCGGCCGGATACGCAGGTGACGGCAACTACATCGACCCTTATGCCAACGAGAAGCCGCTCTACAGCATCACCAGACAGAACCTGGCGGAGTACAAGGATCAGCTCACTCCGGGGACGCGGAGCCTCTTTGAGCGTTTTCCCGACTATCGAGTCGATGTCTACCCCACCCATCGCAGCATGCATTGGCCGGACTTCGTGCTGAAGAACACCAACGAGCATGCAGGCCAGGCCAAGCTGGGCGGCGCAGTGGAAGGCGACCGACTCGAGAATGCCTTTGCTGGCATTCCATTCCCCGCGCCCAGGACCGGTTATGAGGCACTATGGAACCGGTATTTCACCTACATCCCTTACCTCGAGTTGAGTGCAGGTTCCTACATGGTGGACTCGCGTGGCGCTGTTTCCCTGTTGCCCCAAGGCACCATGCACAAGGCCAACGTCATATATGAGCCGAAACTGCAGAATGCAGATAACGTCGGTCTGACCGATATGGCCAACATCGTGACCAGTGCTCCTGCCAACGTCGCCGGCTATGCGCAATTGCGCAAGGAGCGCCTGGACTACGGTTCTGGTGGCACTCTGGCCTGGTTCTATGATCCGGGCCAGCGCCGCGTCCGGGTCGCGCCCAACTACACCTACGATATCCCGTCCACGTCTTTCGGCGGCGCGACCTTCTATGACGAGGTGTTCCTTTTCTCCGGTCGTATGGATCGCTTCAATTACAAGCTCGTCGGCCGCCAGGAAATCATCCTGCCCTACAACAGCTACAAGATCCTGCAATCCAACTACAAGGATGTGCTCGGGCAGAAGTTCCTGAATCCGGATTTCGTTCGCTGGGAAAAACACCGGGTCTGGGTGGTGGAAGCCGAGCTCAAGCCGGACGCGAGGCACGCGTACAAGACGCGCCGCTATTTCCTCGATGAGGACTCCTGGGTGGTGCTGGCCACCGAGGGTTATGATCACGGCGGTGCCCTGCACCGCGTCGGGTTCACCTATCCGGTCTTCGAGTACACCGGGATCGGCGGCGTCTCCAACGGTAGTTACGGCTTCTATGACTTCAATCGTGGCAGCTACGCATTTACCTGGATGGGCAAGTCTTCGGGCAAGCCGGCGGAGGTCAAGTTCTTCAAGGAAGTGCGTCGCCCCGAGATGTTCACCCCGCGCGGTATTGCCAGCACCGCCACGCGCTAGCTTGACGGCGCTCCGGGACGGAGCGCAAATAGGCGCGGCGGCCACCGGCCGCCGCTCCGGAACTCTCCCTGAAGCACGCGGGGTTATGCCCCGCGGATTAATCCAGTCTTGCAAGAACGGGTGCCCGTGGAGGGTGCCTGCGAGGAACGAAACGATGTCCGGTACGCTTATCGAGACCTTCAACTGGTGGGCGGTGGAACGCGCGGACGTGCCCGCGCTGGTGGTGGGCGACGAACAGGTCAGTTACGCCCAGCTGCGCGCCTGGAGCGAAGCCGCTGCCGAATGGTTGGTGGATCAGGGCGTGGAGCGCGGCGATCGCGTCGGAGTGATGGCCGGCAACTCGCTGCTGTGGGTGGTGCTGAGCCAGGCGGCGATGCTCGCCGGCGCCATCCTGGCCCCGGTCAACCCTCGCTTCACCTTCAGCGAGGCATCTTACCTTCTGGTGGACCGCTATCGCGCCAAGGCGATCTTCCACGATGACGAACGCGCCGAACTGGTGGGCAAGATTGGCGATCAGATTCCCGGTGCCCGCGTGTTCGATCTGGCCGAGCTGGCACGCCTGCGCCACACCCCGCCCAGCGGCAGCCTCGCAACTGACGACATTCCCCTGGATACCGAACTGGTGATCATTCCCACCAGCGGTTCCACTGGCCGGCCCAAGGGCGTGGTGCTGTCGCATCGCACCATGTCCGGCTACGTAGCCGATTCCTGCCTAGCCCGCCCCGGTGCCTTCAGCGCTGCACGCATCCTGCTGTTCGCGCCGCTGTGCACTTCGGCCGGCTACGTGGTGCTGATGCAGTACCTGGCCTATGGCGGCACCGTGTTCTTGGAGCAGGCGTTCGATGCCGAGCGGGCGCTGGACACCATCGTCACCCAGCGCATTTCCACCATGATGGGCACGCCGATCTTCTTCGAGCGTATGGCTGCTTGCGACGGCTTCCGCGACGCTGACCTCAGCAGCCTCTACTACTGCCTGGTAGGTGGCGCGAGGGTTTCGCGGCAATTGCTGGAAACCTGGCTGGAGAAGGGCGTGTTGCTACGCCAGTTGTACGGCCAGACCGAAGTGGGTGGGCAGGCCACCTTCAACACTGACCAGGCCTCCATCACCCATCCGGAGAAATGCGGGCGTGGCTCCATCTACACCCGCGTGGCGGTAATCGACGAGCGAGGCGAATTCTGCCCGCCTAACACCCCGGGACAAATCGTCATCAAGGGCCCGGGCACCATGGTGCGCTACTGGGACGACCCCGAGGCCACCGCCGCAACCGTGGTCGACGGCTGGGTGCGCACCGGCGACTTGGGCGTGCTAGACGAGCAGGGCTTGCTCACCATGCTCGACCGTCTCAAGGACATCATCATCTCTGGTGGCCTGAATATCTCCGCCGCCGAGGTGGAGCGGGTGATCTCGGAGTATCCCGGGGTCCACGAGGTGGCAGTGATCGCGGCCCACGACGACAACTTCGGCGAAACCCCTCTGGCCATAATCCATGGCCTGCAGGCCGGCGACATCCCGGAACTGCTGCATCATTGCAGCACCCATCTGAGCAGCTACAAGGTCCCGCGCTACATGGTTTGCACTGTCGAGCCGCTGCCGCGCCTGGCCACCGGCAAGATCGCCAAGCCGCAACTGCGTGAGCAGTACGCCAACGCGCACCTGAGCCTACCGCGCATTCGTTGAGTTCGACGCTTGATACCAGCCATGCCCACGGTGGCTGGCTGGTTTTTTTTGCCTGGAGGAAATCCGCGATGATCACCCTGTACCACAGCAAGGACACCCGCTCGCTGCGTTGCCTGTGGCTGCTCGAGGAACTGGAGCTGGCACATGAACTGAAGCTGGTCGCCTATCCGCCACGGTTGAAACAGCCGCAGTACCTGGACGTGAACCCCAACGGCACCGTGCCTTTCCTGGTCGACGGCGCCGTGCGGATGCGCGAGTCTTGCGCAATCCTGCTGTACCTGGCCGGCCGTTACGGCGCCGGCCGTTGCCAGGTGGCGCCCGACTCGCCGCTCTACGGCGCGATGCTCGACTGGACCACCTATGGCGAGGCTTCCCTGGCCGCGCCCCTGGCCACGGCGCTGCGCTATTCGCTGTTCCTGCCGCGCGAGCAGCGCGTGCCGGCGGTGGCGCAGGACTACCGCGAGCAGATGCTGCAACGCCTGCCGGTGCTGGAGCAGGCGCTGGAGCACTCGCCCTATCTGTGCGGCGAGGCGTTGACGGTGGCTGACATCTCGGTCGGCTACGGCCTGCTGCTGGGCGAGCTGTTCGGCCTGGCCGAGCACTACCCGCCGCGCCTGGCCGCTTACCTGGAGCGACTGAAGGCGCGCCCGGCGTTCGTCCGCGCGCGCGCCATCGGCGCCTAAAGCCTGCCCTGGCGGCCGCGGCCGCCAGGGCAGGGTCCTACCCCCACTGCAGGGGCAGTTCCAGCAGCGCCAAAGCGAAGCCCATGCGGTAGCGCGGAGTTGTGTCGGCAGCGAGGCGGAAGGATGGAATGCGCTTGAGCCACTCCTCGGTGAGGATGCGCATCTCGGCGCGGGCGAGGAAGTGTCCCAGGCACAAGTGTGCGCCAGTGGAGAAGGTCAGCGACTCGCGCTTGGCCCGGTCCAGATCGAACTCGTGGGGGCGCGGATTCTTGCGTTCGTCACGGCCGGAGATCGGCAGAAGGCTCAGGACCATGTCTCCCTGCTTGAAGCGCACGCCGAAGCGCTCGCAATCCTTGACCACCATGCGCGGCGTGCTGATGATACCGAAGCAGCGCAGGCCCTCGTCGACGAACGCCGGGATCAGCGCCGGGTCGGCCGCCAGGCGAGCCTGCAACTGTGCGTCGCGGGCCAGATGACGGAAGGTGAAGGCGGTGGCGTTGGCGACGGTGTCCATGCCGCCGAGGAACAGCAGGAAGCACATGTTCTGGATCTCGTCGAGACGGATCGGCCGGCCCTCGATCTCCACTCCTAGCAGGTAGCTGATCAGGTCTTCCCCTGGGCTGACGCGCTTGGCCTCGATCAGTTCGGTCATGATGCCGATGATCTGCCCGCTGAGGGCGTGCAGTTCCTCCTGCGCGTTGGTGGAGAAGAAGCGGTCGGACAGCTCGCGGAACTCGCGTAGGCGCGCCAGCGGCATGCCCATCAGCTCCATGAAGATCGATACCGGGAAGGCCGAAGAGACCGACTGCGTGAATTCACACGCGCCTTGCTGTTGCACGTCGTCGATCAGGCGATTGGCCCAGTAGCGGATCTTTTCCTCCAGGGCCTTGACGTTCTTCGGCGAGAAGTGGGGCATCAGCGCCTGGCGGTAGGGTAGGTTGGCCGGCGGGTCCAGGCTCAGCGGGATGAACACCGGCGGGTTCTCGATGCGCGGGATCTGCTGTTCCGATGCGGAGAAGTGTTCGGGATCGCGCACCACCTCGGAAATCTGGTCGTAGCGGGTGACGACCCAGTGGCCGCCGTTGCGCAGGGTGTAGAAAACGTCCGGAGCCTCCGCGTGCAGGCGGCGCGCGTAGGTTTCGTGGAGGTCTTCCACCGGCTCGTCGGAGCCGGTGACGTTGAACATGTCGAAGTCGAATAGTCGGTCTTCGGCGACGTGATCGGGACGCGTGGAGCTCTGCATGGTCGATTCCTTACCAGGGCACTGGTTCTTGTTGTCGGTGGTGCCGGGGCCAGGCGATGGAACGGCATCATGGTTCCTGGGCGGCATGGTTTAATTACAAATAAAACTAACGTTATTAGATTTATGGTTACTCCTTTGGGCCATTGAAAGGGTGTTGGGCAAGGTTGGAAAAGCGGAGTGGGGCTCAGCGTTGGGTTAGCGGAATCCGCAGTTCGAGGCCGTCGTGGGCCGCTTCCAGGGTGATCTGGCAGCACAGACGGGTGTTCGGCTGCGGGAAGGGCACGCAGTCGAGCATGTCCCGCTCCATCTCGCTCTGCTCAGGCAGCAGGGCTTGGAAGCGCTCGGGGACGACGACGTGGCAGGTGCCGCAGACCAGGTTGCCACCGCAGTCGGCGAGGATGCCGTCTACGCCGTGGGCAACGGCGACTTCCATCAGGTTGGCGCCAGGCGGCGCCTGGATTTCCGTCCTGCTGTCGTCAGGCTGCACGAAGGTGAGTGTGATCATGGTGCCGGGGCCTCGTTGTTGTTGTGTGTGTTGACCGCTTGTGAATATCTAAATAGATTAGATAAATCCTTCGGGCAAGTGTCAACTGTCCATGAGCTCC
Organism: Pseudomonas sp. GCM10022186; assembly: GCF_042656385.1. Classification (NCBI taxonomy): domain Bacteria; kingdom Pseudomonadati; phylum Pseudomonadota; class Gammaproteobacteria; order Pseudomonadales; family Pseudomonadaceae; genus Pseudomonas; species Pseudomonas sp. GCM10022186. The sequence continues at coordinate 227,689 of NZ_JBHSOU010000052.1, forward strand.
GACTCGTGCGACCGATCGCCCGGCAAGCGGATTACACAACAATAAGAGTGGAAGAGCGCCATGGCTGAATTCGACTACATCATCGTTGGCGCGGGTGCCGCGGGCTGCGTGCTGGCCCACCGGCTGTCCGCCGACCCCGGCGTCCGCGTCGCCCTGCTGGAGGCGGGGGGCAAGGACGACAGCTATTTCGTGAAGATGCCCAAGGGTCTGGCAAAGGTAATGCAGGATCCGCAGTGCACCTGGCTGTACCCGGCGGAGCCGGAAGCCGGCAACGCCTTCAGCGAGGAAATCTGGGCGCGCGGCCGGCTGCTGGGCGGCTCCAGCAGCATCAACGGCATGATGTATGTGCGCGGCCAGCCCGCCGATTTCGACGAAATCGCCGCCCAGAGCAGCCCGGACTGGTCCTGGAAGCACATCGCTGCTGCCTACCGCGCCCTGGAGAACCACGAGCTGGGCGCTGCACCCACGCGAGGCGACGCCGGGCCGCTGCGATTGAGCCTGCCGGATCGACGCAGCGCGCTCACCGAGGCGGTGATCCGCGCTGGAGAGAGCCTGGGCCTGCCGCGCAAGGTCGACGTCAACGAGCCCGACGACGCTCCTGGCGTCGGCTACGCGTCGCGTACCATCTGGAACGGACGCCGGCAGAGCGCTTCCAAGGCCTTCGTCGACCCGGTCCGTGGCCGCACCAACCTGGAAGTGATCAGCAACGCTACTGTTGACCGCGTTGTGTTTGAAGATGGCCGCGCGGTGGGTGTGAGCCTAGCGCCGGGTGGCTCGCGCGAGGGCACTATTCGCGCCCGCCGCGAAGTCATCCTGGCCAGCGGTGCCCTGGCTTCGCCGGGCATCCTCCAGCGTTCCGGGGTCGGACCGCGTGCGCTGCTGGAGCGTCTGGGCATCGAGGTCGTTCATGACAATCCGCAAGTCGGGCAGAACCTCATCGAACACCGCGGGATATTGCCCCAGTGGAGTTTGAGTCGGGAGCTCTCGGACAATCGCGAGTACGCCGGCCTGCGCCTGCTGAAGAACACCCTTCAGTACGTGTTGCGCGGCAGTGGTCCGATGTCCTCTGCAGCCTACGAGATCGGCGCTTGGCTGAAATCGGACGCCAGCGCACCGCGCCCGGACATCCAGTTCCTGGTGGCGCCCTTTACCTTCGACTACGCCACACACCGGCAGACCCTGGAGAAACACCCGGGCATGGGCATGGTGGCCTACCCGCTGCGACCGGACTCCCGTGGCTCGGTGGATATCCGTAGCCGCGATCCACACCAGCTGCCGCAGCTGACGCCCAACTACCGTGCCAGTGAGCACGACCGCCGGCTAATGGTGCGCACCCTCGAGCTGGCCCGGGAGTTCGTCGCACAATCGCCGTTGGCGGACTACGTGATCGAGGAGACCTTTCCCGGCGCACATTGCGTCAGCGAGGAGCAGATCCTCGACGCCTATGACAAGCACGGCAGTTGCGGCTACCACGCGGTGGGCAGCTGCCGCATGGGCAACGACGCCGAGTCGGTGGTCGACCCCGCGCTGAGCGTACGTGGTGTGAGCGGTCTGCGCGTGGTGGACGCGTCGATCTTCCCGCAGATCCCAGCAGGCAACACCAACGGACCGACCATGGCGATGGCCTGGCGCGCCGCCGACCTGATCCTTGGCAACCCGGACGGCTGAGGCCGTCCCCAGCGACGAGGCCGCTATGGACTTCTCACTGAGCACCGAGCAGCAATTGCTGCAGGACAACCTTAGGCGCTTTCTGCGCGAAGCGCCAAGAGACAACGAGGCAGGGGGCGCCTTCTGGCGCCGCCTGATCAACGAGATGGGCCTGGGCGAGTTGCTGCCGGCACCGGGGCGGGCAACGCCCCATGTCGAGCACGCCCTGGTGATGGAGGCGTTGGGCCGCGAGCTGTCGCGCGAGCCCTTCCTGGAAGCGCTGATGGTCGCCGGACATCTGCTGGCAAGCGGACGAAGTGAGTCGGCGCAGGTCGTGCGAGAAGACCTTGGGTGCGGTCGGGCTATCCCGGTGCTGGCCTGGGCTGAGCCACAGATGCGCTACGACTTCAGCTTTATCGGTCTGGCCGCACGCAAGCACGATGGCCAGTGGCGGCTCGATGGCTGCAAGTGCATGGTCAAGGCCGGTCCCCTGGCCAGCCACTTCCTGGTGGCGGCACGCACCTCGGGCGAGCCCGGCGACGCCGTGGGCCTCTCGTTGTTCCTGCTGCCCCGCGACACCCCGGGGTTGCAGGTCACTGCCTGCCCGACCGTGGATGGCGGCTGCGTAGCGGACCTCGAACTGCGCGACGTGCGTCTACCCGGGGAGGCCCTGCTGGGCGTAGAGGGAGGCGGCTTGGACGAGTTGGAAACTGCGCGCGACATCGCCGTGGCAGGACTCTGCGCCGAGGCCCGTGGGGCTCTGGCACAGATGCTGGAGCAGACCCGCGCCTACCTCGGTGAGCGCCGCCAGTTCGGCCAGCGCCTGGCGTCCTTCCAGGTCCTGCAGCATCGCCTGGTAGACATGTACCTGCACCTGGTGAAGGCCGGCTCGGCGTCGCGCCTGGCCACCCTCAGCCTGGCGCAGCCGGAGCGGCGTGGTTGGGCCGCGTCGTCGGCGCAGGTGGTGGTGGCCACGGCCTGCCGCTTTATCGGCCAGGCGGCTGTGCAGTTGCACGGCGGTATGGGGATGTGCGACGAAGTCGCCATTAGCCGGTATTTCCGCCGGGTGACAATGCTGGAGCGTGAATTTGGCGGGCGTGACTTTCACCTTGCCAGATACGGCGTCCTGCGCCGCAGCGCGCCCTGATAGAATGCCGGATCGCTGACGGCCTACGGCTGTCGAATCGGGCTGTCAATCGACTCCGTCCTGGCGCCTGGGTGCGCCGGGCGAAACATTCAAAGGAAGCATGTCACTTGGGAAGACCGTCCAAACCGATCATCTCGAAGGAACTGGCCGTGCGCGCCGCCCTGGAAGTGGTGGACGACGAGGGCATCGAGGGCCTCACCGTGCAATTGGTGGCGCGCAAGCTAGGGGTCAAGGCGCCATCGCTCTACTACCACTTCAAGGGCAAGTCGGAAATGCTCGAGGAGATCGCCCGGATGATCCAGGTCGAGGCGATCATCCCGCGCATGCGCGACAAGGGCGACTGGCGTGAGCAACTAATCGAACTGGCAGTCGCCGTACGCGCCTCGATCCTGCGCCACCCCAAGGCCGCGCCGCTGCTGCTGCAGTTTTTCCCGCGCCACCTGATGCTCAAGTACTACGACTTCTGGGTGAACCGCTACGACATTCCCGCCGAGCGCCGCATGCTGGTCATCGAGGGAGTGGAAAAGCTCACCTACGGCTCCGCGCTGATCGGCGCCATGAGCCGGGCCAACGGTACCTCGCCGATGCCTGAGTTCGACGAGCAGGAGTTCCCCCACCTGGCCGAGGCGGTCAAGGCCAACCCGATGACCGACGAGCAGGCCTTCATCGAGACCTTGAAGGTCTTCCTCCACGCCTTCTAACCCCCCGCATGCCGCGCCTCGGCGCGGCCGTGTAGTCCTCTCCGCAGATTCGTCGTAAGCGACGATGCCGAGCTCCCGGCGATACGGGACCATGCCTTCCGACCATTGGACCAAGCAGATGGCTGAAGGCATGAAGACACGTATCACGCAAATGCTGGGAATCCGCTATCCGATCATCCAGGGCGGCATGATGTGGGTGGGGCGCGCCGAGCTGGCCGCCGCCGTCTCCAACTCTGGCGGCCTGGGTATCGTCACCGCGCTGACTCAGCCGACGCCCGAGGCGCTGAGCGCCGAGATTGCGCGCTGCCGCGCGCTCACTGACAAGCCTTTCGGGGTTAACCTGACTCTGCTGCCGTCGATTAACCCGCCGCCCTACGAGCAGTACTTGGACGCCATCATCGAGGCCGGCGTGCCGGTGCTGGAAACCGCGGGCAACAACCCGCGTGAGTACATCGCCAAGGCCAAGGCCGCTGGCCTGACGGTGATCCACAAATGCGTTGCTGTGCGCCACGCGCTTTCGGCCGAGCGCAACGGTGTCGACGCAGTGTCCATCGACGGCTTCGAGTGCGCCGGCCACCCGGGTGAGGAAGACATCCCCGGCCTGGTGCTGATTCCTGCTGCCGTGCGCCGCCTGTCGATCCCGGTGATCGCCTCCGGCGGCATCGCTGACGGCCGTGGCCTGGCGGCGGCGTTAGCGCTCGGAGCCGAGGGCGTGAACATGGGCACGCGCTTCTGCGCCACCCGCGAGGCGCCGATCCACGAGGCCATCAAGCAGGCCTTGGTGAATGCCGACGAGCGCGATACCCGGCTGATCTTCCGCAGTCTGCGCAACACCGCACGGGTGCTGCGCAATGCCATTTCCGAGGAAGTGGTGAGCTTGGAGCGACGCGAAGGAGGGGTTGCCTTCGAGGAACTGCGGCCGCTCGTGGCTGGGGTGCGAGGGCGCGCTGCATTGGAGTCCGGCGAGGTAGACGACGGGATCATCACTGCTGGTCAGTGTGTCGGCCTGATCGACGACATCCCCGGCTGCGCCGAGTTGCTCGAACGCATGGTCGCCGAGGCGCGCGAGCACCTGCAGGCGTCCCTGGCGCGCTTCCAGAACTAACCACAGAACAAGAACTCCGGAGCAAACAGTGAGCGAGATTCTCTTTCGCGGCCAGTCCCTGTGCCTGGCGCGCATCGCCGGCGGATTCGCCGAGCTGAGCCTGAAGCGTGACGACACCGCCATCAACAAGCTGGACCGCCGCACCCTGGATGAACTGTCACTGGCCGCTGAGCTACTGGAACGCACCGAAGACCTGCGCGGCCTGCTCGTGAGCAGTGGCCTGGATGTGTTTGTAGTCGGTGCCGACATTACCGAATTCGGTGAGCTCTTCGACCGTAGTCGCGAAGACATCGTTAGCCATACCTGGCAGGCGAACCAGCTGTTCGAGCGCCTGGCGGCGCTGCCGCTGCCAAGCGTGGTGGCGCTGAACGGCTTCGCCCTGGGCGGTGGCCTGGAACTGGCCCTGGCCTTTGACTATCGGGTGATGTCCGATGCGGCGCGTGTCGGCCTGCCGGAAGTCAACCTGGGACTGATCCCCGGCTACGGCGGTACCGTGCGCCTGCCGCGCGTAAGCAGCGTGCAAGTGGCGCTGGACTGGATCGTCAGCGGCAAGCCGCAATCGGCCGCTGCGGCGTTGGCGGCTGGCGTGGTCGAGCAACGGGTGCCGGCCAGCGAGCTGCGCGACGCCGCCCTGGCGCTGCTGGCCCAGGCTGCCGACGGCGCTCTGGACTGGCGCGAGCGGCGCCGCCTGCGCTTGGGGGCCGTGGCTGCAACACAGATTGCCGAGGCCTTCCAGAGCGCCCGAGAAAGCCTGCGGGTGGCTCCCCATCAACCGGCGCGTGGTCTGCTGATCGACCTGCTGGAACAGGCGTGGAACAAGGACCACCTCCAGGCCCTGCGTCTGGAGGGGGAAACCTTCGGCCAGGTGGCTAAGACCCAGGCGGCTTCCTCGCTGGTGCGCATCTTCCTCAATGACCAATTGGTGAAGAAGGCTGGCAAGGCCCAGCGTGGGATCAGCGCCTCCACCGGCCAGGCGGTGGTGCTCGGCGCCGGCATCATGGGTGGTGGCATCGCCTACACCAGCGCTCTTCACGGCACCCCGGTGCTCATGAAGGATATCCGCCAGCAGGCCCTGGACCTCGGCATGGCCGAGGCTGACAAGCTGCTTGCCCGGCAGGTCGCCGCCGGTCGCCTGGACGAGACTCGTGCTGCCAAGGTGCGTGCCGCGATAGTGCCGCAGCTGGACTACCAGGGCTTCGATCGCGCCGATGTGGTGGTTGAGGCGGTGGTGGAGAACCTTGCCGTCAAGCACGCGGTGCTGCGAGAAGTCGAAGGCGAGGTGGCGACAGAGACCATTCTGCTGTCCAACACCTCTTCGCTGCGTATCGACGATCTGGCTGCGCCCTTGGCGCGCCCGCAGAATTTCGCCGGCATGCATTTCTTCAACCCGGTACCGGTAATGCCGTTGGTGGAGATCATCCGCGGTGAACGCACGGGCGACTCGGCCATCGCCACTGCGGTGGGCCTGGCCCTTGCAATGGGCAAGACACCTATCGTGGTCAAGGACGGGCCGGGCTTCCTGGTCAACCGCATTCTCGCCGCTTACATCCGCGCTTTCCTTCAACTGCTCAGCGATGGCGCCGACTTCGCTGAGGTCGACCGCGTTGCCGAGGCGTTTGGCTGGCCCATGGGCCCGGCTTACCTGGAAGACGTGGTGGGGCTGGACACCGGCTCTCACGTCTGCGACCTGATCTTCGCCGGTTACCCCGAACGCATGCCGGCGGTGCCCGGCAACGCCTTCAAGGCGCTGCTGGCCGAGGGCCGCCTGGGTCAGAAAAACGGCGCCGGTTTCTACCACTACGAAGCCGGCCCTGGCGGGCGCCCGCGCAAGTCCGCCGACCCGCGCGCCGCCGAGCTGGTAGCCGCGGTGCGGCCAGGCCCAGCTAGGAGCTTCGACGACGGCGAGATCATCGAGCGCTTGATGCTGCCGCTGATCATCGAGTCGATCCACGCCCTGCAGGAAGGCGTTGTGGCCTCCGCCGCCGAGCTGGATACCGCTTTGTTGCTCGGCCTGGGCTTCCCAGCCTACCTCGGTGGGGCCCTGGCCTACGCCGACTGGCTGGGCGCCGAGCACCTGCTGCAACGCTGCGCGCACCACGCGGCGCTCGGCCCCGCCTACGAGGCGCCGGCCCTGCTGCGTGAGCTGGCGGCCTGCGGTGCGCGTTTCTACGACGCCTGATTCCAATCGCTTAGAAGAGGACAACAAAAATGGCAGAAGCCTACATAGTCGCCGCCGCCCGTACGGCTGGTGGGCGCCGCGCTGGCCGGCTCTCCGGCTGGCATCCAGCGGACCTCGCCGGGGAAGTGCTCAAGGCCCTGGTGGCTCGCATCGATGTCGATCCAGCGTTGGTCGACGACGTGATCCTCGGTTGCGTCGGCCAGCTTGGCGAACAGTCGACCAACGTCGCGCGCAACGCGGTGCTCGCCGCCGGGTTTCCGGAAAGCGTTCCGGCCACCACAGTCGATCGCCAGTGTGGCTCCTCCCAGCAGGCCCTGCACTTCGCCGTGCAGGCTGTGCTTTCCGGGACCCAGGACGTGGTCATCGCCGGTGGTGTGGAGAGCATGAGCCGGGTGCCCATGGGCATGGCCCAATGGCTGCCGGAGAAGACGGGCTACGGCCAGTACATCAGTCCAGCGATCCAGCGTCGCTATCCCGGCGTGGCGTTCAGCCAGTTCGATGGCGCCGAGGCCATCGCTCGCAAGTATGGACTGACAAAGGAGCAGCTCGACGCCTTCGCCCTGGAAAGTCACCGCAAGGCTGCCGTGGCAACCCTAGAGGGGCGCTTCGAGGCAGAGATAGTGCCAGTTCAGGTGACTCTGGAAGACGGCTCTCAGGTCTGGCACAACCAGGACGAAGGCATCCGTTTTGGTGCGTCCCTGGAAGGCATCGCCGGTGTCAAGCTGCTTACCGAAGGTGGACGCATCAGCGCCGCCAGCGCGAGCCAGATCTGTGACGGAGCCTCGGCGGTGATGGTGGTCAACGAGCGCGGCTTAAAAGTTTTGGGTGTGGAGCCGCTGGCTCGCATTCAGCACATCAGCGTGCTCGGCCATGACCCGGTGATCATGCTCGAAGCGCCGATTCCTGCTACCCAGCGCGCCCTGCAGCGCAGCGGTGTGAGTCTCGCTGACATCGACCTCTACGAAGTCAACGAGGCCTTCGCCCCGGTGCCGATGGCTTGGCTGCAGGCCATCGGTGCCGATCCGGCGCGACTCAATGTGAACGGTGGCGCCATTGCCCTCGGCCACCCTCTGGGCGGCACCGGCACCAAGTTGATCACCACGCTGCTGCATTCGCTGCGTCGTGAAGGCAAGCGCTACGGCCTGCAGACCGTCTGCGAAGGCGGCGGTCTGGCCAACGTCACCATCATCGAGCGTCTCTGAACGCACAGGAGAAAACACGGATGAAACTGGATAGCAGCATTGTCGCGGTGGTTACCGGCGGGGCCTCCGGGCTGGGCGCAGCCACCGCGCGAGCCCTGGCGGCACGTGGCGCGAAGGTAGCGTTGTTCGATCTCAACGAGGAACAGGGCAGAGCGCTGGCGTGGGAAATCGGTGGGGCCTTCTTCAAGGTCGACGTAACCTCCGACGCTAGCGTGGACGAAGGCTTCGCCGCGTCCCGCGCCACCTTTGGTCAGGAGCGAGTGCTGGTCAACTGCGCAGGCACCGGCAACGCCGTCAAGACTGCTTCCCGTGATAAGGCCACCGGTGAAATTCGACATTTCCCCCTCGATTCCTTCGAGCGCATCGTGCAGATCAACCTGGTGGGCAGCTTCCGCGCCTTGGCCAAGTCGGCGGCCGGGCTGCTAGCGGTCGAGCCGCTTGAGGACGGCGAGCGTGGCGTAATCGTCAATACCGCCTCGGTTGCGGCGGAAGACGGCCAGATCGGCCAAGCCGCTTACTCTGCCTCCAAAGGTGGCGTGGTGGCCATGACCCTGCCCGTGGCGCGCGACCTCGCCTACGACGGTATCCGCGTCAACACCATCATGCCGGGCATCTTTGACACCCCATTGCTCAAGGGCTCGCCGCAGTCGGTGCTCGATGCGCTGGGCGCCTCGGTACCTTTCCCGAAACGCCTGGGCCGTGTCGAGGAATTCGCTGCGATGGTCGTGTCGATCGTCGAGAACGGCTACATGAACGGCGCATCCCTGCGTCTGGATGGCGCCATCCGCATGGCTCCCCGCTGATCGAGGCCGGTTATGGACTTTTCCCTGGAACCCGCCCTGCATGAGCTGCAGGTGCGCACCCGGCGCTTTGTCGCCGAGGTAGTCAAACCCTATGAACACGACCCGCGCCAGGACGGACACGGACCCCACGAGCCGCTACGCGACGAGTTGGTGGCCCATGCCCGCGAGTGGGGCCTGCTGACTCCTCACGCCGGCGTCGAACTGGGCGGCCTGGGCCTGTCCCACGTGGCCAAGGCCATCGTCTTCGAAGAGGCCGGCTACTCGCCCCTGGGACCGGTTGCGCTGAACATTCACGCCCCGGACGAGGGCAATATCCACCTGCTGGAGCAGGTGGCTACCGAGGCGCAAAAGGACCGCTGGCTCAAGCCGCTGGTGGAGGGGTGCGTGCGCTCGTGCTTCTGCATGACCGAACCGGCGCCCGGTGCCGGCTCCGACCCCTCGATGCTGCAGACCACGGCCCGGCGCGAGGGCGACCACTACGTGATCGATGGCCTGAAGTGGTTCATCACCGGCGCTCGCGGTGCCAGCTTCGCCATCATCATGGCGCGCATGGAGGACGGCGAGGCGACCATGTTCCTGGCGGACATGGACCAGCCTGGGGTGCGCGTCGAACGTCTGATGGATTCCCTCGACTCCTGCTTCACCGGCGGCCACGGGGTGGTCCGCTTCGAAGGCCTACGGGTGCCGGCCGAAGACGTGCTGGGCGAAGTGGGCCAGGGCTTCCGCTACGCTCAGGTACGCCTGGCGCCGGCGCGCCTGACCCACTGCATGCGTTGGCTGGGCCAGGCGCGGCGGGCCCATGATGAGGCGGTGGCATACGCCACCTCGCGCCAGGCATTCGGCAAGCGCCTGATCGAGCACGAGGGCACTGGCTTCCAGCTGGCGGACAACGAACTGGACTTGCACAGCGCGCGCCTGGCCACCTGGCACTGCGCCTGGGTGCTGGACCAGGGTCACAAGGGCCGCCATGAGTCCAGCGTGGCCAAGGTGCTGTGTTCCGAAGCGCTGTGGCGGGTGGTCGATCGCAGCGTACAGGTGCTCGGCGGCAGCGGGGTCACTGGCGAGCGCATCGTTTCGCGGATCTTCCGCGACATGCGCGCCTTCCGCATCTACGACGGCCCCTCTGAAACCCACCGCTGGAGCATCGCCAAGCGCATCGACCGCCAGGCCGCCAAGGCCGGGGAGGGTGCATGAACGGACCGTTCGACCTCGGCGGCAAGCGTGCCCTGATCACCGGCGCTTCCAGCGGCCTGGGCGAGCACTTCGCCCGTACCCTGGCCGCCGCTGGCGCCCAAGTGCTGGTGGCGGCGCGGCGCGTCGAGCGCCTGGAAGCGCTGGTGGCCAGCATCGGTGCCAGCGGCGGTGTCGCCCAGGCCGTGGCACTGGACGTCTGCTCCGCCGCCTCGGTGACCGAGGCACTGCGTGGGGCCGAGGCCGACGGCGGCCTGGACATAATCATCAACAATGCCGGGGTCTCGGTGGCCAAGCCTGCGCTGGAGCAGAGCGAGGCCGACTGGGACAGTGTCATCGACACCAACCTCAAGGGCTGCTGGCTGGTCGCCACCGAAGGCGCGCGGCAGATGCTGCGCCACGGACGCGGCGGGAGCATCGTTAATATCGCCTCGATCCTGGGCGAACGGGTCGCCGGTGCCGTGGCGCCCTACGCGGTTTCGAAGGCCGCAGTGCTGCAGATGACCCGTGCCCTGGCCCTGGAGTTCGCCCGCCACGGCATTCGGGTCAACGCCCTGGCGCCCGGCTATGTGAGCACTGAGCTGAACGCCGAGTTCCTCGCCAGTGTGGCCGGCCAGCGCCTGATGGCGCGTATTCCGCAGCGACGATTCGCCGAGCCACGCGACCTGGACGGTCCGCTGCTGCTACTGGCCTCGGAGGCGGGTCGGGCGATCACTGGGGCGACCTTGGCGGTCGATGGCGGCCACCTGGTCAGCTCACTCTGAGGGGAAGCCATGTCCAGCCTCTACCTGTTGCGCCACGGCCAGGCCTCGTTCGGCACTGATGACTACGACCGGCTGTCGCCGCTGGGTCTGCGCCAGGCGCTGAGCACTGGTGCCAGCCTCGCTGCGCGTCACCTGCGCTTCGACGAAGTCTTCGTCGGCCCGCGTCGGCGCCATTTGGAGACCGCGGAGGCGCTGCTGGCTGCAATGCCCGGCGCAGGGGAACCTAGTCGGACCTCGTTCCTTGACGAGTTCGCCGAGGGCGACGCGTTGATGCGCTCGGCGCGGCGTCGACTTGGCGACGGCGGCTGGCCGCAGGACCGAGCCGAAAGCACGCGCCTTTACGGCGAGGAGATTCGCCGCTGGGCCGCGGGCGCCGATGACATAGCCGAATGCACGCCGGTCGAGCCCTTTCGCCAGCAGGTGGTGGGCTGGTTGCACGAACTGCTCGATAAGCCTGGCAGTGGCCGTTGCCTGCTGGCCGTGACCTCAGCAGGAACTATCGCCGTGCTGGTGGCGGAAGTCCTGGGCCTACCTCGCACACGCGTAGCGGATCTTCTGCTGATGCTCGACAACGCCGCCCTTAGCGAGCTGGTGTTCCGGCCAGGGCGGGTTTCGCTGCGCAGCTTCAACAATACCCACCACCTGCCGGTGGACTTGGCGAGCCGAATTTGAGTGCAAGGGAAGAAGATGAGCATTAATCCAGAAGTCCCCGTCACCCTCGATAAGCCCGCCGTACGCGAAGCCTTGGCCGTCGAGCTGGCACAAAAACTCGGCGCCCGGGCGATCCATATTCATTCGGCGCAGCGCCTCTCCGGTGGCGCCATCCAGGAAAACTGGTCCCTGCAAGCCGAGGTCGAGGAGGGGGAGTTCGCCGGTCCTCAGCGTTGGGTGCTGCGGACCGATTCACCGTCTTCAGTAAGCGTGAGCCTTGGTCGGCGCCAGGAGCACGCGGTACTTAGCAGGGTGGTCGAGGCCGGGGTGCGCGCGCCACGACCGCTGCTGCTAGTCGAGCACAGCCCAACATTGCAACGTCCGTACTTCCTCATGCAGCACCTGTCTGGGAGCGCGGCGGGACATCGACTGACCCGCGACCCGGCCTGCGTGCCGCAGCCGCAGCTGCTGCTGCAGGACCTGGCGCAGAGCCTGGCCAACCTGCACCGCCTGACCCCGCAGGCCGCGGCCCTGGACTTCCTCGTCGAACCGGACAAGCCGGCGGCAGTCGCCGCTATCGAAGAGTACCGCGAGTATCTCGACACTCTGGCCGAACCGCAGCCGGTACTGGAGTGGGGCCTGCGCTGGTGCGAGCTGAACCTGCCCGAGGCGCTTCCGGCGCGGATGATCCATCGCGATTTCCGCACCGGCAATTACCTGGTCGAGCAAGGCCGTCTGAGCGGCATCCTCGACTGGGAGTTCGCCAGCTTCGGCGACCCTCGCGAAGACCTCGGCTGGTTCACTGCGCGTTGTTGGCGCTTCGCTGCGCCGGAGCGGGAAGCTGGCGGTATCGGCGCGCTGACGGACTTTCTCGAAGCCTATCGGCGGGCCGGCGGCCATCCTGTCGAGGTCCAAGAATTGAGCTATTGGCAGGTCATGGCCCACTTGCGCTGGGCCATCATCGCCCTTCAACAGGCCCAGCGACACCTTAGCGGTCAGGAAGTCTCGCTGGAGCTCGCCTTGACGGGCCGTCTGCTGCCTGAACTGGAAATCGAGATTCTCCACCTCACCAAGGAGGGATCGTCATGAGTCGACTACCGGATGCCACCGACCTGCTGGTCACTGCCCGTGAGGCGCTGCTGCGGCGCCTGCTGCCCTCCCTGCCGGAGGCGCTGCACTACGAGGCCCGAATGATAGCCAATGCAATGGCCATCGCCGCCCGCGAGTGCCATGTCGCTGCTGCTGTCGACCTAGCACGCGAGCTCGAGCTGTCTTCGGGGATTCGTCGAGGCCTGCGCGATAACGCTTCGACCAGGCGTGAACTTCTCGCCATAACCCTTCGCAAGCTGGAAGTGAGCAACCCTCGGCTCCTGGCCGCCTACTCCGAGAAAGGCGACTAGAGGAGTCCCCCGATCTGCTGTCTGCATAGCGCAACAAGGATAAGAATATGCATGCGATCTTGCAGGGCCTTTCCAATCTTTCCGTCGGCAATCGCCTGTTCCTGGGGTTCGGTCTGGCCTGTCTGCTGACCTTCGTTGTCGGCGCAAGCGGTTTCCAGGCCATCAGTCTGTTGAGTGACAGCAACCGGCGTGCCGGCGATCTTTCACGGGTCCAGGCATTGGTGCTGCAGGTCCGGATTGCCGAGAGATCCTTCGCCCATGAGCGTTCGGTTGCCTCGGCAGAGCGAGTCAAGCAGCAGCTGGCTGGCCTCGCGCGCTTTCTCCAGGACCATGGTGCCTTTCCTGCCGCACCCCGGGTTCAGGCGGCGCTGCGTGAGTACCAATTGGAGTTCGACTCCTTCGACCAGTTGCAACGGCGTGCGCTGCAGGCGCGAACCAGCATGCAGCAGCAGGCGGATGAGGTACGGCGAAGCTTCGAAGTGGTCGAACAGGATTTCTTCGACGCGGCAAAAGGGCTGGACGAATCATCCGGTCTGAACGCGGACGAGGCGGTGAACCGCGCCAACGATGTCGCCGAACTCATGCGCATGCTGCTAACTCTGCGAACGCTGGAGTTCGCCCATGACCTGGTCCCGAGCGCCGACAACTACGATGCCTGGAACACCTTCGACGCAGGCGTTACGGCGACGCTGGACAGCCTGATGCGCCAGGTCGATGGCACCCATGAAGAAGCGCTGCAGGAGGCGAAGACCGCCTTGCAGCGCTATACGGAAGCGTTTGCCGGCTATCGCACCGGGCTGCAGAACAGTCGGGCCAGCGAAACCCGCCTCGTGGAATTCTCCGAGCGGATGCTGAAGCTGGTCGACGCGGCCTATGAACAGGAAGCGCAGGCGCTAGGCAGGGAAACCCATGGGTTCCTGCTGGGCGTTGGCCTGATCACCGGACTTGCGATCATACTTGGCCTTTCCGCCGCCTGGCTCATTCGGCAGCTCACCTTGGTTCCGCTGCGTGACACCTTGTCGATGGCCAGACGCGTTGCGGGGGGCGACCTGGGAGCGGACCAGCTGCCGGAACGGCGGGATGAGTTCGGCCTGCTGCAGAGTGCTATGCGCGACATGACGGCGAACTTGAGAGGGCTTGTCGGACATATCGTCATGGGAGTCGGTCAGCTATCCACGGCCACGGACGAGTTAGCACGGCTCAGCCGGAGCACCCTAGATGGCATGGACCGGCAAAGCCTCGAGACGGAGCAGACCTCCAGTGCAATGCAGCAGATGGCGGCCAGTGCGCAGTCGGTGGCCGACGACGCTGAGCGCGCCTCTGTGGCGGCGTTGGAGGCAGATGCCAGGGCTTCCGACGGCGAGCAGCGAGTTCAGCAGACGGTCGAGCAAATCAACCGGCTGTCCGGTGGGATGCAGAAGACAGCCGCATCCATCAACCTGCTGGATCACGAGAGCCGGGGCATTGTACGGGTTCTGGAGGTGATCAAGGGATTGGCTGATCAGACAAACATGCTTGCCCTGAACGCGGCTATCGAGGCAGCACGCGCGGGCGAACACGGAAGGGGATTCGCCGTGGTCGCCGACGGCGTGCGCACGCTTGCAGGCAGGACGCGCCAGTCGGCGGTGGAGATCGGGGACACGATCGGGCAACTGTTGAAGGTGACCACTCAGGTCGTCGAGGAAATGCAAACGGGGCTGGGGCTGATGAACGACAGCGCCATGCTCGCCGGGGAGGCCGGGGCGTCCCTGGAACAGATCACCCGCATCGTGTCCGTGATCGAGCGGCGGAACCAGCAGATCGCTGCCGCGGCCGAGCAGCAGAGCGTCGTGGCGGGACAAGTCAACTCCAGTGTGGCGCGTGTCCGCAATGTCACTCAGTTGAATGTTTCCGCCACACAGGAGATCGACGCCTCGACTCGTGAGCTTGTACGTCTCGGCGGGGAGCTGCAGACGATGATCCAACACTTCCGGATCGATACCTGAACGTCGTTGAGCGACCTGTGTTCAGGTCGCCCGAACCTTGAAAGCAACAAGAGAGCGAGGACCGCTGATGAGATGGGGGATAAACCTTGTCCTGCTTTATCTGGCGCTTTTGTCATTGACCGTTCAGGCTGACGAAGCCGGTGACAGGTATGCGATCAGGAGCCAGGGATACATTCTTGTCAGTAGCCTGATCGCTTACTTCGATCCTTACGAAAAGTATTCCGATCCAGGATACCGGGTTGCCTATCAGCAGGCTCTGGAGCGACTTGATGAGTTGTCGGCAGATCCTGGGGTGCGGGCATCCGTCAGGCGCATGAGAGAGCTGGTGGATGGCTTGGAGCGGCAGCCATTGCATGAGATTCAAGGGTCGTATCCACAATGGATCAACCCTGTTCTTGAACAGCATGCAGAACTGGACAGGCTTGCAAGCCATCTGCAGGCGCAAACCGAGCCGCGCTCTCAAGCTGTCGCGCAGCTGCAGCGGTTGAGTTTGCTTAACAGCCAGATGCAGTTGCTGTATCAGACCAAGGCCGCTCAGCTCGTGGCCTTGCATGTGAATTTCAGTGAGAACAGCGCTCTTGAACTCGATGCCGAAATAGTCGAGCTATTCGGGCAGGTACAGTCGAAAAACGCCCAATGGCAGGAGCCTCTGCGCAAGCTGGCTCGCGAGTACGAGTTTGTCAGGCCGCAATTGTTGGATGGCAGGCGGCGAGCGACAACAGGAAGCGTCGGCTTTTATCTGGGTGGCATAGTTTCTGGATTAAATGCTTTGCTGGAGTGACTTCGTGCGTTATGTGTTGCTGTTAAGAGTCAGTGACGCTGTGGTAAGTCATATTTGACAGCCTAGTAAGATGGCTGCCAATTTTCCGCAAACCTATCCCTCAGCCGGCCACCCGAAGGAAAGCTAGTGTCACGTCCTCACTTCCCTAGCCGCTGCCCTTATGATGCTGGTGTGAATCGATAGCTCTTCACGATGGCGCCAACGTACTGCACATCGACCACCTCAGCCTCATGGATAAAGATCGGGTCGCTGTCGAGGTTGACGCTGTCGAATCGGTACTGCCCATCGCGGTAGTAGATGAACTCCTTGATCATGGCCAGGCCCTTGGTGGTCTTCACCAGGACCTCGTCGCCCGCGACGTAGTCCTTGCTGGGCTCGACCAAGACGAACTCGTTGTTCTTGATCCTGGGATTCATGCTGTTGCCTACGACTCTCAGCCCATAGGCATCCGGATCCGAGCTGTAGATGTTCAGGAAACCCACGCTGCGCCCGACGGGGTACTCCATAGCCTCGAAGTAGCCTTCCGGGCTGAGCGTGACATCACCCACTACTGGAACGCTGTCTGTCCTCATCGGCATCGGATCGCCGGAAACGTTATTTTCTAGCTGGGGCGATGCCGCTGCGGCGTCACCTTCTCGCTCTGGCCCGGTTCCATTCGCTAGCCACTCGGCGCGGAAGCCGGTTGCCTTGGCCAGCGCAAACACGCTTTCCGCTTTCAGGGCTTTGGTCTCGCCGTTTATCCACTGAGTAATCGCGGATGGGGCGACTCCGCACTCGTCGGCAATCTCTCGCTTCCGCTTGCCTGAGAGCTGGATGGCCCGGTTGATTCGTTCGTTCTGCTGCATGTCCATAGATTAAGCGAGCTTAATTTAAGCGTGCTGAAAATAGATATCCCTTCGCTTGCGGGTTTTATTTAAGTGTGCTGAAATAATGCCGTTGTCCCAGAGGAGCTCTCCATGCGCACTCAAGATGCCGCTGACTACTTTGGCAATAAGAAAAAACTGGCGGAGGCCCTGCACATACAGCCGAGCGCCGTTACCCAGTGGGGCGAGGAGGTCCCGTGGGCGCGCCAGTACCAGATCGAAGTCCTGACCAGTGGAGCCCTGAAGGCGGGCCCGCCCCCCAAGACAGCCATGGATGACGCGCAGTGACAGATCACTGCGCCTGATGCCCCCAATTTTTGCCGCCACAACGGCGAGTCAATGTGAGCAAGAATGGCGAAGAAGAAGTCAGGTGACCGGGTTTTTACCTCGGCCACCCATAGCCCGGTAATTGCACAGTTTCAGCAGCTTGTGAAGAGCAAGGATGGAGCATTTCCCTGGACACAGATGGTGAACCCCCGGGAAATGTACTTTGTGTATGACATGCTGGCGGCGGCTGAGGCCGACAAGGACTTCACGCTGACATCGGCGCAGGGGAAGTTCGGCTTGAGGATTCTTCACAAGCTGCGGTTATCCCAGAAACACTGGATTACGGATTCGGCAGCAGAACGCTACGTGGGCGTAGCATCGGCGAAGAAGGGCAAGGGACTTTCGTCCCGTGCAGACGCAGTAGCCCGCCGGCTGGCTAAAGACCATCTGAGGAGCGCAGGGGTAATGTGGACCAAGTCGACTCCTTCTGACCTTGATCTTGTCGAGATGCTTTATTCGATCGGTGCAATCGAGCAGTCCGTGCCCCGAGCGAAAGCTCGGGAGGCACTCATTGCTTGGAGCCAGTCCGCATCGGCGGCGATCAAGAAGAGGTTAGTTGCGCAGTGAACAACTGCGCGTGGCGATGCCTGCTAACGTCCAATGGTTTTGGCAAGTTGTTGCCTCTCTCGCAGCAGCCTGTGGCTCCGCGAGTGGTTCACTACAGGTAATAATCCGTGCTCACGCGTCATTAGGCAGGAGTTCCACAGTCACTCAGGTGGTTCAGGGATGTTCATTGGCACTGCCTTGGTATGACTGGCCAGTCCAATAATGAAACTGAACATTTATCGTCCGGGCCGGAGAGTTGGGTAAGACGTGGCAATCAAGCTGAAAATTTCTTCCGCCGATCCCGAAGAGGTCCGGCTGATTGAGCGGTATTGGGCGCAGGATGAAATTGGTGGATTCGTCGAAAAGGTCAAGGCGCTCTTGCCGTTTCGAAATATAACCAAAAGCGCCGTGTTAGCCGGATTTATCAGGCAACACTGTCAGGCCATAGATGAAAATCAACGCTGCCCGCAGTGTGGTGAAGGCATCGTCATCAACAGCCGTTCAGAGGCGAAAAAATTTCCCCTGATAGCGACCAAGCCGTGTGCGGCTTGCCAGCATGCGCTCGACGAAGTTAAGCGCGCGGCGCAGGCCAAAATGGAAGCCGAGCTTCAAAGCCAATTGCGAAAACGTATTGCGGCAGTGGCGTGCTGGACCGTTGACTATGAGGCCATTTCCGATGACATGGCATTACTGTTGCGGGCCTTGGACCGAGCGATCGAACCGCGCTTGAGCAACGGCACGTTCACACGTGGTGACTGCCGCGGCCTTTCGCCGTACTACGTGGATGACTTTATCGATCAGCTTTGGCAGGCGTGCGTGATTCTTGATGATCCTGCCAGGTCGCCGCCGGACGCTTATTTCCTGAGGAATGAAGAGCTGCGGTTGAAAAGTAGCCTTGCCACTTTCTTTTTAGTCCCTGATGGGGGAGTGGGGGCAGGGGACGATGCCCTTAAGAAGTTGCTGGAAAGAACTTATGGCGATCATTACAGCCTGCTGCCGCTTTGGTTGGATTATGCGGTGGCTGATTGCATGGGTTACTTCTTTGGTCAGTGTGATCTGTATGGTCTGAGCATCTCCGCCGAAGATGAAGGCGAAATAAAAAGCATCATCAGGGTTGCATTGCGGACTTACAGCATTTCGCAGGTCTGGTCACTGGTGTGGAAAGTGATCAAGGATGCATCCAGTCTGGCCAGTCGTGAGTATTACAACAAACATAGAGCAGCAACGACGCTTCCGGGCAAGCTTCGGCGGCATTTGGAGTCGATCCGGAAAGACTTGAAACCGGTTAAACAGTGGGATCGGCTGGAGCGTCAGCCTGCCGGTACGTTGGGGCAGCTCTTTTACGAACTCTTTGGCTTGGATGAGGACTCGCTCGGCTCAGATGTGATTGCTGTGTTTTCCCCGCGGGACGCGCTCAAGGCGCCTGCCAGCGAGGTTGAGGCCAAGCTCGCTCAACCGGTACGCCGTTTTATGGCGGCGGCCTTGTCCCACGATGTGGGCGCCAATGTGATGCTCAGATTCACCGAATTGGTCCGCAGCGGTTTCGATGTGGCCGACGCAATCGACGAGATCTTTGGTACCCATCCGGCTATGGCGGCCGCAAGATCGATTTTGGATTAAATTTTAGGTTGCCGAACATGAAAGTAGCGTCAGCGCTTGCAGGATGAGTGCCTAGATTCGCCGTTATTTGGCCATGACCAGGGAGGCGGCGAAATACAGCGGTGGCCTGGATTATCAAGAAATCCTCCCCTCGTTCCCCTCAGTTCACCCATCGTGCGCCAGCGAGGCTCCCATCCCATGCTGATGGCGCACCTGGCATGAGCCGTCACCGCCTCGACCACCCTGGCCGTCGGCGACATCCCGACACCGACTTCGGCGAAGATCAGCGACTTCGATTCGCAGATGTGCTCTAGCCGTCTGGATCAGATGGCCGCGCCGACGGCCGACGTCAACCTGAATAGCTGCAAGATCATGAACTTGCTGACAGCCATGGCGACCACCGACGCGGCGACCAGAGGCGTTGACACCGTTGCTCGATGCCCTGCTGGAAGGCTGAACTGGCGGCCAAGGTGCAGGCGAAGGACCAGGCCTATAGCACCCAGAGTGCCAGCCTTACCGGCAAGCGCCATGCGCTGGAACGCCACGTGCTGGAGGCCATCACCCTGGAGCAGATCCAGGTCGTCGCTTGGTAGTTATGAACTCCATCACCACACCCCGCCCCGACGGGGTTTTTCATGTGCGCCCAGCATGGGCGCACTCTTGGAGGTGCAAGTCCTCCCGTGAGCTGGCCACAGCGAACGAAGCGAAGCGCAGCTGCGGAAGGGTGTCGCCATCACCGGCGATGGGGACCAAGGTCTCATCACCCTGAAAGCATGTCAGGAATATGTGCGGAACGCTTCTAAGAGGATGTGAAGAGGCATTGATTCCGCTCCCCTGCGAATTCAAGCTCTAGCCTCTATGCTTCCGGGGACGGAGGAAAGCATTTACCATCTGCGCCTCTCGTAGGAGGCGTCATGAAGAAGATTTCAAAGCGGGTTTTGGACTGGCGGCGTCGGGCGATGCAGCTACGCGTATACCGTCAGATTCGAAACAGTGGCTATGAGCGTAACCGACGGCTCCTATCTTCGCGATCCCATCAATTCTCAACGGCTAAGCTTCGGTTACCAAGCACCATCAGCCTGGGAGGATCGGATGTCAGAGGCAGCCTCATCCTTTTTTTCCGCCGTTTGAAGGATGCGGTGCGTGACCCCAATATTTCTAATGTGGTCATAGATTTCTCCAAAGTGACGCAGCTGCATCCGTGTGGCACCTTGCTTTTCCTGGCGGAAATCGAGCGTTTGCTTGAGTCCTCTGAGGCATCCAAGAAACTTAGCGCTCTCTATCCAACGGATCGTGTGGTTGAAGAGATGTTCCAGCACGTCGGCCTGCTTGCGAGGTTAGGGTTGGAGCCAAGGATCGAAGAGATCTGTGCCCAGAATGTGGTGGCATGGCTATATGCTTCTGGCCACGAGGGGGATTTGGACTCTATAGCTGAAATGCTTCCGAAAGTTTTGACTGAGGGGAGCAATACTGAGTTGCGAGTGGCATTGCTAAGTGGTATGGCGGAGGCTGTTGCTAACTCCTCAGAGCATGCCTACTTAAAAGTTATGAAGACGCCGTTGCCGGGTATCAAGCCGCAGAAATGGTGGCTTTTTGCGCGACAAGTCGATGACGATATAGCTGTTGTAATTTGTGATCTTGGGCGTGGCATTCCGGGGACTCTTGAAGCTAATTGGAAAGAGGAATTGGCCTCTTACTTTAAGACAAGGTCCGGGTTGAAACGGCTCGATCATAAGATGATCCGGCTTGCTTTTACTGTTGGGAAAACAAGTACGGATAAAAAGAATAGAGGTAAAGGCCTTAAGGATATTCTTAAGGTTGTTCAGGAGCAAAAAGTCGGCAGTCTATACATTTATAGCAATAAAGGGGTGTATGGGCTGGATAATACTAATGGTTCCAGTGCTTCTCATGATGAGAAGAATAGTATCAATGGAACTATTGTTCAGTGGAAGATTCCAATAGAGGCCTTCGGTTTAGAGGTTTCTGAGAGACTATGAATACCATGACAATATACGTTGCGAGAGATTACTCCAAGATGCCTTGTGTCAGATTTCGCGGTGACGGCAAGAAATCTGGCGAAGAGTTCAGGGATGACGTATTGCTACCAGCTCTGCAAAAAAGTGATCGCGTAGTTGTGGATCTGGACGGGGTGCTGACGCTGGGTTCCTCCTTTTTGGAGGAGGCATTTGGCGGTCTGGTCAGAAAAGGGCATTACACTGCCAAGGAACTGAAGTCTAAATTGGTTATTAAGTTTGAGGTTCCAAGTTACGTTGAAGAATCTTGGGATTATGTGAAGGCTGCTCGTCGGGAGTTTTGATGGATTTCAAGGATTGGTTGGAAGTTGCCCGGTGGGCGGTTCCTTCGCTGATTGTGATTCTGGGTTGGTCAGTGGTCTCCAGGGGTAATGATCGGCGAGAGACACGGAAAGAGGTCAGGCAGTTTCTGGATAGAACAATTGCCTCTGTAGAGAATGTTAGAAAGAACGCAATTGACTGTCTGACTCAAACGGTTTGCGAGAGCTCCAGGAAGCTTGAGTTGACTATAGACCCTGAACTTCTTCGGTTGGAAAGCGCTCTCGCGCTTCTGAAGCTGAAGGCAAATGGGGTTGTGGTCGACGGTCGAGGGTTGCGTACAGCTGTTAGCAATAATGGGCATTACCGAGTTTCCGGTAGAAAGAAGCTTGATATGGATCATCATGTCTTGGTTGGGATAAATACCGCTGCTGCAGAGCTTATTTCTAAGCTTGAGGAGGCATATCGGAGTTCCTATCAGGATGAATCATTCCTGAAGAAAATATTCTAGGACTGATTGGCTTCTTGGTTTGGGGACGTTGAAGTTATTTTCAACCTTTTCGACTCTGACATTGATCCGGTCCTTGTTGCCTTTAGTCCACCAACGCGGCTGCATCCCCCTTTGACCGGGCGGGCGCACAGCGCTTCTTCCTCCCAGCATAGAGCTGCGGCCCGGATCGAGGGCGACACGTTGTAGCGTTCCAGCAGGGCTTCCCCGACGAAGTTTAGTAACGGCCATTCAGCGAACGCATCCGCGTATTTGTATGCAAGCACTTCGAGACTCCTTTCTTGGCTCGCCTGAGTTGATTTCGCTTATGGCGCTGGTGTGGGAGGGCTGGGGTTAATTTGGGGCAATTCGGGCGCCAAACTATGCCAATCAATGCCTTTCACCGTAGCGGCAAATTAGTTCGCATTTGCCTTGAATCCTCAGTGGCTCTAGGGGAAGGCTCTACTAGTGCGACCTACTGTCACACAATGGGTGTGTGACGAGTGGTCTTTTCGCCTCTGGAAGACACCACGCGTCAATGGCTTGCTACTTCGGATTTGCTACGGAACAGTGTGTTGTCGACGCGAGAAAAGGCGAAGCCCGCTTAGCCTAGCCTTTCTAATACAGGAGTTGCTTGAATTCTGCTAAAGCAATGGATTTTCTGTCTATAAGGCCTTGATCTTAAAAGGCTATTGCTTATTGTCAGTCCAATCCATCACTAGATCAATTCCACTGCCGCTGCTTTGCTTTCCGGCGCCAGATGCGCATAGCGAAGCGTCATCTTGATGTCACTGTGGCCCAGCAACTCGCGAACGGTGTTCAGCGGAACGCCGGCCATCACCAGGCGTGACGCGAAGTCGTGTCGCAAATCGTGCCACCGAAAATCCTTAACCCCGGCATTTTTGAGCAGCTCCAACCAGGCCGTTTTCACGTCTGTCATACGTTCACCGTCTTGGCCGGGGAAGGTGTAGCCGCTGCCGTCGCCCTGCTTCTTCCACGCCTTCAGCGTGGACAGGGCCTCAGTGTTCAGCGGGATATGCCGCGTCTCCGACGTCTTGGTGCCTTCGCCGGCGACAGTGATGTTCTTCGCCTGCAGGTTCACGTCCTGCCAGCGCAGGTTGAACAGTTCTCCGCGACGCAGTCCCGTGTTCAGGGTGAGAACCACCATGGGCTTAAGGTGGTCGGTGAAGGCTACTGCCTGCAGGTCAGGCAGTAGCTTCTGCTTGCGCTCCGAACGCCACTGGTTGGCGCTCGTGCGCTCGGCCCGCATCCGCTCCTCCCGATTATCCAGGGCCTCCCTGAGCGCCTTGGTTTCATCCTTGGAGAGGTAGCGGATGCGTCCCTTGGCGTCGACTTTCAGCGCTTTCACCTTGCCCAGCGGCGAGGATTCCAGATAACCCCAGTCCACGGCTCGGCTGAAGACGCCGCTGATGGTGCCCATCTTGCGATTTGCGGTGGCAGGTTTGTTGCCAGAGCCGAGCCAACCGGTTCGGATCTGTTCCAGTTCGCGACCAGTAATCTCCGCCAGGCGCAGGGCCAATATCGGTTCAAAGCTGGTCGACAAGGTGTGCGCGGTTTTGTCGTGGCCGCGGTGATGGGCCTTGAACCACGGCAGGTAGGTATCTTCCACAAAGTTGCGCAGGGTAGGGGACGTCGCCGCCGTGCGCCCTTGGGTTACCGCCAGAGGCTCACCATGCTTACGGGCCTCGGTTAGGTAGAGGAGGGCTTCTTCGCGCGCCTGATCGAGGGTCATGATGCCCACGCGGCCAAGAGTTTTCTTCTTGGCCCGACCCCAGGTCACCAGGAACGATTTGGCCCCTGCCTTGGTCACGCGGACGAATAAGCCCGGTACGACGGTATCGTGAATTTGGTACTCTGTACCTGTGACTTCCAGGGACGCGAGTCGTCGGATCGTCAGCTTCTCCTTCACAGTTCCCCCGTGGGTGCATTGTGGGTGCAGAAAGAACTATAGCAGTGCGTCCGACAGTGACTAACTGCGTCTGGAGTGCCTGATTCTGCTGGGGAAGGCAGAGCTGGCAGGGCTGTAAATGGCCCTCCTAAGGGGAAGGTTGGTGGTTCGAACCCACTCTGGGACGCCATATAGATCAAGGGCTTAGCCGGTTCTTGCAAGTAGTGGCTAGAGAGGAATTCAAATCTAGTAACTACTTATCTTCTGGCTAAAAAGTAATCAGCGGCCATCGGTCATGTACCCAAGCTTGCTCAGGCGGTGCATGAGTAGTGATCACGTAGAGCCGCTGTTGCTCACCATCGCCGATCACCAGGCCCTCGATCACCTGGTCCTCTTCTAGGCCAAACCAGTGGCTCACCTTGCTGTCATCCTTTTCCATGAAGCGCGCAGCAGGAATGCGAACGCGAGTCGGCTCGTACTTCTCCCAGCGACCCTCTTCGATTGACGACCGTCGCGCCCATCCGCCCGCAGGCCCCTTTCCAGATCGTTCCCGCCGCCTTCCCCAAGGCACCCAGGCGTTGCAGATGGGTAATCACTCGCCGTTGACGTCGAACGCGAAGTACTTGACGTCTACCTACTGGGGCTTGCCGTTGGGACTGAAGGACATTCTATTGTTGGCATTTCCCGCGACTCCTTTCGTTACCGCCCTTGCTCAAGGAGCCACCGGCTTTGCGCCAGGCCATTCTCGAACTCTGACTTGCCCAGCGAACGTCGGCAGGGGAGATGTCCTGGGGCCAGGACTGCCCATTAGCGACGGCTTCGGCCACCTTCGGGTGGCCTTTTTGCATTGGCGGGTAATACTTCTCTGCAAAGGTGGCGTGTTGCTGGTGGCGCGCGCCGCAGGGAGGTGTGAGGTGAACAAGCTATCAATTGTGGGTGTCGGTATGGTGGGTGAGGCGGCGGCTCAGATCATTGCCCGGGAAGAGTTCTGTCGTGAGTTGATGTTGATTGATGTGCAGGGTGAGTTGGCAAAGGGCAAGGCGCTGGACGTCTGGCAGGCGGCAGTTGAGTCAGGTTCTGATACCCGGGTTTACGGCGGGTCCAATGCCGAATTGCTGCAGGATTCTGACCTGGTGGTGATCACGGCGGGTGTGCCCCGCAAGCCTGGTCAGTCGCGCCAGGATGTATTGAATATCAATCTGCCAATTCTCGATAGCATCATGCTGGATATTAATCGTCATGCTCCGGCGGCGACGGTGTTGGTGGTGTCGAACCCGGTCGACGTACTGACCTATCGGGCTTGGTGTCTCAGTGGGCTGGGACGCGACAGGGTGTTCGGGCAGGCGGGGGTGCTGGATACAGCGCGCATGAAGTGTTTCATTGCCGAGGAGACAGGGTTTTCTGCTCGGGATATCACGGCGCTGGTGCTGGGAGGGCATGGCGATAGCATGGTGCCGCTGATGCGATACTGTGCGGTCGGTTCGGTGCCGCTGTCTCACTTCCTGTCCAGTCAGCAGATAGAGCGGATTGTGGAGCGCACACGTCAGGGTGGCGGCGAGATTCTGGGTTTGAAGAAGCTGGGGAGCGCCTGCGATGCGCCGGGCGTGGCAATTGCACAGATGGTGGATGCTATCGCCAATGGGCGAAACCGCATTTTGCCGGCGGTCGCGATTCTCGAGGGCGAGTACGGGCGAACAGGCATTGCCATGGGTGTCCCCTGTGTGCTGGCAGCGGAGGGGGTTGTGCGGGTGATCGAGTTGCCTCTGGATGCGCAGGAGCAGGCGATGTTCGACCGCTCTGCAGATCAGGTGGTGCGTGATATCGCTGAAATGAATGCTTTGTGAGCGGGGTATATGAGGGGGGTTGGGCGCAAGGGGGATCGTGTCCCGGGAAGTGGTGTAACCGAGGTCTAGCCGAAGCGCCCAGAGGTTCACTGCGCATCGCTTGCGCCCCTGCCCTGGGCCTGTCGTTCATGCCTAGAGTGATCTGTGCCTTTCTTAAGCATCATGAGCAAGCAAACATCAGTCTGGTGGTGCAATCCTCGACTTCCCTGCACGTTCACCTCCCTTGACCGCTGGCCGCCTGCGCTTGCGGCGCCCTGTGCATCACGCTTGACTGAATGATGGGGCTCACCTCATGGGAGAACTCAGATGCTCAAGCGCTTGATCCCCTTTGTAATGGTGGCGCTGTTCATTGCAATCAGTGGCTCGACCTGCAATGGCGGTGGCGGTGGCGGTGGCGGTGGTTCGCAGCAAAGCGAGCCGATGGGTGGCAGCGGAGGCTACTAGATCGCTCGAAGCCCCGCCCTGTGCGGGGCTTCCATTTCATGGCCACCCCTGCGGGCTGTGCAGCTTCATCCGCCACGGGCAGAATGCCCGGGATTTCACTGCATCACGAGGTCCCGGCCGTGCCCAGTCCAGCTTTCGCCAGTCCGCGCCATGCTCAGCGCTGAGCTCAAGGCCTTCTATATGGTCGCCCGCCTGGGCAGCATCACCCAGGCGGCGAAGAAGCTCGGCCTCAGCCAGCCCACGGTGACCACCCAGGTCCGCAACCTGGAAGGCCAGTACGGCGTCGAGCTGTTCCACCGGGGCGGCCGCCGGCTGGTGGTGAGCGAGGAGGGCGCCCGGCTGCTGCCCATGGTCAAGGTGCTGCTGCAGCAGGAGGCCGACATCGAATTCTTCCTGCGCAACTGCGGGCAGATGCAGGGCACCTTGCGCATCGGCGCCACCGCGCCTTACTACATCCTCGACCTGGTGCGCAGCTTCCGCACCCGTTTCCCGCAGACCGACGTTTCCCTGGAGATCGGCAACTCCCAGCAGGTGATCGAAGCACTGGAGGAGTATCGGGTCGATCTCGCCGCTTCCTCCCAGTGCCTGGATGACGCCCGCCTGACCCGAGTCGTCCTTGGCAGCGACCCGCTGGTGCTGGCGGTGCATCGCGAACACCCGCTGGCCAGGCGCAAGAGTGTCAGCCTGGAGGACCTCAAGGGCCATTGCCTCTTGATGCGCGAACCCGGTTCCACCACCCGCCAGCTCACCGAAGACATGCTCAAGGACGCCGGCATCGCCATCGGCCCGCTGCTGGAGATCGGCAGCCGCGAATCCATCCGCGAAGCGGTGATCCGCAACCTCGGCATCAGCATTATCGCCCGCCACGAAGTGCCGGATAACCCGGAGCTGCGGGTGATCGAACTCAAGGACGCGCCACAGATAGACGAATACCTCTACTGCCTCAAGGAACGCCGGCAGGCGCGACTGCCGGCAGCGTTCCTGGCGCTGGCCCGCGAAAGCTCGGAGTAGGGTGGATCACGCTTCACCGATCCACCATTCGTGGCCTCCCGGGACGCTGGACGGTGGAAATGAAAAGCGATTTCCATATATGGACTCCTCCCGGTTTGCCAGCGACCGGCTTTGTTTTCGAACCTGGGTACGACTGCTTCCGTATATCCGGTGTTAGGGGACTGCTTGCCCCACGC